>DATJUK010000262.1:0-10895 GCA_035502495.1 Solirubrobacterales bacterium
GGCCAGGGCCTGCTGGTGCTGGAGCGCCCCTGGCCCTCGATGCTCCGCACCCTCTACAAGGAGGACGAGCGCTTCGTCGAGACCTACTTCTCGAGGTTCGGCAGGGAGCGCTACCTGGTCGGCGACGCCGCCCGCCGCGACGCCGACGGCTACTTCTGGGTGATCGGGAGGATCGACGACGTCGTCAACGTCTCCGGCCACCGGCTCTCGACCGCCGAGGTGGAGTCGGCGATCGTCGCCCACCCCGACGTCGCCGAGGCGGCGGTGATCGGCCAGACCGACCCCGACACCGGCCAGGCGATCTGCGCCTTCGTCACCCCGCGGGGAGGGATCGAGCCCTCCGAGCAGCTGAGCGAAGGCATCCGCGAGGCGGTGGCGACGCGGATCGGCAGATTCGCCCGACCGAAGCGGATCGTCTGGGCCGAGGACCTGCCGAAGACCCGCTCGGGCAAGATCATGCGGCGCCTGCTCCGCGACATCGCCGAGGGGAGGGCGCTCGGCGACGTGACGACGCTGAGGGACCCGGACGTGATGAAGGAACTGGAGGCTAAGATCGCGGAGGAAGCCGACGACGAAAGCTAGCTAGGCCTTGCTCAAGCGCCGCCGCCGATGCAGATAATCAGTCGTACCGTCTCGATCCTCGAGGAGGTGGCCCGGCGGCCCGATGGCGGGGGGCTCGTCGAGATCGCCAACGCCTGCTCCCTGCCCGCGGCAACCTGCCACCGGCTGCTGGCGGCGCTCGCCGAAGACGAGCTGGTCCAGCGCGATCCGCTGACCCGGCGCTACAGCGTCGGCCCGGGGCTGGTGCAGCTGGCCGGGATGGTTACCCAGATCGGCCGCGGCGCCTCGATCGAAGCCGGGATGACGGCGCTGCGCGACCGCTGGCGGGAGTGCTTCTTCCTCGCCTCGGTGGTCGACGACGCGATCATCTGCGTGCGCTCGCTGCCGACCATCGACCCCAACCGGATGACGGTGACGGTGCCGCTGGGGCAGCCGATGGCGCCGAACGTGGCGGGGTCGGGCAAGGCGATCCTGGCCTACGTCTCCCCGGAAGAGCGCGAGCGGCTGATCGCCGCCGGGGGCGGGATGGCGCGCTTCACCGACAACTCGATAGTCGACGCCGAGGACTTCGAGTCGGAGATGAGCCGGATCCGCGAGCGCGGCTACGCGATCTGCGACGAGGAGTCGGAGATCGGGGCGGCCACGGTGGCGGTGCCGATCGTCCTGCCGGAGGGGACGGTGCGCAGCGCCCTGGCCACGATCGGCCCGCGTGACCGGATCATCGCCCTCGCCGAGCAGGGGCTGATCGAGGACATGGAGCGGACCGCGGCGGTGATCGCCGGGCTCGAGCAGGGGACGATCGTCGACGCGCTGGTGCCCGGGCTCTGACCGCGCGCCGCCGTCAGGCGGTGGACCCGGCCCGCGCCGCCTCGCTCGCCGCCCGTTCGCGGGCCAGCCTCTCGACCGCCAGCTGCAGCGCCTGCAGCTGTTCCTGGACGCTCGCCAGTTCGCGCAGGGCCACCTCCTCCGGCCGCAGCTGTTCGGCGGCCAGCTCCTGCTCGATCTCGCTCAGTTCCGGGGCGAGGAAGCGCTGCGCGAAGCCGCCGGTGAGGAGGGCGACGAAGCCGATCCCGATCAGCAGGATGCCGGTCGAGACGATCTGGCCGCCGGTCGTGGTCGGGTAGATGTTCGAGCCGAGCGTGGTCATCGTGGTGATCGCCCAGTAGGTGTCCTGCCAGAAGGTGAGGTGCTGGGAGTGTTTCTCGAAGGCGCCGAAGACGGCGCCGCCGCCGACGATCGTGAGGAGCGCCAGCAGCGCCGAGTAGCGCAGGCCCTGCAGCGAGAAGACCTCGCGCGAGAGCTGGGCGAGGCGCAGCAGCCGCAGCAGGCGGAGGAGGCGCAGCGCCCGCAGGCTCTGGAGCCCGGCGGGGAGGACCGGTGGGGTGAGGACGACGATGACCAGGTCGAGCGGGTGGTGCTTCAGCCACGTCCACCGTTCCGGCACCACCGCCAGCATCACCACCAGCTCGACCAGGAAGGCGATCCAGGTGATCCAGTTGAGCGTGATCGCGATCGTCTCCAGCGCCCCGCCCGGTCGCGACTCCGACAGCGCCACCGTGGGCAGGACCAGCGCGGCGGCGATCAGCATCGGCGTCGCCAGCTTTTCGGCCACCCTGGTGCTGCGCTCGTCCATCCCCGGCGGGTAGCGCACGGGCGCCTGGTCCCCGATCCTCGGGTCGGTGGCCTTCACGTCGGCGGAGCTCACCGAAACCCATTCGACAAGTGCCACCTCCGCCCCTCTCTGTGCCAACTTTGTGACAACGCTTGAGGCGAGGGGCTTTGTCTGCTTATGGTGGCGGGGCGATGGCGGACGAAGGCGGAAAACTGAAGGGCGAGACGGATCGGCCCGGGGCGCGGCAGAGCGAAGATGAGTCGGCGGAGGCCCGGCCCGGCGGGAAATACGCCCTCCGCGAGCCATGGACGGAGGACCACGAGAGGTGGTTCCAGATCATGATGAGGGAGTTCGGGGGCGGCCATGCCGGGCGAGACGCTGATCTGTGACACGAGCTTCGTCGGCAACCTGTGGCGACGATCAAGGGCCCCCTCCCGCTATGAGCACTGGGACGGCGCCGCGATCGCGCGCGTCGAAACGGCGTTCTTGGCGGATCGCTCCGGAACTCGGCGTCGAGGTCGTCTACCTCCGCCGCCGGGCCGCGGCGTCAGTCGACGACGGCCGGAGCTTCGTTGCCGAGTTCGACGTGGGCGCGGCTGTCGGAGCTGCGGATCAGGAAGAGGGTGGCGAGCAGGCCGAGGACGGCGAACCCGGCGCCGACGCCGAAGGCGGCCTGGAAGCCTTCGACCAGCTTCGCCGGGGTTTCGGTCGAGCCGACCACGGCGTTGGCGATCGCGGCGAGGATCGCCAGGCCGAGCGCGCCGCCGACCTGCTGGGAGGTGTTGATCAGGCCCGAGGCGAGGCCCTGCTCGCGGTCCGGGATCCCCGAGACGGCGGCGATCGTCACCGGCACGAAGGCGAAGCCGAGGCCGAGCGCGGCGAGGATCGAGGGGCCGAGGATGTCGGCGAGGAAGCTGCCGTGGACGTCGATCTGGGTGAACCAGAGCAGCCCCAGGGCGATGCAGACCATGCCGGTCGCGAGGATCGGCTTGAAGCCGACTTTGGTCACCAGCCCGGAGGCGATCCCGGCGGCGAGGATGATCGTCACCGCCAGCGGCAGGTAGGAGATCCCCGCCTTGACCGGGCTGTAGCCGAGGATCTGCTGCATGTACAGGGAGATGAAGTAGAACATCGAGAAGAGCGAGGCGCCGACCAGGATCCCGACCACGTTGGCGCCGGTGACGGTGCGCACCCGGAAGATCGAGAAGGGGACGAGCGGCGCCCGCGAGCGCAGCTCGACCGCGACGAACGCCCCCAGCAGCACCAGGGCGCCGACGATGGTGCCGATCGTCTGGGCCGAGCCCCAGCCCGCCGATTCGGCGTCGAGCAGGGCGAAGACGAGGGCCGAGAGGCCGAGGGTGATCGTCGCCGCCCCGGCGAGGTCGAAATGGCGCGTCTCCACTTCCGCCTTGGTCTCGGCGATCAGGCTCGGGGCGATCGCCGCGGCGAGGATGCCGATCGGCACGTTCACCCAGAGCACCCATTCCCAGCCGACGTATTCGGTCAGGACGCCGCCGAGCAGCACCCCGGCGGCGCCGCCGGAGCCCGCCACCGCGCCCCAGACCCCGAGCGCTTTGTTGCGCTCGGCGCCGTCTTTGAAGGTGACGGCGACGATCGAGAGGGCGGCGGGGGAGAGGATCGCCGCGCCGAGGCCCTGGACCGCGCGGGCGGCGATCAGCTGGCCCGAGTCGGCGGCGAGGCCGCCCGCCAGCGAGGCGAGCGCGAAGAGGATCAGCCCGGCCATGAAGAGGCGGCGCCGGCCGAGCAGGTCGGCGAGCCGGCCGCCGAGCAGGAGGAAGCCGCCGAAGGTGAGGACGTAGGCGTTGACCACCCAGGGCAGGCTGTCCTCGGAGAAGTCGAGCGCTTCTTTGATCGTCGGCAGGGCGACGTTGACGATCGAGGCGTCGAGGACGACGACGAACTGGGCGACGCAGAGGAGGATCAGCGCGATCCAGCGCTTGTCGCGGGCGTCGGCGGCGGTGGTCACGAGTCGTCCTCGCTGAATTTGGTCCGCGGCCGCGCCACCGGCACCCCGTCGAGGAAGGTGTCGACCCGCTCGTCGTAGAAGGCGACCAGCCCGGCGATCTGCAGGACCTGCGGCGACGGATAGGCGTAGGACCAGGCGACGTCCCGGTGGACGCGGTCGCCGATCCGCGCCGACCAGTAGTCGCTGGTCGTCCCCTTGTACGGACAGTAGGTGGTCGTCTCGGTGCGCTCGAGCGCGGCGAAGTCGACGTCGGTGCGCTGGACGTAGTGGCGGGTCGGCAGGCCGGTCTCGAAGAGCAGCACCGGCGCGCTCGACTCGGCCAGCACGACGCCCTCGATCTCGACCCGGATCCGGCGCGAGGAGCGGATCGCGTCGACCCGTGCGTAGGGGCTGCGCGGGTGGCCGCCGAAGACCTCCTCGTCCTCCTCGAACCAGGCGTCCACCGAGTCCCAGGCGACGTGGGCGAGCCCGGCGAACGGCCCGCTCTCGAAGGTCTCGGTGGTGGGCAGGGCGAGCACCGCGTCGTCGACCTCGCCGACCGGCAGGTAGTAGGCGGGGTAGTGCGGCACCTCCCAGACGTAGAAGGCGCGGACCGTGTCCAGGACCACCTTGCCGCCGCGCCGGGCGCGGATCCGCCGCGGACAGGGCTGCATGAACCCGGCCTCGGAGAGGTGCGGCGGGTATCGGGACGAGTCGATCGCGCGAGCCTCCGCGAGATTCACGTCGCCCACCTTAGAGAACCCGCCCCACCGGCCCCTCCGAACGGGCGGTCACGAAAATAGTTTGCTAAGCTAATTAGCGATACTAACGTTCAATGGCGGCCAAGACCACCGACACCTCGCTCACCGACACCGCCTCGCACCTGCGCGACGCGATAGTCCGCACCTCCCGCGCGCTGCGCCAGGAGGCGGCCGCCGAGACCGGTCTCAGCCCGAGCGCGACCGCGGCGCTGGCGACGATCAACCGCTCCGGCCCGCTCACCCCGAGCGAGCTGGCGGAGCTCGAGCGGGTCAAGCGACCCTCGATGACGCGCACGCTCGGCTGCCTCGAGCGCGAGGGGCTGATCGAACGCACCCCCGACCCGGCCGACGGCCGCAGCTTCCTGGTCGCCGTCAACGACGCCGGGCGCGAGCGCCTCGCCCGCCTGCGCCGCCGCAAGAGCGCCTACCTGGCCCGCCGCCTGCGCAAGCTCGACCCCGCGGAGGTCGACACCCTGGCCCGCGCCGCCGAGCTGCTCGAACGCATCCGCGAGGATGAGCGGGGTTGAGCGCCGCCCTGCGCCACTCGTTCAACTCGCTCGAGGTCCCCAACTACCGGCGCTACTTCGTCGGCCAGGTGATCTCCCTCTCCGGCAACTGGATGCAGAACGTCACCGCGCTGTGGCTGATCCTGACGCTGACGAACTCCGGCTTCGCGGTCGGCCTCACCACCGCCCTGCAGTTCCTGCCGATGCTGCTCTTCGGCGCCTACGGCGGCCTGCTCGCCGACCGGATGCCGAAGCGGCGCCTGCTGCTGATCACCCAGTCGCTGATGACGATCCCCGCCGCCGGGCTCTTCCTCGTCACCTTCCTCGGCGTCGAGCAGCCGTGGATGATCTACGTCGCGGTCTTCCTCTTCGGCGCCGTCAACTGCGTCGACAACCCGACCCGGCAGAGCTTCGTGATCGAGATGGTCGGCCCCGACCGGCTCGTCAACGCGGTGAGCCTGAACAGCGTGATCCTCGAGACCGCGCGCCTGATCGGCCCCGCCTTCGCCGGGCTGATCATCGCCGCCTTCGGCGTCGTCCCCTGCTTCGCGATCAACCTGCTGACCTTCGTCGCGATGATCGCCGCGCTCCTCTCGATGGACCCGCGGGCGCTCGAGTCGGCGCCGCCCGCGGTGCGGGGGCCGGGGGCCATCCGCGAGGGCCTGCGCCACGTCCGCCAGACCCCCGAGCTGGCGGTGCCGCTGGCCCTGATGGCCCTGGTCGGCACGCTCGGCTTCAACTTCCAGGTGGTGCTGCCGCTGCTCGCCAAGTTCAGCTTCGGCGGCGGCCCGGGCGCCTACGCGCTCCTGGTCTCGGCGATGGGGGTCGGCTCGATCCTCGCCGCGCTGGTCAACGGGCACCGCGGGGAGACCGGCGGCCGGGTGATCGCCGCCGCCGCGCTGGCCTTCGGCGTCGCCGGGCTGGCCGCCGCGGCGATGCCCGGCCTGATCGCCGAGGCGGTGGTCCTCGCCGCCCTCGGCGGCGCCGCGGTGATCTTCGTCTCCTCGGTCAACTCGACGATTCAGCTCGCCGTCTCGGCCGAGATGCGG
Source organism: Solirubrobacterales bacterium (assembly GCA_035502495.1). Taxonomy (GTDB): domain Bacteria; phylum Actinomycetota; class Thermoleophilia; order Solirubrobacterales; family 70-9; genus VAYN01. Next base: position 6,456 of record DATJUK010000262.1, read on the forward strand.
GGGCGGGTGATGGCCCTCTTCTCGATCGTGTTCCTCGGCTCGACCCCGATCGGCGGCCCGCTCGCCGGCTGGCTGGCGGAAGCCTACGACCCCCGCGTGGCCCTGATCCTGGCCGGGGTCTCCGGCCTCAGCGCCGCCTGGGCGGCGCGGGTCATCTTCACCCGCGCCGCCCGGCGACAGCTCAGCTATTCGACGTAGCCGGCCGATTCCAGGTAGGCCGCGGCGGCTTCCTTCGGGGTCTGTTTTTCGAGTTCGACCCGGGCGTCCAGCTCCTGCATCACCGGCAGGGTGAGGCCCTGCTGGACGTTCAGGATGGTCTTTTCGTAGTCCGGGCCGGCTTCTTCGGCGACCTTCTTCTTGGTCACGAAGATGACGTTGCCGGCCGGGAAGACGTGCTTGTCGTCTTCCAGGATCACGAACTTTTCCTTCTCCGCCGCGAGCTGCGGGTCGGTGGTGAAGAGGATCGAGAGATCCGCCTGACCCTTTTCCAACACCGTGTAGCGGAGGCTGATGTCGACGGGTTTGAATTCCTTGAATTTCAGCCCGTACAGTTTTTCCAGGCCGGCCAGGCAGTCGATCCGCTGGCGGCACTCGGGCGACCCGTAGAGGCTCAGTTTTTCACTGACGCCTTCGAGGTCGGAGACCGTTTTCAGGTTGTATTTTTCCGCCGTCGATTTGAGCAGGCCTACCGCGTTGGCACTGGCGAACGGGGTCGGTTCGAACGCCTCCAGGCCTTCCTTTTCGAATTCGGCGTTCGCCTTTTCCCAGGCTGCGGTGGCATCGGACGGGACTTCTTCCGGTTCCAGGCCGAAGAACGAGGTCAGGGCGGTCGAGGCGTACTCCGGGTAGCCGGAGATCTGCCCGGACTTCAGCGTCTTCAGCGCCACCGTTTCGGAGCCGAGACTGAGGTCGCTCTTCGCCTTGTAGCCCGCCGCGGCCAGAGCCTGCGTATAGATTTCGCCGAGGATTTCCTGTTCGGGGAAATTCTTCGAGCCGATCGTCAGGCTGACCTTGGCGTTTTCCGGGTTCGAGGTGATCGCTTCAGCTTCGCCGCCGCCTTCTTCACCGCCGGTCCCTTCGGTCGATTCCGCTTCGGTGGCTTCGGTGGCGGAGCTGCTCGAGCCGCCGCCGCAGGCCGAGATGCCGACCGCCAGCGCCAGCGCCGCGATCAGCATGACCAGGGCCATCAGCGGCTTCTTGTGGTTGAACCTCACTGCGTGCCTCCTTGTGTGTTTGGGACGGATCACTGGGCCTGCTGCAATCGCAGGCCCTTGGAAGTGAGTCGCCTCTGCAACCCCGCCAGGGCGAACTCGAAGAGCAAGGCGAGGATCGCGGTGCAGATGGCTCCCGCCAGCACCCCGTTCACGCCGTAGACGTTTTCGCCGAGGATGAAGTCGCCGAGCGTGAGCACGCCGGCGAGCGGGGCGATGGTCGCCGTGGCGACGATGTTCACGGTGGCGCCGCGGATGCCGGTCATGATGCTCGGCACCGCCAGCGGCAGCTCGACCTTGCGGATGACCTGGAACTCGGTCAGCCCGAGCCCGCGGGACGCGTCGACGGTCGCGTGGTCGACCTGTCTCACGCCGACGAAGGTGTTGGTGAGGATCGGTGGGACGCCGAGGAGCGCGAGGACGAACACCAGACCCGGGAATCCGACCCCGATGACCGTCGCGACCAGGGCGATCGCCGCGAGCTCCGGGATCGCCCGTCCGGCGTTGCCGATCCCCACCGCGATCAGTTCGCCTTTGCCACGGTGCCCGAAGTAGAGGCCGGCCGGGATCGCGATCAGCATCGCGAGCAGCAAGGCCAGCACGCTGAGCTCGATCTGGGTCCAGGCGAGTTCGAGCACCTGTTCGATGCCACCGACCTTCTTGCCGCCGGTGACGTCCGATTCCTGCTTCGAGAAGATGAATTCGAAGGCGCCGGTGAAGCCGGCGAAGAGGGGGTGGGTGAGGAGGGCCGCGGTCACGCCGCCTCCGCCGCCGCGCGCCGCCACGGGGTGGCGAAGCGCTGCACGGTGAGCAGCACGGCGTCGATGCCGAGCGCCATCAGGATCGCGATCCCGCCGGCGATGATGATCGCGGTCGGGAAGACTTCGTTGCCGCCGGCGTAGATCTGCGTGCCGAGCCCCCCGGCGTGGGCAAACACCGCGAGGGTGGCGATCGCCATCGTGCTCACCGTCGCGATGCGGAGCCCGCCGACGATCTCCGGGACCGCCAAGGGCAGCTCGACCTTCCAGAGGATCTGCCGTTGGGTGAAGCCCATGCCGCGCGCCGCGTCTTTCGCCGACTCGGGCACGTTGCCGAGCCCCTGCATCACGTTGCGGTAGATGATCTGCAGGGTGTAGGCGCTGAGGGCGATGATCGCCGTCTCCCGGCCCCGCCCGGTGATCGGCAGCAGCAGCAGGAAGAAGGCGATCGAGGGGATCGCGAAGAGGACGCCGGTCCCCGCCAGGAGCGGCCACTGCAGCGGCCGGTAGCGATGGGCGAAGAGGGCGAAGGCGAAGGCGATCGCGAAGCCGATCAGCACCGAGATCACCACCAGTTCGAACTGCTGCAGGGCCGGCGTGCCGAAGCGGTTGATGTGTTCGGTCGCCCAGTCCCAGCAGAAGAGGTGGGACGTATGGGCCTGGCAGGGCAGCGTTTCGCCGGTCCGATGTTTGAGGAACCCTTCGCCGACTTCGCCCACCGCCGCGGTCGGCAGCGCCGACAGGGCGCTAATCATGGGGACTGTCCACGGGGTGCTCGACGGGGCGCTCGACGGCGGACTGTTCTTCGGTCTTCGCCACCGGCGAGGCGAGGAACTCGGAGATGATCTCGACCGAGAGGATGCCCGCGATGCGACCCTGGTGGTCGACCACCGCCGCGTACATCGACTCGCCCTGGAGCAGGTCGGCGAGCGCGTCGCGCATCACGTCGCCGGTTTCCAGCACCGGGCCGAGCGGCGCGTCCGCGGTGGCCGGGACGGTGTCCCCGGCGAGGTCGCGTCGGCTCAGCCAGCCCTGCGGCCGTTCGTCGGCGTCGACCAGCAGGGCGTAGGGGACTTCGACGTCGGGCGCGTCGAGCTCGGCCCGCACCTCGGCGGTCGACTGTCCGGGGCGCGCGTTCGGGGCCTTCCAAAGGTCGATGTCGCCGACCCGCAGCAGCGAGAGGCGCTTCAGCGCCCGGTCGGCGCCGACGAAGTCCTCGACGAACTCGTTCGCCGGCGACATCAGGATCTCCGACGGGGTTGCGTACTGCTCGACCCGCCCGTGCTGCTTCATGATCGCGATCCGGTCGCCCATCTTGATCGCCTCGTCGATGTCGTGGGTGACGAAGAGGATCGTCTTGCGGATCTCCGCCTGGAGGCGGAGGAACTCGTTCTGCAGGCGCTCGCGGTTGATCGGGTCGATCGCCCCGAACGGCTCGTCCATCAGCATCACCGGCGGGTCGACGGCGAGCGCCCGGGCCACCCCGACCCGCTGCTGCTGGCCGCCGGAGAGCTGCACCGGGAAGCGGTCGGCGAGGTCCGGGTCGAGCCCGACCAGGTCGAGCAGCTCGGTGGTGCGGGCGCGGATCCGCTCCTTGTCCCAGTCGAGCAGCTGCGGCACGGTGGCGATGTTCTGGGCGATCGTGCGGTGGGGGAAGAGGCCGACCTGTTGGATCACGTAGCCGATCTCGCGTCGCAGCTTCGCCGCGTCGCGCTTTTTCACCGACTCGCCGCCGATCAGGATGTCGCCCTCGCTCAGCTCGATCATCCGGTTGACCATCCGCATCGAGGTCGTCTTGCCGCAGCCGGAGGGGCCGACCAGGACGCAGATCTCGCCGGCCTCGACCTCGAGGTCGAGGTGATCGACGGCGGGCGCCGAGGTGTTCCCGTAACGCTTGGTAGCGCCCTGGTAGCTGACGGAGGAAGCTCCTCCCTGGGGCTGTTCGATCGCCTCAGAGGCGGGCACTTAGCTCGAGCCTATACCCCGGTCGGGGCGGAACCACGCTTTTCTTGACCTTTCTCATCAAGATGATGTTGACAGTGGCCGCGGTGGTTCGCGCCGCGGGAGAGCCAGATCAGGCTGATGAAGATCGCCGTCGCGATCAGGTTGAGCACGAGCTTGTAGTCGAGGCCGACCGAGCCGAAGACGTCGGTGCGGGAGGGACGCGGGCCGGTCGGGACCAGGCCGACGAGGCCGAAGAGGCCGTCGACGATCAGCGCCGCGACGATGATCGTGACCAGCATCAGCGCCGTGATCCGCAGGGCGAAGGAGGTGCCGTAGTACTTGCGGTAGGCGAGCACGATCGGGATCACGATCAGATCGGCGAAGAGGAAGGCGACGACGCCGCCGAAGCCGATCCCTCCCGACCACAGCACCGCCGCCAGCGGCACGTTGCCGACCGAGCAGACGAAGCTGAGGACGGCGATCAGCGGGCCGACGATCACGTTCTCCAGGGTGCGCAGGAGGGGCGG
>DATJUK010000263.1:0-3945 GCA_035502495.1 Solirubrobacterales bacterium
GGGACCAAACGCGCCGCGGGACGGGGCTCAGACGGCGAGGTGGCCGAACTTGTCGCGGATGCGGCCGTAGAAGCTGGTGCCGGGGAGCTGGGCGAGGCGGCCGGCGGAGTCGACGAAGCTGACCTCGAGCTCCTCGCCGGAGGCGAGCTCGCCGAACTCGGTCCCGTCGAGGGCGATTTCGACCGGCTCGCGGCCGGGCGCGTTGCCGACCGTGAGGACGTCGGTCGGGGCGACGACCAGCGCCCGCGCCGTCAGCGAGTGCGGGGCGATGTAGCTGACCACGTAGCCCTTCACGCCCCAGGCGAGGATCGGCCCCTGATTGGCGAGGTTGTAGCCGGTCGAGCCGACCGGGGTGGCGGCGACGAGCCCGTCGCAGCGCACGTGGCCCACCTCGTCGGCGGCGATCCGGTAGCTCAGCTCGGCTACCCGGTCGTGCGGGCGGCGGGAGAGGGTGACGTCGTTGAAGCCGATGCCGACGCGACCGCCGGCCTCGACCCGCACCGCGGGCAGCTCGATCGTCTCGACCTCGCCGGCGAAGACGCGGGCGATGCCGGCCTCGGCGTCGGCGCGCTCGACCGCGGCGAGGAACCCGACCGTGCCGAAGTTGACACCGAACACGGGCACCTCCGTGCCGGTGAAGCGGCGGAGCGCATGCAGGATCGTGCCGTCGCCGCCGAGGACCAGGCAGAGGTCGGGCATCTCGCCCTCGCGCTCCAGCTCGACCCCGGCGGCGGCCTCGCCGTGCTTGTCGAACTCGGTCCGGTCGGCGACCAGGCGCCAGCCGGCGGCCTTGGCCGCGGCTGCCGCCACCGCCACCGCCGCGGTAGCGGCGGGCGGGTGCGAGTGGGTGATCAGCGCGGCGGTCTTCACGCGTCGCCTCCCTCGGGCCCCCGCGGGTCAGCCTCGCCGGCGGCACCATCGGCGTCCTCGCCGGTGGCAGGCCCGAGGCTCGCCGCGTCCGCCGCCGCGATCGCCCCCGCCAGGTCCTCGAGCTCGGGACCCTCGCCGCCGCACCAGACGAAGGTCTCGCGGTTCCCCTTCGGCCCCGGCAACCCCGAGGAGGCGATCCCGCGGACCGGCAGCCCGGTCTCACGGGCGGCCAGCGCCACCTTCAGCACCGCCTCCTGGCGGTCCCCCGGGTCGCGGACCACGCCCCGGCCGACCCGCTCCCGCCCCAGCTCGAACTGGGGCTTCACCATCGCCAGTGCCTCGCCGCCCGGCGCCAGGCAGGTGGCGACGGCCGGCAGCACCTTGGTCAGCGAGATGAAGGAGACGTCGATGGTCGCCAGCGCGGCGAGGAACGGCAGGTCGGCGGGACCGAGGGCGCGGGCGTTGAGGCGCTCGATCACGGTCACCCGCGGGTCCTTGCGCAGGCGGGCGTCGATCTGCCCGTAGGCGACGTCGACCGCGGCGACCCGCGCCGCGCCACGCTGCAGCATGCAGTCGGTGAAGCCGCCGGTCGAGGCGCCGACGTCGAGGCAGTCGCGCCCGGCGACGTCGATCCCGAGCGCCGCCAGCGCGTTCTCCAGCTTGGTGCCGCCGCGAGAGACGAACCGGGGGCGCGCCTGGAGCACGAATTCGGCCTCCGGCTCGACCAGCTGGCTCGGCCGCAGGGCCACCGGCCCGTCGGTGCCGACCCGCACTTCGCCGGCCCGGACGGCCCCCGCGGCGGCCGAGCGCGAGGGAAAAAGCCCCCGCTCGGCGAGGACGGCGTCGATGCGGGCCTTCTTCATGCCCGAAAGCTAGCGCGAGGCCCCATTTCCGCCCGCCCGGCGCGACCTCTGCAACGACCGCCGACGACGTTTACGGACTTTTAACGCCCTGCCCTTCCCGGGCCCGGGATCCTGGTATACAAGGAAGGCCTCCTATTCGGCCCACAGAGCCAAACTTGGCGCCCCAGCAGGGAATTCTCCCCCTAAACGGCGCTCTCTGTGACCCCACTCACAGACAACCAGCACATACGTTCGTACGCTGTTCAAGGATTCAGTCGGAGCAACCGATAGGAAGAAACACAGAGAACTTTTTGGTCGAGTCCCGCGTCGTACATATGGCCCTAGATGCTTCCCACATCTGGCGCCCACGACTCAACTGGGCTCACCTACCTCCCACGGATCCACATATATAGAGATACATATCTCTCCTCCCTGTAGTAACCCCAGAAGCGCCCCGCCCTCCCAGGCGGGGCGTTTTCTGTTGTGCGGCCGGTTCTGCCGTGCGGCCGGTCGGGGTCGGCCGGCTTGCCCGGTACCGGCGCGGCCGATCAGGCGGGCGCGAGGACCGGATCGACAGGCCGCGGCGCGGCGATGCCGCAGGTGAAGGGCTCGTCGGGGGGCCACTGGAGGGCCGCCGGGTCGGACGGCGGGGCCGGCGCCGGCGCCGGCGAGCCGGAGACGCGCAGGCGGGAGATCTCGAAGCCGAGGAGGCGCTGGAAGTGCTGGTGTCCCGGAGGCAGGAGGTAGGCGTTTTCGCCGTTGGTGAGCAGGACGTGGCAGGTGCCGCAGAGGCGCTCGACGATCGCGGCGTGGAGGAACCAGCGGGCGTTGGTGACGGAGGAGACGAGGCCGTGGAGGAGGGCCGCCTCGCTGTCGACGGAGACGATCGCGTCGGCGACGCAGTGGCCGGTCGGGTCGGTGACCAGCCAGCGCTCGATCGGGCCCGGGGAGATCTGGTCGCGGCGGGCGTCGCCGTGGCCGGGCACCCAGTTGTCGACGGCGTAGCAGTGGATCGCGAAGCCGGCGCGGCGGGCGTGGCCGAGATTGGTCCGCAGCGCCTGGCGGCTGCGGCCGCGCATGTAGTCGGCGTAGTCGCCGGGCAGGACGAGGACGCCCTGGGCGCTGCGGTAGCGGAAGTGGCTGCCCGCGCGGATCGCGAAGTGCTCGGCGATCATCCGGCCCGGCGGCGCGTCGGTGAGGCGCAGCTCGGTCACCGGCAGCCGGCGGTGGTACCGGGCGAGCGGCGCCGACCCGCGCAGCCTCTCCAGCGACGCCCGCATGCCGGTGCCCTGGATCTCCCGACACGCCGTCGCGACGCGACATGCGCGCAGGAATTCGGCGCTCCCGTATCCGGTCTCTGCCATCGGCTGGGGTGAGGTGTCGTCTCGCGGGCTGTTCGATCGACGGCCGACAGCCGGTTTCCGGCGCGCCGATGCTTGGACCCATCATCTGGGCCGCCCGAGCCTAAAAGGGTGAACGAGCGGTTATCAAGAGTGATAACCAAGTCGTTACTACTCACTACTGGTCAGGTCACGCACGACCGCCGGAAGCTCGCCGGGTCACTCGCCGGCGTCACCGAGTCGCTCCAGCCGGTCAGACGGCGACCGGCAGAGGGAGACCGAGCGGCCCCCGGCTCGCGCCGAGGACGACGGCCCTACTCCTCGTCGGCTTCCTCCGCGATCTTGGCCTCCAGTTCCTTCATCACGTCCGGGTCCCTCAGCGTCGTCACGTCGCCGAGCGCCCTCCCCTCGGCGATGTCGCGGAGCAGGCGCCGCATGATCTTGCCCGAACGGGTCTTCGGCAGGTCCTCGGCCCAGACGATCCGCTTCGGTCGGGCGAATCTGCCGATCCGCGTCGCCACCGCCTCGCGGATGCCTTCGCCCAGCTGCTCGGAGGGCTCGATCCCTCCCCGCGGGGTGACGAAGGCGCAGATCGCCTGGCCGGTGTCGGGGTCGGTCTGGCCGATCACCGCCGCCTCGGCGACGTCGGGGTGGGCGACGATCGCCGACTCGACCTCGGCGGTCGAGAGCCGGTGGCCGGAGACGTTGACGACGTCGTCGATCCTCCCGATCACCCAGAAGTAGCCGTCCTTGTCGCGGCGGGCGGCGTCGCCGACCAGGTAGCGCTCCCTGCCGAACCTCGAGAAGTAGGTCTCGACGAAGCGCTCGTCCTCCTTGTAGAGGGTGCGGAGCATCGAGGGCCAGGGGCGCTCCAGCACCAGCAGGCCCTGGCC
>DATJUK010000264.1:0-12454 GCA_035502495.1 Solirubrobacterales bacterium
CCCGGCCGAGTTCAAAGCTCCCGGCGTGGTCGAGCGCCAGCCGGTCGAGGAACCGGTGCAGACCGGCCTGATGGCGATCGACGGGATGATCCCGATCGGCCGCGGCCAGCGAGAGCTGATCATCGGCGACCGCCAGACCGGTAAGACGGCGATCGCGATCGACACGATCATCAACAACAAGGACAAGGACCTGATCTGCATCTACGTCGCGATCGGGCAGCGGATGTCCACCGTGGTCCAGCTGAAAGAGACGCTGGAGGAAAACGGGGCGATGGAGAACACGATCATCGTCGCCGCGCCCGCCGACGAGGCCGCCCCGATCAAGTACATCGCCCCTTACGCCGGCTGCGCGATGGGCGAGCACTTCCTCTACAACGGCAAAGCCGCCCTCTGCGTCTACGACGACCTCACCAAGCACGCCTCGGCGTACCGCCAGATGTCGCTCCTGCTGCGGCGCCCGCCGGGTCGCGAGGCCTACCCGGGCGACGTCTTCTACCTGCACTCGCGCCTGCTCGAGCGGGCGGTCAAACTGAACGACGACCTCGGCGGCGGCTCGCTGACCGCGCTGCCGATCATCGAGACCCAGGCCTCCGACGTCTCGGCCTACATCCCGACCAACGTCATCTCGATCACCGACGGCCAGATCTTCCTCGAGTCCGACCTGTTCTTCTCCGGCGTCCGCCCGGCGATCAACGTCGGCATCTCGGTCTCCCGGGTCGGCGGTAACGCGCAGACCAAGGCGATGAAGAAGGTGGCCGGAAAACTCCGCCTCGACCTCTCCCAGTACCGCGACCTCGAGGCCTTCGCCCAGTTCGGCTCCGAGCTCGATCCGGAGACGCAGAAAGCGCTGACCCGCGGCGAACGGCTGGTCGAGCTGCTGAAACAGAAAGAGCGCGAGCCGCTCTCGGTCGCCGACCAGGTCGCCTCGATCTACTCCGGCACCGGCGGCTACCTCGACCGGATCAAAGTCGAGCGCGTCGGCGAGTTCCTCGGCGACCTGCGGGTGCGCCTGCACTCCGAACACAAGGACCTGCTCGACCGGATCGAATCGACCGGCAAGCTGGAGGACGCCGACGAGGAGGCGCTCGGCAAGGCGATCGCCGCCTTCGTCGACGACTTCGGTCCCGACTTCGACGAGCACGGCGAGCCGGTCGAGGCCGGTGAACTCGGTGCCTCGGAGTCGAAGGCCAAGGCCGAGCAGCCGAAAGCCGACGAGCAGCCCGACTCGGACGCCTCCGAGACCGAGACGCAGGACGAGACCGCGGAGGCGAGCGCGGCGTCCTAGTCACGCCGGAGCAGAGCCATGGCCAGCCAGAAGGAAGTCAAGAGTCGCATTGCGTCGATCAAGAACATCCAGAAGATCACGCGCGCGATGGAGATGGTCGCGGCGGCGCGCCTGCGTCGCTCCGAACAGCGGATCGCCGACCTGCGCCCGTACTCGGAGGGGATGCGCAAACTGACCCGGATCGCCTCCGCGCACACGACCGGGGTGCCGCGCATCCCGGTGCTGATCGAGCGCGAGGACGTGAAGCGGGTCGGCATCGTCCTCGTCACCGGCGACCGCGGCCTGGCCGGGGCCTTCAACTCGAACATCATCCGCGAGGGCATGCGGACGGCAGCCCGCGTGCGCGAGGAAGGGGCCGAGCCGGTCTTCTCCGTGGTCGGCCGCAAGGGCGTCTCGGCGCTCACCTTCCGCAAACAGGAGCTGGCGGGCGAATACGTCGGCTTCACCGATCGCCCCGCCTTCGCCGACGCCCGCGAGATCGGCGAGGCGCTGACCGCGCAGTACGTCGACGAGGACGTCGACCGGGTCGAGATGATCTACAACCGCTTCGTCTCGCCGCTGACCCAGCACGTCTGGCGCCAGACCCTGCTGCCGCTGCAGCAGGCCGAGGTCGTCGGCGAGGGCGCCGAGGAGGAGGAGGGCGAAGAGGAGGTCGAGCAGCCCGATTCCGGCGTCGACCAGTCCCGCTCCGAGTGGGTCTTCGAGCCCGAAGCCGAGGAGCTGCTCGGCCGGCTGATCCCCGAGTACGTGACGATCTCGGTCTACCGGGCGCTGCTCGAGTCGGCCGCCTCGGAGCTCGGGGCGCGGATGACGGCGATGCGCAACGCCGCCGAGAACGCGGAATCGATCAACGACGAACTTACCCTGGAGATGAACCGCGCCCGCCAGGCGGAAATCACCCAGGAGATCCTCGAGGTCGTCGCCGGCGCTGAGGCGCTGAGCTAGGCCGCCCCCAGACCCCGACAAATTTGAAGACCAGGAAAAAGGACCCAGATCAAATTGGCTGAGAACGGCAACGGCAACGGAGCAGGGCAGAACATCGGCAGCGTCGAGCAGGTCACCGGAGTGGTGATCGACGCGCTCTTCCCCGATGGGCTGCCGGAGATCTACTCGGCGATCGTGATCGAGTCGAGCGGCATCGGCGCCGCCGACCGCGAAAGCGACGAGGCCACCCAGCTCGTCTGCGAGGTCCAGCAGCACCTCGGCGACGACCGCGTGCGCGCGGTCGCGATGGACGCCACCGACGGCGTCCAGCGCGGCGACAAGGTCGTCGACACCGGCAACCCGATCACGGTCCCGGTCGGCGACGTCACCCTGGGCCGGATCTTCAACCTGCTCGGCGACCCGATCGACAACGGCGACGAGGTCCCCGCCGACACTGAGCGCTGGCCGATCCACCGCCCGGCCCCGAAGGCCTCCGACCTGACCCCGACCCAGGAGATCCTGGAGACCGGGATCAAGGTCATCGACCTGCTCGCCCCGTACGCCAAAGGCGGCAAGGTCGGGCTGTTCGGCGGCGCCGGCGTCGGCAAGACCGTGCTGATCCAGGAGCTCATCCGCAACATCGCCGAGGAGCACGAGGGCCTGTCGGCGTTCGTCGGCGTCGGCGAGCGCTCGCGCGAGGGCAACGACCTCTGGCTCGAGATGAAAGAAAGCGGCGTCATCGACAAAACGATGCTCGTCTTCGGCCAGATGAACGAGCCGCCCGGAGCCCGCCTCCGCGTCGCCCTCTCCGGCCTGACGATGGCCGAGTACTACCGCGAGCAGGGCGGCCAGGACGTGCTGCTCTTCATCGACAACATCTTCCGCTTCGTCCAGGCGGGCTCCGAGGTCTCGGCGCTGCTCGGGCGCATGCCTTCGGCGGTCGGCTACCAGCCGACGCTGGAGACCGAGATGGGCGGCCTGCAGGAGCGGATCACCTCCACCGACCGCGGCTCGGTGACCTCGATCCAGGCCGTCTACGTCCCCGCCGACGACTACACCGACCCGGCCCCGGCCTCGGTGTTCGCCCACCTGAACGCGACCACCGCGCTCTCCCGGGCGATCTCCGAGAAAGGGATCTACCCGGCGGTCGACCCGCTCGACTCGACCTCGACGATCCTCAAGCCCGACGTGGTCGGCGAGGAGCACTACCGCACCGCGACCGAGGTCCAGGAGGTTCTGCAGCGCTACAAAGAGCTCCAGGACATCATCGCGATCCTCGGGATCGACGAGCTCTCCGACGAGGACCGGCAGACGGTGTCGCGCGCCCGCAAGATCGAGCGCTTCCTCTCGCAGCCGTTCTTCGTCGCCGAACAGTTCACCGGCCGCTCCGGCGAGTACGTGCCGGTCTCGGAGACGGTGCGCGGCTTCCGCGAGATCCTCGACGGCCAGCACGACGAGCTCTCCGAGGGCGCCTTCTACATGCAGGGCGGCATCGACCAGGTCACCGAGAACGCGGCCGCGAAAGCCTGAGGACGACCTTGGCGCAGGAGCACATGCTGGACGTCGAAGTCCTCACCCCGGAGGGGGAGGTCTTCAACGGCGAAGTCCGTCAGCTCTCGACCCGCACCGAGGTCGGCGAAATCGGCATCCTCGCCAACCACGCGCCGGTGCTCGGCGCCCTGCAGCCGACCACGCTGCGCCTCCACGTCTCCGACTCGGAGGTCAAGCGCTTCGCCCAGTCGCACGGCTGGCTGCAGGTCTTCGCCAACACCGCCCGGGTGCTGGTCGAGGAAGCGGTCCCGCCCGAGGACCTCGACGCCGGGGCGCTCAAAGAAGAGCTCTCCGATGCCGAACGGCGGCTCTCGGAGTCCGAGGAGGACTCGGCCGAGCGGGCGCGTGCGGTGAAAGACAAACAGCGGGCGGAGACTTTCCTCAGCATCGCGCAGGGATGAGTCGAGCCCTGAGGGGGCTGCTCGATCCATTGCGTGGGCGGGGCTCTCGGGCTCGCCTCGCCGGAATAGGCCTCGCGCCCCTGCGGGGCGGCTCGGGTATGACTGAGCCCGCCTATGGCGGGCAGATATCGGAGTGCCTTGCCGCCGCTTCGCGGATATTCCGGCGAGGCGAGCCCGAGAGCCCCGCTCGGTCCAGGCCAGCTCCCGCTGACGCCCAGGGTTCGGGCGCGCGATGCTGGGGCCCGAAGCCTTCAGCTGCGAAAGCGAGGGAAGGCTTCGGAGCCTCGCACGTCCCTTCAATCGGTCACCGGCCGAATCGTGAGTTCCGGACGCGAGAGTCCACCCGACGCGCGCTGGTAGGAGGATCCGGTCGTCTCGTTCGGGAATATCCGCGAAGCGGCGGAAATGCAATCCGGTCATCGCGCGCCATAGGCGCGCTCAAATATCTCCGAGCCGCCCCGCAGGGGCGCGAGGCCTATTCCCGAACGAGATGACCGGATCCTCCCCCTCGGACTGCCCATGAACCCTTCCCAAACAGAGCTATTAAGCCTCGCCAAGCGCCTGATCGCATATGAAACCTGCGAGGACCGAAGCATTATTGAGTGCGCCGGTTTTGTGGAAGCATGGCTGGAGGCCAGAGACATCGAGGCAACCCGCGAAGAGGTCCGCGGGCTGCCTGTCGTCAAGGCCGAAGTGGGGCCCGTCGGGGCGCCGACGATCGTGCTGGAGGGCCACATCGACGTGGTCCCGGCGCACGCCGAGCAGTTCGAGCCGCGGCTGGAGGGGGACCGGCTCTACGGGCGCGGCGCCTACGACATGAAGGGGGCGATCGCGGCGATGATGGTCGTCACCGCGGCGCTGCGCGATCAGGATCAGGTGCGGGTGCGCCTCGGGATCGTCGGCGACGAGGAGTCCGAGGAGGGCGAGGATCGGGGCTGCGACCGGCTGGTCGACAGCGGCTTCACCGGGGACTTCGCGATCACCGGCGAGCCCACCGATCTGCACATCGGGGTCGAGGCGAAGGGCGTCCTGGCGCTGCGGCTCGAGGTGAGGGGGACCGCGGCCCATGGAGCCACCCCCTGGCTGGGCGACAACGCCGTCCTCGGCGCGATCGACGTTTTCCGGAGTATCGAGTCGCTACCGTTTGCGCGACAGAGTTCGGAGTTGTTCGACCGCCCATCGATCAATCTGGGGCGGATTTGGGGCGGCGACGCTCTGAACAAGGTGCCTGACCGATGCGTGATCGACGTCGATATCCGCTACCTGCCCGGCCAAGACCCCGACGCCCTGCTGGCGGCGGTGCGGGCCCTGCCCGGCGTCACGGCGACGCCGCTCCTGGTGCGGCCGCCGGCGACCGTCGACCGCGACTCGCCCTTCGTCCTCGGCCTGCGCGCGGCGGCGGCGACCTTCGGCGAGGGCGAGCCGATGAGCGTCGGGCGCGACGGCGCCTCCGACGCGGTCTCCTTCCTGCGGGTGGGGGTGCCGGCGGTCGAGTTCGGCCCGGTCGGCGCCGGCCATCACGGCCCTGCCGAGTGGGTCTCGGTGTCCTCGCTGGAGGGCTACCGGCAGGCGCTCGAGTCCTTCTTGCGGGCGATCCCGGAGCGGCTCGGTGAATAGCGTCCCGCCGCCTCCCGGCCGCGACTGGTCGCGCAAGCCCGGCCCGGAGGGCGACGGGACCGAGCCGCCGAAGAAGAAGCGCTACTGGTGGCGGTTCAGCCTCGCCAGCGTGATCATCATCGCGGTCACCGCCGCCGCCACCTCCTCCGCGGTCCTGCTCTACATCAACTCGATCGCGGAAGCGATCGGGACGAAAGAAAACAAGGAACTCTCGGACGAAGTCAAGAGCGTGATCAAGAAGGTCCACGGCGGCGAACCGGAGACGATCCTGATCATCGGCTCCGACATCCGCCCGAACATGGGCGAAGAACACGGGCGCTCCGACACGACGATCCTGCTGCGGCTCGACAACAAGAAGGACCTGATCTCGGTGATGTCGATCCCGCGCGACCTGAAGACCGAAATCCCCGGTTACGGCACCGACAAGTTCAACGCCGCCTACTCCGACGGCGGTCCGAAGCTGACCGTCCAGGTGGTCAAGGAACTGACCGGGCTGTCGATCAACCACGTCGTCAACATCGACTTCCTCGGCTTCGTCCGCGCCGTCGACGCGATCGGCTGCGTCTACACCGACGTCGATCGCCGCTACTTCCACTCCAACGTCGGGCTGCCGCCGGAAGAACAGTATTCGGAAATCAACATCCAGCCCGGCTACCAGAAGCTCTGCGGCAAAAAAGCCCTCCAGTACGTGCGCTACCGGCACACCGACACCGACATCGTCCGCTCGGCCCGCCAGCAGAACTTCCTCAGCCAGGTGCGCCACCAGATCTCGCCGCTGGACCTGATCACCGACAACCACAACCTGATCGACATCCTCGCCGAATACACGACCTCCGACATCAAGGAAGGGACCGAACTGCTCGAACTGCTCGACCTGCTCTACGAATTGCGCGGCGGCGAAGTGAACCAGGTGCACTTCCCGGCCGAACTCGGGCCCAGCTTCGTCTACTCGAACTCGACCGAAATCCACCACGCGGTGAAGGAATTCCTCGGCGAAGCGGGATTCGAGGCGCACAAGTTCCCGGAAGAGAAGAAGCCGAAGAAGGCCGAAAAGAAGAAGCGGAAGGGCAAGAAGCACAAGAAGAAGTCGAAGAAGAAGACGCCGCCCGGAGGCGACCAGTTGGTGCCCGCCGCGGAAGCCGGCGAGGCCGCGGGCGCAAGCGTCGCCCGTCGGGTCGGCGGCGGTTTCCCGGTCTTCTACCCGACCCGGTTGCCCGCCGGCGCCGCCTTCCAGGAATCGAACCCGTACGAACACATCGTCAACCCCCGCGTCTACCACCTGAAAGACAAGGACAAGGAACGGCACGGGGCTTACCGGATGGTCGGGGTCTACCAGCCGGAATACGAACTGACCTACTTCGGCGTGCAGGGGATCCAGGGCTGGGAAGATCCGCCGATCCTCGACGGCGCCACCGAAACCACGACCGTCAACGGACGGGAATACTCGATCTACACCGACAGCGGCAAGATCAAGATGGTCGCCTGGCACCGCGGCGAAAACAGCTACTGGATCTCCAACAGCCTGCAGCAGTCGTTGACCAACGAGCAGATGATGGGGATCGCCGAGTCCTGTCACGTGATCCTGCCGAAGAAGAAAACCGTCAAGAGGGGGAGCAAGAGGGAATGAGCGAGCGCGATGCAGTGGGAGTGATCGGGGCCGGCTGGGTCGGGCTGGTGACCGCCGCCTGCTTCGCCGAGCTCGGCCACCGGGTGATCGCGCGCGACATCCTGCCGGAGAAGATCGAGGCGCTCTCGCGCGGCGAGGTGGCGATCCACGAGCCCGGGCTGACCGAGATGCTGCGGCGCAACGCCGAGCGGATCACCTTCACCACCGACATGAAGGTGCTGCTCGACGGCGCCCGCCTCCTCTTCACCTGCGTCGACACGCCGCCCACCTACTCCGGCGACGCCGACCTCTCGCGGGTGCGGGCGGTGGTCGCCGAGCTGTCCGAGGACTCCGACCACGTGCTGGTGATGAAGAGCACCGTGCCCGCCGGCACCGGCGAGTCGATCCGCCGCGACATGCCCGGGCTCGCCTACGTCTCCTGCCCCGAGTTCCTCAAGGAGGGGACCGCGGTCGCCGACTTCATGCATCCCGACCGGGTGGTGATCGGCGCCGATCCCGGCGACGAGGAGGCCGCCGACGCGGTGGCCGCGCTCTACGCGCCGCTCGGCGCCGAGGGCGAGGTCCTGCGCACCGACGTCGCCAGCGCCGAGATGATCAAGCTCGCCTCGAACGCCTTCCTGGCGACCAAGATCTCCTTCATCAACGAGATCGCCAACGTCTGCGAGGAAGTCGGCGCCGACGTCGGCGAGGTGGCCCGCGGGATGGGCTCCGACACCCGGATCGGCTCCTCCTTTCTGCGCGCCGGGATCGGCTACGGCGGCTCCTGCTTCCCCAAGGACGTCTCGGCGCTGAAGATGCTGGCCGGTAACACCGGCTACCACTTCCAGCTGTTGACTTCGGTGATCGAGGTGAACGAGCTACAGAAGCGACGCGTGGTGGGCAAGCTGGAGAAGCACCTGGGCTCGCTGATCGGCAAGCGCGTGGCGCTGCTCGGCCTCGCCTTCAAGCCCGACACCGACGACATGCGCGAAGCCTCCAGCCTGGTGCTGGCGGCGCGGCTGCAGGGCGAGGGCGCCGAGGTGGTCGCCTACGACCCGGTGGCGGCCGAGCGGGCGGGGGAGATGCTGACCTCGGTCGAGATGGCCGACTCGGCGATGGCGGCGCTGGAGGGCGCCGACGCGGCGGTGCTGGTCACCGAGTGGGCCGAGTTCCGCGACCTCGACTGGCGCGCCGTCGCCGCCGCGATGACTCGCCCGCTGATCGTCGACGGCCGCAACTACCTCGACCCGGAGGCCTTGAACGCGGCCGGCTTCGAGTACGAGGGCATCGGCCGCCAGGGCGTGAAGGACCGGCGCATGTCGGCGTCCTCGGTCGCTCGCGTGCAGAGCGCGCCACCCTCCCTGCGTCCTTGACCTGCTTGGCCCTTCACGCTCCGGTATGCAGGCAATTGTCCTAGTAGGAGGAGAGGGGACGCGGCTGCGGCCGCTCACCGACGCGGTGCCGAAGCCGGCGCTGACCTTGGTCGATCGGCCCTTCCTCGCCTACATGGTCGAGTGGCTCGGCACCCACGGGGTGACCGAGGCGGTGCTCGCCTGCGGCTTCCAGCCCGGCCGGCTGCGCGAGGCGCTCGGCGAGGGCGAGCACGGCGGCGTCAAGCTCACCTACGTGGTCGAGCCCGAGCGGCGCGGCACCGCCGGGGCGATCCGCTTCGCCGCCGAGGCGCTCGGCGACCGGCTCGAGGACCGCTTCTTCGCCCTCAACGGCGACGTCCTCACCGACCTCGACCTGAGCGCCCTGCGGCGCGCCCACGAGGAGCGCGGGGCGCGGGCGACGATCGGGCTCTACGGGGTCGAGGACTCATCCGCCTTCGGCCTGGTCGAGTGCGACGCCGCCGGCGTCGTCCGCGCGTTCCGCGAGAAGACCGGCGAGGCGGTGCCGGGGGAGATCAACGCGGGCGCCTACGTGCTCCAGCGCGAGGTGCTCGACCTGATCCCGCCGGGCCGCGAGTTCTCGATCGAGACCGAGGTCTTCCCCCGACTCGTCGGGGACGGGCTCTGCGCGCTGCCGCTGAGCGGGTACTGGATGGACATCGGCGTCCCCACGCGTTATCTGCAGGCGACCTGGGACATCCTCGAGGGGAGGGTGGACACGGGCGTGCGCCCCACCGCTCCCGGCCTCTTCCTCGGCGCCGGCTCGGCGGTCGCCGGCTCGGCGCGGATCGGCCCGCGGGCGGTGGTCTCGGCCGGGTGCGCGGTGGACGCCGAGGCGGCCGTGGTCGGCTCGGTCCTGCTGCCCGGGGCGCGGGTCGGCGAGGGTGCCGTGGTCAGCGACTCGATCATCGGCGCCGACGCGGTGGTCGCGCCGGGCGCGCGGGTGGACGGCGCGACGATCGCCGCGCATGAGAGAGTTGGCGCCGAGCGATGATCGACGACGTCCTCGGCATCCCCGACCAGCTTCGCGACGCGCTCTGGCGGATCGAATCGGCGCGGCTCGAGCCGACGCCCGCGGCGGGCCTCTTCGTCTGCGGGATGGGCGGCTCGGCGATCGGCGGCGACCTCGCCGCGGCGGCGCTCGGCGACCGGCTCACCGGGCCGATGCTGACCGTGCGCGGCTACGCCCTGCCGAGCTGGGCGACGCCGGAGTGGACCGTGCTCTGCTCCAGCTACTCGGGGGAGACCGAGGAGACGCTGGCCTGCTTCGAGGCCGCCGCCGCGCTCGGCGCCCGGCGCCTGGTGGCGAGCACCGGCGGGCCGTTGGTCGACCAGGCGCGGGAGGGCGAGGTGCCGGTGGTCGGCCTGCCGGGGATCTTCCAGCCGCGCGCCGCGGTCGCCTACATGGTCGTGGTCGCCGCCGAGGTCGCCTCGCTGGCCGGGGTCGCGCCGCGCGTCCACACCGAGATCGACGCCGCCGCGGCCTTCCTCGCCGAGCAGAGCGAGTCGCTGCGGCAGCAGGCCCGCGAGATCGCCACGCTGGTCGCCGGCGCGGTGCCGGTGATCTACGGCTCCGACCTGACCGCCCCGGTGGCGCGACGCTGGAAGACGCAGGTCAACGAGAACGCCAAGTTCCCGGCTTTCTGGGGCGAGCTGCCGGAGGCCGACCACAACGAGATCCTCGGCTGGGCCGGGGCGGCGGGCGACGAGCGCGGGGCGGCGATCTTCCTCGAGGACCGTGACCAGCACCCGCGCGTGGCGCGCCGCTTCGGGCTCACCGCGGCCTCGATCCAGTCCGGCGCGGCGGCGGTGGCGCGGGTGGAGACGATGGGGGAGACGCGCCTCGAGCGGCTCCTCTGGGCGGTGATGCTGGGCGACCTGGTCTCGCTCGAGCTGGCCCGACAGCGTGGAGTTGACCCCGACCCGGTCGAGGCGATCGACCGCTTCAAGGAGGAGATGGGATGAGGGCGATGGTCTTGGCGGCGGGTCTCGGCACGAGGCTGCGCCCGATCACCTTCGACATGCCGAAGCCGATGGTGCCGGTGCTGAACCGGCCGGTGATGGAGCACATCCTGCGGCTGTTGGCCAAGCACGGCTTCACCGAGACGATCGCCAACCTGCACTGGTTCCCGGAGCTGATCGAGGAGCACTTCGGCGACGGCTCCGCCTGCGGGGTGAGCCTGAGCTACTCGAAGGAGGACGCGCTCCTCGGGACGAGCGGCGGGGTGCGCAACGTCGCCGACTTCCTCGGCGACGAGTTCCTGATCATCTCCGGCGACGCGCTGACCGACATCGACCTGACCGCGATGCGGGAGTTCCACCAGGGCCACGACGGGATCGCCACGCTGGCGACCAAGCGGGTCACCGACACGAGCCAGTTCGGGGTCGCGATCACCGACTCGGAGGGCCGCATCAGCGGCTTCCAGGAGAAGCCCGACCCGAGCGAAGCGCTGTCCGACCTCGCCAACTGCGGCATCTACATGTTCGGCGAGGAGATCTTCGACTTCTTCCCCGAACCCGGGACGAGCAAGGCGGCGAAGGAGGGCGATCCGGCGGGCTTCGCCGACTGGGCGATGGACGTCTTCCCGCGCCTGCTGGAGTCCGACGTGCCGTTCTACTCGCACGAGATCGACGCCTACTGGAACGACATCGGCAACCTGGCGGAGCTGCGCGAAAGCACGGTCGACGCGCTGACCGGGGCGGTCGCGGTCGAGCAGGTCGGCGAGATCGTCGACGGCTACCGCAGCGGTGAGCCGGAGGGCGACGAGGGCAAGCTCGAGGGCCCGGTGCTGCTGGGGCCGGGGTGCGAGATCGGCGAGGACGTGAGGATCGACGGCCCGGCGGTGATCGGCGACGGGGCGAAGGTCGGGGCCGGGAGCCGGCTGCGGGACGTGATCGTGCTGCCGGGGGCCGTGCTGCCGGAGTGCTCGGTCGCGATCGGCGCGATCCTGGGGGCGCGGTAGGTCTGGTCCCCGCGCCACTTCGGGCGCGGGGAATTGACTTTGTGCGCGCCACCCGCGCGGGGTTTCCCGCTTGGGTCGCGGCGTGGGACTGCTTCGGGTTGCCGCCGGGATCGTCGCGCCGCCGCTCTGCGCGGCGTGCGGGCGTTCCTGCCGGGCGGAGGCCGTGCTCTGCACGAGGTGCTCGCGGGGCCTGGGGGCGGCGAGGCCGGTGGCGGCGGGCGGGCCGCAGGGGATCGATCGGGCGTGGTCCTCGGCACCGCACGACGGCGTCGCCCGGGCCCTGGTCGGCTCCTTGAAGTTCCGCCGCCTGGTGCCGGTGGCGGGGGTGATGGCGGAGCGCATGCACTGGCTCGTGCCCGCGCATCTGCTCGGCGGCGCCGTGGTCGCGGTCCCGCCCGCCCGGGCGCGACGTCGTCGCCGCGGCTTCGATCCCGGCGGTGAGCTGGCGGCCGCGTTGGCGGCGAGGCTCGAGGTCGAGGTGGTCCCCTGCCTCGCCCGCCGCGGCGGCGGGCATCAGGTCGGCCGCGGGCGCAAGGACCGCATCCGCCACCCGCCGCGGATCGAGCCGATCGCCCCCGCGCCGCGGAGCGTCCTCCTGGTCGACGACGTCCTCACCACCGGCGCCACCCTGAGCGCCTGCGCTGCGGCCCTCCGCGCCTCCGGCGCCCGCCGCGTGGTCGCCCTCACCTTCACCCGCCGGCTCTAGCCGTCGTCTG
>DATJUK010000265.1:0-23192 GCA_035502495.1 Solirubrobacterales bacterium
TCTCGCATAGCGAGAGCAACACTCCACGGCACGGTGCCGAGCGGTGGGAGAGCGGTGTCGGATGCCACGTGATGGTGGAGTTCCGCGCGTCCCGGTGTCGATACGCACGTCCCGGTGGCGATCAGGGCGTCCCGGTGGAGGTCAGCGCGTCTCGGTCACGGACCTCCCGTCCCTACGGCGCCTTTCGTACCCTGGCGCCTCCCGTCGCCTTGGCGGCTGCCGTCCTCCTGGCGCCTCGGCGGCTTCCGTCCCACCCGCGCCTTCCGCCTCCTGGCGCCTTCCGGCCCCTGGCGGCTTCCGTCCTCCTGGCGCCTTCCGGCCCCTGGCGGCTTTCGTCCCCCAGGCGGCTTTCGTCGCTTTGCCCCCCGTCCCCCTGATGCCTCCCCGGCGTCCCTACGCCTCTCCCCGTAGACCCGGCCTCTCGGCGGCGGCCTCAGCCTGCCCGGGCCGCCGCCGGGAGGGCGCGTCCCTTCCCCGTCCCTCGCCCGGGCTCCGTCGGCCGCGGGGCCGCCGCGTCCCTCACCCGTCCGCCACCCGCCCCGGCGTCCGCCTAGTTCGACTCGCACGCGGGCTGGTAGATCTGCTTCGGCACCGCGCCGTTCTCGCAGTAGCGAGCGCGCGAGGCGGGCTGCCAATGCCGACCGGTCGCCCGGAAGAGCACCGTCACCTCGTTGCGGTCGACGATCACTCCGGCGTAGGCGAAGCGTCCGGCGCAGCCGAAGGTTTCGCCGTCGATGTAGCCACGGAGCCCGCCGGAGCGAAGGCCCTTGGTCAGGGCTCGCCTGGTGCATGCGGGCCGGCGAGTCGCGAGCTCGGGGGTGGCTTGGTCCCGGCCGAGCATCTCGGACGCGCCGGCCGAGGAGTCGGCTCGCCGAGCCGAGGCGGGAAGCTCCATGGCTTCCTCGGCGTCGATGCGGAAGCCGCTGCCCTTCCCTTGGCCGGCGACCTTGACGCAGGTGATCCCGTCGGCTGCGGAGCTGCAGCGGAAGCCGCCGACCCCGGTCGCTTCGCCGATGCGGAGGATCGGAAGCCGTTCGGTCGGCCAGTTCTGGTAGCAGCCCGCCGGCGGCCCGTGGCCCGCGCCGCCCGGATATTCGAGCCTTTCGACCGCGCAGATTTCGACCTTCCCGGTCTTGGTCATCAGCGCCGAGTGCGTCGGCGGTTCCGGTGAGGTGCCGCAGGATGCCTGGGCGAGGAGGGTGCTGATCTGACACCAGACCTGGCGGCCCGGGGAGAAGAACTCGGCGACGTGACGGACGCCTTCTTCGGCTTCATCGCCGACCGGGGTGCCGATGCCGGGCGGGTTCAGGCCGACGGAATTCCCGGTGCGCCGGAGGCAGCTCGTCGGGAACTTGGCGGGCTTCTGGAGCTTGATCCGGATGCAGCGGTAGACCCGCCGCCCGCCGAAGCTGCCCGGGTCAAAGAGGATCACCTTCGCCGGGGTGATGATCCGCTTGCCTTCGGCGACGTTCGGCACGTCCGTGTCGGCGTTGCTCTTCCCGGTCGCCTTGGCGACCGGAGAACCCCATCCCGTCCAGTGGAGCTTTTCGATCTCCCAGGAGCCGTCCTCGAAGATGATGAACGTGGCAGGCCTGATCACGGGCGGATTGTGGAACCCGTGCACCGGGGTCTTGACCGGAAAGCCGAGGTTCGCCCAGAAATAGATCGGGCCCGCCCCCGGACCCCGCTCGGCGCGGGCGCCCGCGGTGCCCGGACCGGGGTCGGCCGATGCCGAGGCAGCGATGAGCGCGGACCAGGCGAGGACCAGCGCGATCAGCAGCACGGCGGCGCCGCGGTCCGCCCGGGTGAAGAGGTGAACGGGACGTCGAGACAACGGCTGCTCCTGATTCGTCGAGCCCGGGGCTCCCAGCGATCCCGCCCGGAGCACCACCCCGTCCCCTCCAGGCGCCGGCAACCTACCAGAGCCGATCACGCTTGGAAAGGCAATCCGATCTTTTTCCGATCGGATCCCGGGGCGTCGTGGATCCGCCCGCCGGCCACCCGCAACGCCACCCGCCCGCAAGCGCCGCGGCGATCCTCAGGCCCCCAAGCCGCGCCATCCGCGCGCCGAGGATCGGCGTGGCCGAGGGCGGCAAACCTCGCCCGGCACAGCCGATGAAGCTGAGGTATGCCCCGCATCGTTAGTCTTCCAGCCACAACCCCACGAGCGGCTGTGGCGGAACTGGTAGACGCGCAAGGTTGAGGGCCTTGTGGGTGGAAACACCCGTGATGGTTCGACTCCATTCAGCCGCATATCGAGACGGCTCCGCAACCCTTGCGGGGCCGTCTCTCCTGGCAGCGACGAGAGGCCCCGGACGTCGGAGGGTGGCCGACGTCCGGGAGGTTCTCTCGCCTCTTGTCCGCCGGGCAGGGAGACCGGCGGATCACGGGATGGCGCCCCAGGGAACTGTGGGGGGACCATCCGTCTTCCGGCCGCATTGGAGTCACGGCGAGGAAGTCTCGGGAAGGGGTCGGGGGCGGATCGAAGGTGCGGGGAAGGCCGCGGCGCCCAGCTGCGTGACCTGCTCCGGGGGGAGGTAGTAGGAGAGCAGGTACCAGCGGGCGGCGGGCAGGAGTCGGTCGACCAGCGACCCGGCCTCGCCTTCGCGGACCAGGCGCGCCACCGAGAAGGCGACGCCGGCGATCAGGGTCGGCTCGAGGACGAAGCGGGGCGCCTCGGCTCCGTCGCGCAGGGCGGCGTCGCGGAGGAGCTCCCCGTAGCGGCTGCGCCAGTCGCTGCGCAGACGCAGGAGGGCGGGGTCGCCGCGCTCCGGCAGGTCGGTCAGCAGGAAGGCGAGGACGGGATCGGAGGCGAGCAGGGAGAAGGCCGCGGTGAGGGCGGCGTCGACCTTGGCCGAGAGCGTCTCCCCCGGCGCGCAGGCACCGAGGACGGCGCGCGACAGCCGCTCCTGGCCCTCCGCGTAGGCGGCCAGGGAGGCCGCGGTCATGCGATCCTCGCGCCGACCACTACCCGACCGCCGCGGGCGGGGATCATCGTCACGTTGCGGTGCTGGATCGGCTCCGGCCGGGGGTCGGGAGCCTCGAGGTCGAGGTGGCGGGCCATCGCGGCGAGGACGATGCGCTGCTCGGCCATCGCCAGCGCCGCACCCAGACAGCGGCGGGTGCCGCCGCCGAAGGGGATCCACTCGTAGGTGCCGGGCCGCCGCCCGAGCCAGCGCTCGGGTCGGAAGGCGAAGGGGTCGGGATAGAGGTCCTCGCGGTGGTGGAGCAGCAGGATGCTGATCGCGACCGGCCGCCCCGCCGCGACGCCCCGCTCCCCGAAGCGCCAGGGAACCGCGACGCGGCGCCCGGTCATCGGCACCACCGGCCGCGAGCGCATCGCCTCGGTGATCGTCGCCTCGACCCAGGCGTCGGCCTCGTCGCGCCCTCCCCCGCGCACCGCTCCGAGCAGGCCGGCGTGGGCCGCCGGGGTCCGCAGCAGGCGCTCCCAGGTCCAGGCGAGCTGGTTGGCGGTCGTCTCGTGGCCGGCGAGGACCAGCGTCATCAGCTCGTCGCGCAGCTCGGCGTCGGAGGGCGCGCGCCCGTCCTCGTCGGTCGAGCGCAGGAGCAGCGAGAGGATGTCGCCGCGTTCGCCGAGGTCGGCGGCCCGCCGGCGCCGGGCGATCAGCGCGTGGATCAGCCGGTCGGAGGGCAGCAGCCCGATCCGGGTGAGCCCGCGCGGCTCCGGGCTGCCCAGGTTGGCGAGCTCGGCGACGCGGGCGATCGACCGTTCGGAGGCCCAGAGCATCTGCCGGATCGCGAGCCGCAGGGCGTGCTCGACCGTGCCCGCCGCCGGCCGGCCCTCGATGCCGAAGATGCCGCCGAGGATCACGTCGAGGGTGATCGCCTGCATCCGCGGCGCCAGGGCGAACGCCCTCCCGGTAGGCCAACGGTCGAGCTCGCGCGCGGCGGCGCGCCGGATCGTCTCCTCGTAGGCGACCACCGCGTCGCCGTGGAAGGCGGGCAGGAGGAGCTTGCGCTTCTTCAGGTGCCCGGCGCCGTTGGCGGTGAGGACCGAGTTCGGACCCAGCACCGGGCGCAGCGGCGACTCCGCCGCCAGGGTCGGCACCAGCCCCGGGTCGGCGGTGAAGAGCGAGCGCACGTGGTCGGGATGGGAGACGATCACCGGCCCGCCCTTGACGTAGCCGCGGGCGCTCCAGACCTCCCCCAACCGCCGCCGGTGGCGGAAGAGGAAGTCGGCCTGGCGCAGGTTGAACCAGACCACCTGGACGGCGGCCGGGAGCCCGACCGCGGGCGGCGACGCGAGGCCGGCGAGCTCCCGCGCGTCGATCGGCCCGGCGGGCGAGGGCGGCGCCTCCCCGACGAGGCCCGCGCCCGCCCGCGCGGCCGGGGCCTGCGGCGGGGCGGCGTCGATCGGCTCCGTGCTCGTCGTCATCGGGATTCGTCCTCACGCAGGGACGACGCGGCGCCCCGGACCGGCACCGGGAGTCCCTGCCGGGAAAAGATAGAAGTATTTGCCTACTTCTGTCAAATCAGGGAGGTGGTCAGCGACGCTCAGAGGGCTAATTCCAGGCGTAAACGTCGCTCCCAAGGGCGCCTTGACGTACATCTCCACCTATCTTGCGGAGCCCACCACTCATACCTTGAGCCGCGGCAGGACCCGCGCCAGCGGCCGCGGCAGCCACCAGACCCGCTCGCCGACGATCAGCATCAGCGCCGGCAGGAGCACGATCCGGACCACCGTCGCGTCGAGCAGCACCGCGATCGTCAGGCCGATGCCGAGCTGGCTCACGGTCGCGATCGAGGAGCCGCCGAAGGCGATGAAGACCGCCATCATGATCGCCGCGGCGCCGGTGATCACCCGGGCGGTGCGGTCGAGGCCGAAGGCGATCGCCTCCTCGTGGCTCGCCCCCTCCTCGCGGTGCTCGCGCATCCGCACCAGGAGGAAGACCGCGTAGTCGATCGAGAGACCGAAGACGACGCCGAAGATCAGCGTCGCCCCGATCGCGTCGATGTAGGAGTGCCCGCCGAGCGGCACCGAGGCCGGCAGGTAGGTGAGCAGGGTGAGGACGCCGAAGGCGACGCCGACCGTCGCCAGGTTCAGCCCGACCGCGAGCGCGGCGAGCGGCAGCGCCCGCAGGACGAGGACGAGGACGAGGAAGGTGACCAGGGAGATCGCGGCGACGACCAGCGGGATCCGGTCGCGGGCGACGCGGCTGTAGGTGTCCAGGGTGGCGGGACCGCCGGCCACCCCCGCCCGGGCGTCGGTGTCGCGGCCGATCGCCGCGGCGGCGCGATCGAGCCTCCGGTTCAGGGCGATCGAGCCCGCCGAGTTCAGGTCGAAGCGGGAGAAGACGAGCATCGTCGCCGCCTGGCCGCCGTGTTCGAGGTCGACCACCCGTCCCGCCTGCCGGCGCGCTTCCGCCGGCGCCCCGTCGAGGGCGGAGAGGACCACGTAGCCGGAGTCGAAGAGGTGGGGCGAGGAGCGCAGCAGCCGTTCGCGCCCCCGGCCGAGGCGTTCTTCGGAGGAGACGACCTGGACCTGGGCGCGGCCGAGGCCTGACTCGAGCGGCGCGGAGCGCGAGTAGCCCGCGGCGAGTCCGTCGCGCAGGCGTTCGAGCACCCCGACCAGCCGCGCGGTCCCGGCGGCGAGGCGGGTGGCCCCGTGGGCGAGGCGCGGCAGCCCGGTGCGCAGGGCCTGGGCGCGCCGCACTTCGGCGCGCAGCGTCTGCTCGATCCGCTTTGAGGCGCGGGCGAGCCGGTAGAGCCCTTCGCGCAGCTTCAGGCTGCCCCGTTCGAGGAGTTCGAGCCCCTTCACGGTCGAGGTCAGGTAGTAGGTGACGCCCTGCGCTTCGCGGGCGTTGCCGAGGACGGTTTCGCCGAGCGCCCCGAGCGCCGCGTGGAGCCCGCCTTCCTCCCCCCCGGCCGCCATCGCGGCCAGCGCTTCGCGCGCCTCGCCGAGCGCGGCCGCGTATTCGGGGTCGCCCTTGCCGACCGTCATCGCTTCGAGGTGGGCGAGCGTGGCGGCGAGGTGCTCTTCGCCGCCCGCCGCCGCGGCCGCCAGCCCGGGCACCGTGCGGTGGGCGGAGCCGTTCAGCGAGCGCTGCAGGCGCCGCCCTTCCGGGACGGCGTTGCGCCGCAGGGCGGTGGCGAGCGGGACGACGCCGACGTGGAGCTGCTTGGCGCCGAAGGCGGCTCGGTACTGGGCCTTGACCAGCTTCGGGGCGCGCGCGGCCGAGGCTTCGAGCGAGGCGAGGGCCTTGGTCGCTCCCGCTTCGGCGCGGCCGAGCCCGCGGGCGATCAACTTGGCCCCCGTGGCGGCGCGGCCGCCGCCTTCGACCAGGGCCACGGCGCCATAGGTGGCTTCGGAGAGCCCGGCGCGGAGCGTCGTCACCCCCGCCGACGCGCGGCCGAGCCCCTTGCCGAGGCGGGACAGCGAGGCGAGCGGGCTGCGCGACGAGGTCGGCGGGGCGAGGAGCGTGTCCGCGACCTGGTGGATCGGGTCGGTCGCGTGGCGGATCTGGGCCGGGCCGACTACCGCCTCCACCCCCGGGATCGCCGCGATCCGGTGCTGCCAGCGCTCGAGGGTCGCCAGCCGTCCGGGTTCGGTCATCGTCCCGCGGTCGGCCGCGACGACCACCTGGAAGGGCGCTTCGAAGCCGTGGCCGGCGGCCCGGGTCACCAGTTCGTAGTCCTGGCGCACGGGATCGGACGCGGGCAGCTGGCCGGGGCTGAGTGGCCCGGTGCGGAGCGCCAGCGCGGGCCCCGCGAGGACGAGGAGCATCGCCCCGATCGCCAGCGCCACCGGCGCCGGGCGGCGCAGCGCCGCGGTGACGAAGCGCAGCAGCAGCGAGTCCTCCTCGCGCGGCGCGCGGCCGATCCGCCAGCGGTCGACCCGCGGGCCGAGCAGGACCAGGATCGGCGGCACGACGAGGAGGGCGACGAGGACGCTGAGCACGACGACCAGGATCAGGGTCGCGGCGAGCGAGGCGAGCAGGGCGCCGGGGACGACGAAGATCGCCACCGCCATCGAGATCACCAGGGTCGAGCCGGCGAAGGCGGTGGTCCGTCCCGCCGTCGCCCGGGTGGCCCGCGCCGCCGCGGCGGGGCTGCGGCCGGCGCCGAGCTCCTCCCGGAACCGCGACACCATCAGGAGCGCGTAGTCGACCCCGAGCGCCAGGCCCATCATCGTGCAGACGGTCAGCGCCAGCGCGTCGACGGCGAAGAAGTGGGTGAGGACCCAGAGCAGGCCGCGGGAGCTGAGCACGGTGATGCCGCCGATGCCGAGCGGGATCGCCGCCGCGACCGGCGAGCGGAAGACGAGCAGGAGGACGACGAGGAGGATCGGCAGGGCGATCAGCTCGGCCCGCTCGGCGGAGGAGATCGACTCTTCCTGGATCGCGCGCGAGATCGTCGCGTAGCCGGTCTGGGTCGCCCGCAGCGGCGGGTGGACGACGCGGGCGAGGATCGCGTTCAGCTGCGGCACGCTCCGCTTCACCGCGACGTCGTTGGTGGTGTGGAAGTCGGCGATGATCAGCGCCCGCCGCGGCCCCGGCCGCAGCCGCCCCACTGCGCCCCGGTCCCAGGGCGAGAGCGTGGTGACGCCGGGCACGCGGCGCAGGGCGCGGACCAGCTCGGGGCCCTGGCGTTCGATCGCCGGCGCCGGCCCCCGCAGCAGGATCGGGAACGGCGCGCTCGGGCCGAAGTGCTCTTCCAGCAGCGCCTGCGCCTCGGCGGCACCGGTCCCCGGGATGGTCAGCGAGCTGGGGCTGAGCCGCGCGTCGAGGCCGAACCCGAGCACCGCGAGCACGGCGATCGGGGCCGCGAGCGCGGCCAGGGTGCGCCAGGGCCGGCGCACTTCAACCGCGCACGCTGCAGCGTTTGACGAAGGTGCCGCTGAGGAAGGTCCCTTCCTGGAACGTCACCCCCACCTTGGCCTGCAGGCTGCCGGTTTCGCAGCGCGCGTTGACGTAGGAGTGCTTCTTGCCCTTGTAGGTCCAGTGTTTGCCGACGGTCAGGTGGCCGGAGATCGGGTGCCCGTAGCCTCCCGCGATTTTCGGGATCTGGGCGATCGTGCGGTAGCCGTAGACGCCCTTGTGGATCCGTTCGATCACGATCGGCACGATGAAGGTGGTCGGCGCCGGCACCGTGGTGTAGGCGTGGGCGATCACCGTGTCGTCGCCGTTCTTCTTCGGACCGTTGAAGAGGGTGATCGGCGAGGTGACCGGGATCGGGTTCTGTTCGGGGAACTGGACCACCGCCGAGCCCTTCCCCTCGCCGACGATCGCGCCGGGGCAGGCCTTGCGCGCCTGCGGCACCGTCGTCGCCCGCAGCTTCGCCGCCTTGCAGACTTCGAGCCCCTGGGTTTCGAGGTGACCGTGGCGGTCGAATTCGATGTCCAGCGTCTTCACGATCGGCGGCAGTTCGCCGGACACCGTGGAGGCCTTGCCGCTGCCGAACAGGGTGATCGGCGCGTCGGTGTGCCGAGGCAGGGCCGTCGGCCGGAAGCCCCCTTCGGCTTCGACGATCAATGGGCCGGCCCGGAGCGTCATCGCGTAGGCGCCGGCTGCCAACACGAGCGGCAGCAGGATCGCCGCCACGACAAGTGCCTTCTTTCGCATATCCATCCCTCCCTTCATGCCAAGATAGACATAAGGATCTACTCTGGCAAGTGCCGAGAGCAGAGAAAATGGCACGTTAATGCTGGAAGGACAGAAGTACGCGCGTATCGCTAGCGCGTCCCCACGCCGGCGCTGACCTCGACCGGTGAGCGGGCCCCGGCCGGCCGCTATTCCAGCTGGGCCGCCACGGAGAGCAGCAGGCCCTCCTGGCCCTCGCGGGCCAGGAGCTGGGCGCCGATCGGCAGGCCCGCGGCGGTCAGCCCGGCGGGGACGCTGATGCCGGGCCAGCCGGTGACGTTCCAGGGGAAGGCGAACGGGCAGCTCTCGCTGGCGGGCCCGCCGGTCGCCCAGTAGCCGCGGCCGTCGAACTCGCCGATCCGCGGCGGCGGCGTCGCCGTGACCGGGGTGAGGACGAGGTCGTGACGCTCGAAGATCGCGCCGAGGCGGCGGCGCAGGGACGGCTCGGCGGCGCGCGCGGCGCGCAGCGCCGGTCCCGAGAGCAGCGCGCCGAGGCGGGCGTGGACGCGGGTGCGGGGCTCGAGCGCGGCGCGGTCGAGCTCGTGGTCGCGCACCCAGTCGCGCACGCCCACCGCCCCCCGCGGCACCAGCGCCGGGGCGACGAGGCCGTAGTCGACGTCCTCCTCGCGCACTTCGTGGCCGAGCCCCTCGAGCCGCTCCGCCGTCGCGAAGATCGCCGCGCGGTGCTCCTCGCAGAGTCGGTCGCGGATGCCGAAGGGGACCTTGAGGCTGAGCGCGATCCGCAGCCGGCTCGGCTCGCGCGCGGCCGCCGCGGCGAAGGGCTCGCTCGCGGGCGCGGGCTGGTGCAGGTCGGCGGCGACGTTGCCGGCCACCGCGTCGAGCAGCAGCGCCGCGTCCTCGGCGCTCCGCGTCAGCGGCCCGAAGACGGTGAGGCCGTGGAAGTCCTCGGGGTCGGGCCAGGTGGAGATCCGGCCGCGCTGCGGCTTCAGGCCGACGAGGCCGCACCAGGCGGCGGGGATGCGGATCGAGCCGGCGCCGTCGGAGCCGATCGCCCCGGCGACCAGCCCCGCGGCCACCGCGGCGGCGGCCCCGCCGCTGGAGCCGCCCGGCGCGTGGTCCTCGTGCCAGGGGTTGCGGGTGGCGCCGAAGGTGGGCGACTCGGTGAAGTGCCACTGGCCGAGCTCGGGCGACTGAGTCTTGCCGACGATGATCGCCCCGGCGGCCCGCAGGCGGCGGACCAGCTCGGCGTCGGCGCGGCACTCGGCGACCGCGCCGCCGCAGCCGAACGGGGTGGTGTGGCCGGCGAGGTCGACGTCGTCCTTGATCGCCACCGGCACGCCGAGGAGAGGCGAGTGGGCGCCGCCGTCGCCGCCGCGCAGGCGGGCGTCGGCGCGGTCCGCCTCGGCGAGGGCGGCCTCGGCGCAGACCACGCGGAAGGCGTTCAGGCGCGGCTGGCTCGCCTCGATCCGGCCGAGCGAGAGCTCGACCAGCTCACGCGAGCTGACCTCGCGTTCGGTGAGGAGGCGCGCCTGCTCGGCGAGCCCGGTGAAGGCGAGCGGCGGCGCCGAGGCGGCATCGGGAAACGGGATCTTGGTGTCGGTGAAGGTCGTCATCGGCGGCCGAAGATACTAGATCGTTCGAACGAACTAACAATCCGGCTACGATGCCGACCCGTGCCCGCCCCGACGAAAGACGCCAAGCAGGCGGATCGCCGCCGCGCCCCGGAGACGCGCGAGCGCATCCTCCGCGCGACCCTCGCCCTGCTCGCCGAGGAGGGCACCGCGGCGCTCTCCAACCGCCGCATCGCCGCCGAGGCCGAGGTCGCCCTCGGCTCGCTGACCTACCACTTCCCGAGCCAGGCCTCGCTGCTGCGCGAGGCCCTCCTCCTCTACGTCGGCGAGGAGGTCGAGCGCCTGGAGGCGGTGGCCGCGCACCTGCGCGAGCGCGACCCGAGCCCCGAGGAGGTGGCCGCCGACGTCCAGGCCCTGATCGGCCGCCCGAACGGCGGCCCGGGCCCCCTCGCCGAGCTGGAGCTGCACCTCCAGGCCGCCCGCGACCCGGAGCTCTGGGAGGCCTCGTCCCGCTGCTTCGCCGCCTACGACGGCTTGGCCGCCAGCGCCCTCGAATCGCTCGGCGTCACCGACCCCTCCCGCCACGCCGGCGCCTTCGTCGCCCTCGTCACCGGCCTCGGCATCAGGCGCCTCGGCACCGGCGCCGCCGACTCCGAGGCGGCCACGGTCGCCCTCCTCACCCTGCTGCGCGGCGCGCTCGACGAGGGCTGAGCGCCGCCCGGCCGCGGGCCTGGCGCGAGAACCGGAACGCCGGTCGCCGGCGCGTCAGCCGAGGTGTCAGGAGGCACCGTCCTGATGGAGCACGGGATCGTGCCGGGAGCGCTCGCGCGTGTGCGGCCGGCGGGGCCGAATAAGGGACCCGACCTGCGGGCGAAGACACACTTCGGCATCGGCGCGACGACCGTCTGCTGAGTTGTCCTCGCCATAGCGTGGTCAGATTCGCAAAGGGCGATCTGACCGGTGGGTCCGTCATGGATCTGGAGCCCGCCGGCCGCGGGAACCCTCGCCAATCCGTCCTCGAGCGCGGCCGCCGCCCGGGTCAGCGGCCGCTGACTTTGCAGGGCTTGGCGATGGTGCCGGTGAGGTAGGTCCCGTCTTTGAAGAAGAACTGGCCCTTGGCCTGCAGGTAGCCGACTTCGCAGCGGGCGTTCAGGAAGCTGTGCCTCCTCCCTTCGAAGGTCCATTTGCGGCCGACCTTCCCCTTGGCCGAGATCGGGATCCCGTAGCCGCCGGCGATCGGCGGGATCTTGACGTCGATGCGATAGCCGTAGACGCCGTTGTGGATCCTTTCGATCACCACCGGGACGATGTAGGTGGTGGGGACCGGGATGTTGAGGTACCCGTGACCGATCACGGTGTAGAGACCGTGCTCTTTGGGCCCGTTGAAGAGGGTCAGCGGTGAGGAGACCGGGATCGGCTTCTGTTCGGGAAAGGCGACGACGCCGTGGCCCACCCCCTCGCCGACGATCGCGTCGGCGCAGACGTGGCGCGCCTCGGCCACCGTGGTCGCCTGCAGCTTCTTCACCGTGCAGACCCCGAGGCCGGTCGTGTCCAGCGCCCCGTGGCGATCGAATTCGGCGATCACCTTTTCCAGGATCGGCGGCAGTTCGCCGTTGACGGTGGAGATGCTGCCGGCACCGTGGAGGATGATCGGGGCGTTGTGATCCTTGGGCAGCGTTTCGGGCGCGAACCCGCCTCGCCCGGCGAGCACGAGGTTGCCGGCCCGCAGTTCGATCCTTTCGTCGAAGCGGATCGCGGCGGCGGAGGCGACGAAGACCAGCGAGAGGGCGAGACCGACGAGGATCGCCCGCTTCCTCATCGCCCCGACCTCAGGCCTGCGGGCAGACCGGCAGTGCGGTCGAGTCTTCGATCAGTTCGAGCGAGAGGTCGTCTGGGCCTCGGCCCATCGAACGGTGAGCGCCGCCCATCGGATTGCATCTGCGGGCGCAACCGTGGCTGGATCGCCAAGGCCGTAGCGGGCCGCGCCCGCGTAGGGACTGAGCCGCTCGGCCGCCTGTATCTCCGCCGGAAGCTCAAGGTGCGCTCTCTCGCACAGTTCGATGAGTGCCTCGATGTCGTGAGTGAACGGGAAGCTTCCCTCCCGCGCCGCGAGGACCGCCTTCAGCGCCTTCTCCACCGCCTGCTGGCAGTGGAATCCAAGCGCAACCGGCGACAGTCCCTCTCTGTCGATCAGCCGCGCGACCGCCAAGTCTTCCTGTGCCAAGACAAGCAGCTTCGCGGGTTGATCGGGTTCCGTGCTCACCCTGCCAGCACCTTGCCCTCACCGAGCGCCGCGTGGACGATGTCGCCGCGGGTGTCGCGCCACTTCTCCGCGTAACCTCGGCTGACGACGATGACGTCGGCGGCAACGCACAGCCCGTGCAGCTGACGACGAAGCCGGATCGACTCCTCGCCCCAGCTCTCCACCTCCGGCTCGATGACGAGGAAGTCGAGGTCCGAGTGCTCGTCGGCGTCACCCCTCGCGTGGGAGCCGAAGAGGATGATCTGGGCGTCGGGGGCGGCGGCTGCCAGCCGCCGGGCGGCCTCTGCGATGAGCTCGTCCGTGATCGCCTGGAGCGCCATACGAGGATCGTAATGGCGAGCGGGACGGCAGACCGTCGCCGGCACGAGGAGCGTGTGCGAGGAGGCAGGGTGCCGCGTCTCCCGAGCGCGGGCACGGCTACTTGCCGTGCCCGCCCTTCTTGACGCCCTTCTTCGGCTTCGGGCACTTCGCCGCCACCGCCGGGGTGGTGTCGTGGACGGCACCGTTCTGGCCGGCGAGCTTGACGGTCGCGTTGCGGTTGCCGCAGAAGCCGCTCGACATTTCGACCAGCCCGCGCTTGCCGCCGAAGAGTTCGAGGCGGAACTTCGAGACCGGCGCGTCAGGCACCGCTTCGAAGGTGTTCCGCAGCGCGCCCTTGACCGAGTCGGTTTTCCCGTCGAGCTCGATTTCGATCGGCTGCGAGGCCGGCCCCCTCAGTTTCGCCACCAGGTCGGGCAGCTTGTGCGAGGAGGAGCGCAGGTAGACCGAGCCGGTGAGGGGATAGGAGAGCAAGGGCGTCGTGGCTTCGACCTTGCCGTAGACCGAGCCTCCCGGGCAGGTGTCGGCCGCCCACTGGACGCGGGTGCACACCGTTTTGATGTGGCCCTGGTCGAGGAACACCGCGGCGGGCAGCTTGACCTGCGCGCGGGCGATGTTGGCTTCGCCTTCCTTGGCGGTCAGCGTCGCGATCACCCGCGGGTGGGAGGTGCGCTTGACCCCGCCCTTCAGCTGGAGCGCCAGCTTCGGCTGGAAGGGCAGCGAGGCGCAGCCGCCGACCTGGAAGCGGGTCGAGAGCGACGCCGACTGCCCGAACGCCGAGCCCGCGGTGCCGGTCACCGCCGAGGGTTCGCAGGAGGTCGGGTTGCGCGTGAAGCCCTGACGGTCGAGGTTCACGTAGACGCTGCGGATGTCGAGCGGGATGCCCTGCAGGATCGTCGGCAGGGCGTCGGAGACCGCCTTCACCTGCGTCGTCACGGGATCGAGCTGCAGCGCCACCCGCACCACGACCGTGCCGAGGTCGAAGGGACCGGAGATCGCCGGGGTGACGATCGCCATCGAGAGCGGCGCCCCTTTATATGGACCGGCGAGGTAGGCGCTGCCGTTGACGTAGGTGAGCGCGCCGGAGCCCGCGCCGACCCTGACGGTGCCGATCCTCGAGCCCGCCGGGCACGAGGGCGAGGCGAGCTCGGCGGCCCCTTCTTCGGGGCCGGAGCGCGCCGCCGCGGCGGCGATCTGCGCGTCCGAGCACTGCTGCACGCCGGCGAGCGAGGCGAGCAGGCCCTCGGGCAGGGTGGTTTCGAGCGTGCGCAGCGGCGCCTGCCCGGCCGAGCGGGTGAGCTTCAGGACGAAGGGCGAGCTCGCGCCGCCGGCCGGGTTGATCGTCCCGGCTTCCATCTGCGGCGAGAAGGCGGGGGTGCCGCCCGCGGGGCAGCCGCCCCCTTCGGGCCCGGTCGTCACTTCGAAGGTCGAGTTGCTGGTCACGCTCGCGCCGCCCGACCAGGGCGTCAGGACCGCACTGGCCTGATAGCTCCCACAGCTCGACGGCGTGGTCAACGGCGCCCTCGGACCTTCACGGAAACGCAGCGTGAAGTGGGAGAACGGCAGCTGCGGCAGTTCGTCGCCGGTCGCGGTCAGCCGGCCGGTCTGCGGATCGGCTTCGACCTTGAGCGGGATCGCGATCGAGAGCCCGTACCTGGCGTTCTTGATCACCATGTAGAGACCGATCAGCGAGTGCTCGGGGTTCTTGAACGGGGTGGCGACGTAGATCGAGCCGCCGAGCTTTTCTTCCAGCAACGGCGTTTCCACTTCGACGGTGCCGATCTTCGATGCGTTGGGGCAGCCTTCACCAGGCTGGGAGGTGGAAGTCTCCTGTGCCAGGTCAGCTTCGCTGCACGCCACGAGACCTTCGGCCTGCGAGGGGTTGATCGCGAAGCCTTCGGGCAGCGTCACGACCGTCTTGCGAACGTCCGAGGACGCGCGGCCTTCGGCGGATTCGATCCCTTCGTCGGGCACCAAGAGTTCGAAGCCGAGACCCGAGGACGAGCCGCTCGCGTGAGAGGTCGCCGCCGCCGCGGTCCGGGGACCGAAGGACAGCCCTTCGCAACCGCCCATTCCGAGCGGTTCGGGCGGGACGGAGTCGCCGTGAGTCGAGACCGTCCGTTCGGCGGTCGCACCTTCCCAAGATTCGATCGAGTAGGTGCTGTCGAGCGGACCGGTGCAGGCTCGCGGGAGGGTGAGGAAGGGCTTAGGGTTTTCGTTCGACACCGAGCCGCTGCCGGTACGTTCGGCGTTGTGACCCTTGTCGCCGGGGACGCCCCAGAGGGTCACCTCCGAGCCATAGACCGGGACCACGTTGGGAGCGTCGACAAGACTCACGACGCCGCGATAGGGAGCCTTTTCGGTGAGACCGACGTCGATGACGATCGGCACCGCGCTGGTCGCTTTGAAACCGAGGCGCAGGAGCACGCCCGGAGGTGGCGTGAGCGCATAGAGAGGCTCTGGGTCGGGGGTCGGGGGAAACTCGTCGATGGTGCTGGAGACACCCACCTGGGAGGCCTCCGGGCAGGCCGCTCCGCCGGCAGAGCCGAAGAAGTCCGCGGTCGGGCAGGTTTCCAAAGCACCAGGCCGGGCAACGAGACCCATCACCTGAAGTCCCGTGAGACCCCTTATTTCGCCATCTGGCGCTTCGAAGCCCGGGAACGCTTCTCCTTTCAACGATTCTTCGAGAGCTTCCTTGAGCTTCTGGTCGGGGGCGGTGTTGAAGAAGATCGTGGTCTTCATCGCGTAGGGATGCGATCCCGCTTCGGTGGCCGAGGTACCTTCTTCGGTTTCGAAGGAGACGTCGAGTTCCTTGAAGCCGAAGGCCGCAAACGCCGGGGAGGCGCTCATCAGGAGAACCGCGACGCTCAGGACGAAGAGGTATGCCAGTCGTCTGCTCATCGTCCCGTCCTCCCGCTCTTCTTGGTCTTGTGCTTCTTGTGGTGGTTCTTCGACTTCTTCTTGGTCTTCTTCTTCACGCACTTGCCCTGCTTCTTGACCTTGCCCTTGGGACAGCCCTTCGGCTTCGGCTGCCTGAGATTCCCGGGGCCGACGTAGGAGCCCGAGCCGGGCACCTGCCCCGCCGGCGAGGAGGTCGGGCCTTGGCAGGCTTCGCCTTCGCAGGCGGCAGGTGCCGCCAGCGGTTCGGGGAAGCCTCCGTCAACGCGAGCGTCGTAGACGTCGACCAGGCCGGTGTCCTGTCTGACCAGGCTCGAGAGGGTGGCGAAGAAGACGTCGTCGCCGGAAGGCGTGGCGTCGAGGAATTCGCTGTCGGTGGGACTCCGGCCGGAGGAGATCAGACTGATGCAGCCGGAGCTTTCGGGCACGAACAGTTCGCCGCCCTGCGCCCCGAGGCATTCCCCTCTTCCCGAGCTCGCCTCCCACTCGTAGACGTCGGCCTTGCCGTTGGTGTCGCGCGGCACCAGCGCTTCGAAGCTGGTGAAGAACAGGCGCTTGCCGTCGTCGGATAGGGCACGCGATCCGCGCGTCTGCATCGGCCAGCCAGGGATGATCGCGGCGGCCCAAAGCTTGATTTGGTTATTACCGGGGCTTTCTTCCACCTGCCGCCCCGACGGCCGGGTCCCGGTCGCGTTGCAGGATGCGCAGACGAGCTTCCCCCTGCCCCCTTCGGCCGCGGCGTCGTAGACGAAGGCCTCGGCGTCGGGTTCGCCGCTCTGCGCGTCGATGTTGTCGAAGCCGGTCAACGATGCGGTCGAGAGGAACGCCGCGTGCAGACCGTCCGGGCTGACGCGGGAGGTGCGCTGCACAGGCAGCGCCGAGACCGGCGTGGGCAGCGTGAGTGCCGCGGCGGTCCCGAACACGTCCAGGTCCGACAGTTCCGCCACGAACCTCGGGCCGGCGCCCTTTTCGTAGAAATAGAGATTGTTCTTGCCTGCCGTCGCGCCGGCGGCCAATTCTTCAGTCGAGACGAAGTAGGCGCGGCGGGCGTCCGTGCTCGCCCCCATGAATCCCTTGAAGCCCTTCGCGATCAGCACTTTGGTCGTCGCGAGGCCGTTTTTTTCTTCGGTTGCTTCGAATTCGTAGAGCCGTTCGGCACCGGAGAGGCCGATCGAGAAGTAGGCCCGCGCGCCATCGGAGGAGCCTGCGAGGAAGCGCGCCTGTTCGTTCGAGACCAGCCCCGACACTTCGTAGGTGCAGGCTTTCGTCCCCTGCGTGCATTTGCCCGCGGCGTTGTGTTTGCTTTCTTCTTCGCGCGCGTTGTCGCGCAGGTAGATCGTCCGACCCGTAGTCCAGTAGATCCGTTCGGCGTCAGCGGACACGGCCCCTGCCGTGCTGTCTTCACGGAATTCGCCCGGGTTGCCTTGCGCGGTGCCGGTCGAGGACTGTTCGCAGGACGGCTGACCGGCCATGTTCGATTCGCTGGGTTTGACGCTCACCAGCCGCAGTCGACCTCCGCCAAGGGTCTCGTAGACCTGAAAGATCCCCGCCGTGGGGCAGGCTTCCGGTGTCAGCGCGTCGTTGGCGCGGAAGACGGTGGTGGCGCCGTCGGCCGAGACTCCCTGGACCTCGGGATAGTAGGTACTTTCGAGCGGGGCTAAGCCGAAGTGAGGCGGCGCCACGCTGGAGGAAACTTCGTAGCCGCCACCGCAGAGCCCGCGACGGTAGAGGGTCCCGGTTTCGCTCGGCGCACCGGGAACCAGGGCCACCGCGGTGTCTTGCAGGAGCCAGCCGCTGCAGAGGTCTTCGGAGAAGAGCTTGTAGGAGGTGGCATTGCCGGTGCCTCCGCTCGGGTAGAAGGAGACCGAGTTGCGCGCCGCGGCGATCGCGCGGGTCGTCCAGCCGTCCGCACCGCGTTCGGCGATGTACTGGTCTGCGAAGGGTGCCCCTTCTGCTCCGGCGAAGGCGCGGAAGGAGGAGAAGGTCATTCGGTTGCCGGATTCATCCGTCACCGCGAGCTCGCTGGCGGCCTGTTTGTAGTTTTCGTGCGCGTTGGTCAGGACGTCACCACCGTTCTTGTCGACCGGACTGACCATCTCGTAGGCGCGGCAGTCGGGCAGGTGGGCGGAGGCCCCGGTGCGGAGGACGGCGTTGGGGCAGTTGTCGGGGCCTGGTTCGCCCGGCAGCGGCAGGGTGTGCAAGCTCGCTTCGGCACCGGCGATCGACAGCGGACTGCCGTCGCTCTTGGCGACGAAGCGGTAGTGGTAGGCGGTGTCAGGCGCGAGGCCGGCCAGCAGGATGCCGCTGGTGGTGATGTCGCTGTTGGTCACCGGGCCGACGAGCGGCGCGCCGGGCGGGGCCGGCTGTTTGGACGTGCAGCCTTCTTCAGAGCATTTGCCGGTCCCGTATTCGACGAAGTAACGGGTGGTTTCGGTCCAGAAGTGCGGGTTGATCCTGGCCTTTACCGTCGCGCTCAAGGAGTTGACCGAGCTGGCGAACTGGTCGACGACCGAGGGTGGGACTTTTTCCGGCGGGCATTTGGTGGGGTCCGGCGGCGAGCCATAGATGCGGACAAAGCTGTTGGCCTGCTCGGTGCTGGCGACGATGAGGTCGGTGCCTTCGAGGCCACAGGTTTCGGGTGCGTTGACGCCGAGGCCAGTCGATTCGTAGAAGTCGTTGCCGTTGATGCTTTCGATCTGCTTGCCGTTCGCATCGAATGCGATGACTGCGCCTTGGTCGACGAAAATCTGATTCATCACGTAGACATCCCCGTTGCTCGGGTTCGTCGCCAGCGCCCGCGGGTTTTCGACTTCCAGGGTGCCCAGCGGGGCCCCGGTCGGGCTCATCCTCCGCACGTTTTCTTTCGCGTGGTTTGGCGCTAGTACATGAGATGGAAGAAGAATTGCGTTGTAGGTAACGTAGAGGTCCCCGTATGAGGGGCTGAACACGTCGGTGTCCACCGCAAGCGATTGCACGAACTCTCCTGGGAGCGGGATGCTTTCGATGAAGGCGCCGCTCGTGTCGAACACCTGGATCCGTTCTTGGTCGCCGACGTAGATCTTGTCGCCGGGTCCGACCGCGATGTAACTGCCCAACGCGAGAGTGCCGAAGAAGCCATCGGCGGTGCCTTCCACACCCGCGCCACAGGTGTCCCCACCTTCGATGTCTGCCTCGGTACAGACATTGGCATGGGTCGTCTTGTCAACTTCGCCGCCGAACATCAAGAGGAACTGCCCGGCGGGGGTGAACTTCTGTATGCGGCGATTTTCCCTGTCAAAGACGTAGACATTTCCCGCCGAGTCGACGGCGACACCCTGCGGACCATTGAATTCTCCCGCGCCTGCGCCCTGCGAGCCCCACGCACCCAGGAATTCCCCCCACGCCGTGAACCTCTGCATGCGGCGATTGAGTTCATCGGCAACATAGATGTCGCCGGTGGTCGGATCAGTCGCCACGGCACGCGGAGCACTGCATTGGCCCTGACCTGACCCGTTAGGGCAGAATTGGTTCAAGACCGAGGGTTCTGCGGCGCCTGCGGTACCCGGGACTGCAAGGAGGGCCACAAGGAAGAAGACGCCCGTCAATGCGGCAAGCGCCCGCCGTGATCGAGCGTGGGAGCGATCAAATCGTGCTTGTCGAACGGTGATGGTCATGGCGTACCTTCAAGTCCTTGTGTCGAATTCCGTGGGGGAGAAAATGGACACCCGGACCAACCATCGTCGGCCCGGGTGTCGCTGCGGTCAGGGTGCGGTCACGGCGAAGGTGCCGTACACGAAGCCTTCGGTTCCCCCTTCGACGTAGACCATCGATCCAGCTCTCGAAGCATTCTGCGCCGCCTCGCCTGCGGGATCCTGTATTTCCATGAAGGTGACCCCCGATTTCTGCGTCACGTACACGCAGAGTTGACCGGGCGCCGCTTTCGGTTCCGCCGCGGTCCCCGGACAGTGGGTGGTGTCGGTGGTCCCATCGAGGAGATGAACGTTGGCTTCGGCGATCGGGCCAGGGAGCTGGACCGGGAAGGGCAGCGCCGCGAAGCTGATGTTTCCTTCACTGGTTCCGGTCGCCCATGAGCCGGTCTCCGTCGCCTTCGAGGCGAGGACCCCGCCGCCAGGCCACGGCGAGCCAGGAGCCCCCGCTTCGCCATTACATACTTCGACGCCGGCGCCGCCTTCGGGCGTGACCATGGCGCCGCCTAGTTCGGCGCATTCGGTTTCTTCGGTGGGGATCGCACGGACGGCGACCGACTTGCCAGGCTGCCCGGTGTTACCGGTGCCACCGGTTTCGCCCTTTTCCCCAGGGTCGCCCTTGTCGCCCTTGGCGCCTGCCGCACCGGCAGGACCCGCGGGGCCGGTGGCACCCGGCGCGCCGTTCTTCCCCGCGTACTTCTTGGCGATCTTGGTGACCTGCTTTTCCTGGGACTTGGTGAGGCCGCCGGCGGCGAAGGCGGCGCCGGTCGTGGCGAGCACGAGGGCGAGGCAGGCGACGATCAGGCCGGCCTTGCCGAAGGGCTCGCGGATCGAACTGATCGGGTGGCGTAGGCGTTTCACTTATCTCTCCTCCTTGGCGGCGGCTTCCCGGGCCGTCGCCGTGTGGTTGATGGGGAGCCGGTGCGCGGACCGACCTGTTGGGGCCGGGACTCCCCGGCGAACGTCGAAGGTGTGGGTGGGGGCGCGGTGGCGGGCGGCCCGATCCTCGGAGCCAGGGAGAACTCCGCCGAACGTTTGAGGGCCGCCCGCGCCGCGGGTCGGGACCCGCGTGGCACGGGTCCGCCGCGGGTTCCGCCGAGAGGAGGCGCGGCGGACGGAGGTGAGCCGCGTGTGACAGCGGCTCTGATAATCTGATTTCATGAAGCAGCT
The DNA here is from genome assembly GCA_035502495.1 of Solirubrobacterales bacterium. Lineage (GTDB taxonomy): Bacteria > Actinomycetota > Thermoleophilia > Solirubrobacterales > 70-9 > VAYN01. The sequence continues at coordinate 20,468 of DATJUK010000265.1, forward strand.
GAGCGCGACCGATGCGGCGCGGCGATTCTCCGACGTGCTCGACAGCGTCGAGTCCGAGGGTGAGACGTTCGTGGTGGTCCGTCGCGGGCGGGCGGTGGCGAGGATCGGCCCGGCGGACGCCGGGACCGGTCTGGCGCTGAAGGAGGCGCTGCGCGCGCACCGCCCCGACCCCGAGTGGGCGGCGGAGCTGCGCGAGCTGCGCGCGGCGGTCGGCCCGGCGCCCGAGCGTTGGCGCGACTGATCCTCGACACCACGGTGCTGATCGAGGCCGAGCGGAAGGGCGCGGCGGCTGTCGAGGACCTGGTCGGCGACGCCGACGACGTGGCGGTCGCCGCGATCACCGTCGCCGAGCTGCGGGTCGGCGTCGAGCTCGCCGACGAGAAGCGGCGAGCGGGCCGGGAGGCGTTCCTCGCCACGCTCCTGGAGGTGGTCGGTGTCGAGGACTACGACGTCGCCGTCGCCGACGTGCACGGCGCCCTCCTCGCCCACGCCCGGCGTTCCGGCCGGCCCCGCGGCGCCCACGACCTGATCATCGCCGCCACGGCACGGGCGCGGCGGCGCGAGGTCGTGAGCGCCGACGCCGAAGGCTTCGCCGACCTGCCCGAGGTCGTGGTCCGCGGCGCCGAGGGCGGGCGCTGAGGGCGGGGCGAGGACCGAGGCCGTCGACCTTGCAGCAACTCGGGGCGCCGGAGCCGAAGGTGAGGTAACGGCGCGGTCGGCGGGGGCGACGAAGGTGGGGGCGCGGTGGCGGGCGGCCCGATCCTCGGAGCCAGGGAGAACTCCGCCGAACGTTTGAGGGCCGCCCGCGCCGCGCATCGGGACCCGCGGCTTCGGGATCGAGCGCGGGCTCCGCTCGGTGGAGGCGCGACGGACGGCAGGGCCCCTGCCCTCGCCCACGCGGCTCTCGAAACTCGACCTGTTCACTCACTGCTCCTCTCTGCGAGGCGGCCCCTGCCGATCGCGGATGCGATCCCCGTCGAGGCCGTATGTCCCTGTTTCCCCGTCGAGGCCTCCGTCGCCTCCGACCCGGATCTCGGGGCGGGGTGGCTCGGGTCTCGACGCTGCGAGAGTTACACACGGTGACCTACGCTGTCAAGCACCACTCTGGGTGTATGGGTCGGCGATTACACCGGAGTTTTCAGAACTTCCGCATGGATAAGGGAGATTTGGGGCTTAATTTTGGTGCTAAATGTGACGATTCAAGAAGCGTCTGCATATCTTTGTGATGCTGATTTGACCCCTCTTCGGATCAGGGTGCGGGGGTCTCGGCGATGGTGATGACCCCCTGGGGCGACTCCGCGAAGCTGCGGGAGCGGCGCCTGCGACCCGGTCCCGGAGTGCCCCGCGAGGAGGTGGTGGCGAACCAGCGCGAGCGGCTCTTCGGGGCGATGGTCGCGGCGGTCGCCGAGCGCGGCTACCGGGCTACCACGGTGGCCGACCTGGTCGAGCTCTCCGGCGTCTCGAGCCGCACCTTCTACGACCTCTTCGGCGACCTCGACTCCTGCTTCCTGGCGACGCTCGAGGCGATCATCGCGGCCTCGATCGCCTACGCGGTGCAGAGCTCCGGCGAGCGTCCCCCCTCCTCCGCCCCCTCCGGAGTGCGGCTGCCGGCGGCCCCGGTCGCGGCGGCGACATGGGAGGAGCGGGCGCGGGCGGGCTTCGATGCCTTCACCCAGATGGTCGCCTCGCAGCCGGCGGCGGCGCGGCTCGGGCTGGTCGAGGTGCACGCCGCCGGGCCCGAGGCCCGGGTGCCGCTCGAACACGCGGTGGCCGGGTTCGAATGGCTGGCCCGCCAGATGCTGGAACAGTCCCCCGAGCGGGCCGGGATGCCGGCCGAGATGGTGAGCGCCCACGTCGGCGCCCAGCAGGAAATCGCCCGCGCCCGGCTGCGGACGGGCCGGGAGGCCGAACTGCCACGGCTGGCCGGGGAGCTCTGGGACGTGGTCGCCTCCTATCGCCCGCCGCCGCGGCGCCTGCGCCTCACCGGGCGCCCGCCGGAGCCGGCGCCCGAGACGATCGACGCCCACGACCACGCCGAGCGGGCGATCCGGGCGCTCACCGCGGTGGTCGCCGAGGAGGGGTACGCGGCGGCTACCGTCGACGAGGTCCTGCGCCGCGGGCAGATGTCGGCGAGCACCTTCTACGGCTACTTCGAGGGCAAGGACGACGCGATGTCGGCGGCGGTCGACTCGGGGGTGGCGCGGCTCCTGGCCGCGGTGCTCCCCGCCGCGCGGCGGGTCGAGGGCTGGCCGCGCGGCATCCGCGCGGCGCTCGGCGCCTACTGCAACTTCCTCGCCGCCCGCCCGGCCCTGGCGCGCCTGCTGGCGATCGAGGTGCACGCCGCCGGACCCGAGGCGGTCGAACGGCGCGACGCCGCCCTCGCTCCCCTGCGCGCCCTGATCGACGCCGGGCGCGAGGCGACCGGGGCCGACCCGCCCGGGATCACCGCCGAGGTGATCGTCGGCGGTATCCTCGCGCTGACCGAGCGGCGCCTGCGCAGCGGCGGCACCGAGGCGCTGCCCGGGCTCGCGCCGCTCGCCGCCTACCTCGCCCTCTCCCCCTTCCTCGGCGCCGAGGACGCCGCCCGGGTCGCGAACTGGGACGGGCGGCGCGAGCGGCGACGGGGCGCCTGAGCGGCGCGCGGCCTGCGCCCGCCGTGACCGCACCACCTTTCCCGCGCAAGCTCCCAAAGTTAGACTGATTGGCCTACTGGTATCTTTCCGAC
>DATJUK010000266.1:0-5535 GCA_035502495.1 Solirubrobacterales bacterium
GCCCCTATAGGGGCCAAAAAGTCGAGAGCGCGTCCGGGCGCGCCGAAGGCCCGGGAGGCCCGTGGAGGGACGTGGGGGACGGGGCCCGGGGACGGGATACGGGGATCCCACGCGCGCTCCCGCGTCCCTCCACGGGCTCCCGGCGTCCCTCGCCCGCTCCCCGCGTCCGACGCCCGCTCCCCGCGTCCCTCGCACCTCTCCCCGCGGACCCGCCCTCCCGGCGGCGGCCTCAGCCCGCCCGGGCCGCCGCCGGGAGGGCGGGTCCCTTGCCGTCCCGCGCCCGGCCCCGCCGGCCACAGGCCCGCCGCGTCCCTCGGCCCCGTCCGTCACCTGCCCCCGCGTCCCTCGCCCGTCCGCCAACCGGCCCGCATCCGCACCCACCGGGCCACCGCACCCTGGCCCGTCCGCGACCCGGGCCTGCGGCCACGCCGCTGCGGCCCCGGTCCCTCGCCTCGTCCGCCGCCCGGGCCCGAGCCCCGCCGCGCCCCCTAGACGTTCGGGCTGCGCTTCGCCTTGTGTCGCTCGGACTTGTGGACGCCGCCCTTCTTCTCCAGCGTGTCGCAGGCGTGTTCGATGTCTTTGGCGAGGCGGTCGATCTGCGAGCGGCTCAGGGTGTGCTTGACCAGCGCCCGCAGAACTTTCACCTCCTGGGCGTTCGGCGGCATCGTGTAGGCGGGCAGCATCCAGCCGCGCTCCGCCGCCACCTGCCAGGAGACGTCGAACTCGTCATAGCCCTTGCCGTCGGTCAGCTTGAAGGCGACCAGCGGCAGCTGCTCCTCGTTCTCGCCGATCAGTTCGAAGTGGCCGCAGCGGTCGAGCTTTTCGACCAGCACCGCGGCGTTCGACTGCATCGCCTGCATCACGTCGCCGTAGCCCTCGCGGCCGAGGCGGACGAAGGAGAAGTACTGGGCCAGCAGCATCGAGGCCCCGGTGGAGAAGTTGAGGGTGAAGGTCGCGTCGACCTCGCCGAGGTAGTTCTCGTAGAAGACGAGGTGCTCGGCGAGGTCGGCTTTTTCGCGGAAGACCAGCCAGCCGATCCCTGGGTAGACGAGCCCGAACTTGTGGCCGGAGACGTTGATCGAGCGCACCTGCTCGAGCCGGAAATCCCACTCCGAGTGCGGGTAGAGGAACGGCCAGACGAAGCCGCCGCTGGCCCCGTCGACGTGGATCGGCACGTCGTGGCCGCCGTCTTTCTTCAGCTTGACCAGGTAGTCGTTGATCCCGCGGATGTCGTCGGCGTGGCCGGTGAAGGTGGTGCCGAGGACGGCGGCGACGCCGATCGTGTTCTCGTCGATCTCGGGGGCGACGTCGTCGGGGCCGATCGTGTACTTGCCTTCCTGCAGCGGGACCACGCGCTGTTCGACGTCGAAGTAGCGGCAGAACTTTTCCCACACCACGTGGACGTCGCCGCCGAAGACGAGGTTCGGCTTGTCGACCGGCTTGCCTTCCGCTTCCCGCCGTTCCTTCCACTTCCACTTCAGCGAGAGGGCGCCGAGCATGATCGCCTCGGAGGAGCCCTGGGTGCGGGCGCCGGTGGTCTCGCCGGGGGCGTTGAAGAGGTCGGCCAGCATGCGGATGCAGCGCTGCTCGATCTCGGCCGAGATCGGATACTCGGCGTGGTCGATGAAGTTGCGGTAGTTGTTCTCGGCGATCAGCTTCTCCGCCTCCGGCTCCATCCAGGTGGTGACGAAGGTCGCCAGGTTGCGGTTCGGGTCGCCCTCCAGCTGCAGTTCCTCTTCGACCAGCCTCTGCGCGTCGAGCGCCGACATCCCCTGCTCCGGAAACGGCCCGTCGGGGGCATCCTCGGTCAGGAACCTGGTCCCGTAGAAGCGGGCCTCTTCGGTGGAGGAAGCGTCATTTTTCGCCATATGCCGAACCTATCGGCGACACCCCGGGGGCGCTTGAGAAATTAGGTGAAGCGGTAGGTGAGGTGGAGCAGGTCGGCGTCCTGGGCGACGTCGGCGAGGTCGACCTTCGCGGCGCCGGCGGCGAGGTGGTCGAAGAGGCGCTCGCCGGCCCCGAGCAGGACCGGCACCTGGGTGACGAGGATCTCGTCGAGGAGGCCCGCGGCGATCGCCTGCTGCAAGGTCGAGGCGCCGCCGCCGACCGAGACGTCCTGGTCGTCGGCCGCCTCCTTGGCTTCGGCGATCGCCTTCTCGATCCCCTCGGTGACGAAGTGGAAGCTGTTGCCGCCTGCGAGCTCGAAGGGCTCGCGCGGATGGTGGGTGAGGACGTAGACCGGACAGTGGAACGGCGGATCGTCGCCCCACCAGCCCTGCCAATCCTCATCGGGCCATTCGCCGCGGACCGGGCCGAACATGTTGCGACCCATGACCACCGCGCCGAGGCTCCTCATCCCGGCCCGGAAGACCTCGTCGCTGATCCCGCGTTCGCCCTCGTCGCCGCGGCCGTGCATCTCTTTGAATGCCGCCTGACGGAAGGCCCACTCGTGCAGCGCCTCGCCGCCTTCGCCGAGCGGGTTCGCCTCGCTCTGGTTCGGCCCGGCCATGTAGCCGTCGAGGGAGATCGAGATGCGCGCCTTCGTCTTCGGCATCGCTCAGCTCACCATTTTTTCGTGCCGCCGTGCTCCTCGTCGACGGTCAGCTCGGCGAGCGGTTCGGCCTCGAGGCGGCCGTCGGGGATCGGCTCGCCGGACTTCACCGAGAGCCCGTAGGTCCCGGCGGCGATGCGCTCTTCGGCGCGTTCGACCGCCGCCAGCCGCCGGCGCAGGTCCTCTTCGCGCCCTTCGGCCAGCTCGTCTTCGTAGAGGTTCTCGTTGTTGAAGTCGCCCGCCGGGGCGTCCCCGGTCGACTCCTCGCGCCCTTCGCCGCGCAGCGACGCCAGCGCCCCTTCGACCCGCTCCCGCTCGGCGGCGACAAGCTCTTTCGCGCGTTTCTCATCCATTCCGTCCCACCCTACCCGCCGCCCCCCAAATGAGTTCGCAGTTCTCCTCGCTATGCGGCGATAAGTGCGAACTCAACGTGGGGTTGAGGTACGGAAGGTGTAGCGCTATCCTCGTAGAGGACTAACTACAGAAAGTGAACTTGGTGATGAACTACAGACTCGTTCCCCTGGACGACGCGATCGTGTTCCCGACCGTCACCGCGACCCTGCCGATCGACGTCGGCGAGGACGAGCGCGTCTTCCTCATCCCCCGCCGCGATGGCGAGTACGGCCGCGTCGGCGTCGTCGCCGAGGTGGTCGAGCACGGGCGTTCGCGCCGCGGCGCCGCCGTCGCGACCGTGGTCGGCCTGCACCGCGGCATCGCCGGCGCCGCCACCAACATGGACGACGACGGCGCCCTGCACGTCGAGGTCCAGGAGATCCACGACGGCCACCCCGACGACGAGCACACCCGCGAGGTGGCGCGCGAATACCGCGCCGTGGTCGAGGAGATCCTGGAGCTGCGCGGCGACGACGGTCGCATCGCGACCTTCCTGCGCTCGATCGAGGAGCCCGGCGCGCTCGCCGACACCTCCGGCCTCGCCCCCGACATCCCCAACGAGGGCAAGCTCCGCCTGCTGGAGACGATCGACGTCACCGAGCGGCTGGAGATCGCCGTCGGCCTACAGCGCGAGCGGCTCGCCGAGCTGCAGGTGCGCTCGAAGATCCGCGACGACGTCGAGTCGGGCGCCCAGAAACAGCAACGCGAGTACTTCCTGCGCAAACAGATGGAGTCGATCCGCAAGGAGCTGGGCGAGGACGAGACCGATCTGATCGCCGAGTACGAGACGAAGATCGACGAGGCCGGCATGCCCGCGGCGGTCGACGAGCAGGCCCGCAAGGAGCTGCGCCGACTGGAGCGCCAGGGCGAGCAGTCGCCGGAGAGCTCGATGATCCGCAGCTACCTCGACTGGCTGATCGCCGTGCCCTGGAGCAAGCGCTCCGAGGACAAGCTCGACCCGAACCACACGCGTGAGGTGCTCGACGCCGACCACGCCGGGCTGGACGACGTGAAGAAACGGATCACCGAGTTCGTCGCCGTGCGCAAGCTGCGCGAGGAGCGGGCGGCGGAGATCGAGGAGGACTCGCGGGCCAACGGCACGATCCTCACCCTGGTCGGGCCTCCCGGCACCGGCAAGACCTCGATCGGCGAGTCGATCGCCCGCAGCCTCGGGCGCGAGTTCGTCCGCATCAGCCTCGGCGGCCTGCACGACGAGGCGGAGATCCGCGGCCATCGCCGCACCTACATCGGTGCCCTGCCGGGACGGATCGTCCGTGCCCTGCGCGACGCCGAGACGATGAACCCGGTGATCCTCCTGGACGAGGTCGACAAGGTCGGCGCCGACTGGCGCGGCGACCCGTCGGCGGCGCTGCTCGAGGTGCTCGACCCGGCGCAGAACCACTCGTTCCGCGACCACTACCTGGACGTCGAGGTCGACCTCTCCGAGGTCGTCTTCATCGCCACCGCGAACCTGCTCGACACGATCCCGGCGCCGCTGCTCGATCGCATGGAGATCATCGCCTTCGACGGCTATACGACCGAGGAGAAGCTGGCGATCGCCAAGGGCTACCTGGTGCCGCGGCAGCTGAAGCGCAACGGCCTGAAGCCGGAGGAGATCGCGGTCGAGGACGACGTCCTGCGCGCGGTGATCGCCGAGTACACCCGCGAGGCGGGCGTGCGCCAGCTGGAGCGGGAGGTCGGCAAGCTGCTCCGCGGGGCGGCGACGAAGATCGCCTCCGGCGAGGGCGCGGCGCCGATCGTCCTCGATCTCGAGGCGGTACGCGAGGCGCTCGGCCGGCAGAAGGTGTTCCAGGAGTCGGTGGAGCGCACGGCGATCCCGGGCGTCTCGACCGGCCTCGCGGTCACCGGCACCGGCGGCGACATCCTCTTCATCGAGGCGACCGCCATGGACGGCGACAAGGGCCTGGTCCTGACCGGCCAGCTCGGCGACGTGATGAAGGAGTCGGCGCGGATCGCCCTCTCCTACGTGCGCTCGCACCGCGAGGCGCTGGGCATCCCGGCGGAGCGCTTCCAGCAGGAGTTCCACGTCCACGTGCCTGCCGGGGCGATCCCCAAGGACGGCCCCAGCGCGGGCACGGCGATGACCACCGCGCTGGTCAGCCTGCTCACCGGCCGACCCGTCAAGCACACTGTGGGGATGACCGGAGAGGTGACCCTGCAAGGACGGGTGCTGCCGATCGGCGGCCTGAAGCAGAAGGTCCTGGCCGCCCACGCGGCGGGCCTGACCGAGGTGCTCCTGCCCGAGCGCAACCGCGGTGACCTCGACGAGGTCCCCGCGGAGGTGCGCGAGCAGATGACCTTCCACCCGGTGATGAGCATCGACGAGGTGCTCGGGCTGGCGCTCGAGCCCGCGGAGGCCGGCGCCGATGTCGCCTCGGTGTCGTAACTGCGAACCGGTGCCGCAGGAGCTCCGCCAGGCGGCGGGGCTGCTCGAGCGCCGCTGGACGATGGCGACGATCTACGCCTGCTCCAGCGGCGCCCACCGCTTCAACGAGTTCCGCCAGTCGCTGCCGGGGGTGTCGCCGACGACGCTCTCGGAGCGGCTGGAGCAGCTCGAGGCGGCGGGGATC
>DATJUK010000267.1:0-3969 GCA_035502495.1 Solirubrobacterales bacterium
ATGTCGATGGGCCGAAAAGCGCGGATATAGAGCGCTTTTCGGCCCATCGACCGGAGGGGGCGGCGCACCTCACGTTGCTGGTCGAGGATCGGGCCGGGTACGGGAACCTGTGCCGGCTGTTGACGGCGGCGCACGCGCATACGCGGGGGAACACGGGACGGGTGGCGGAACCTCCTTGGACGACGCTGGCGGAAGTCGAGCGGCACACCGACGGGCTCGTCTGCCTCTCGGGATGCGCGCGGGACGGGGCCCTCGCGGGGGCCTTCGAGCGCGGCGACACGGCGCTCGGCGAGCAGCTCGGGCGCCGGCTCCTCGCCGCCTTCGGCCGCGAGCGCTTCCGGGTCGAGCTGCAGCGGCCCTACTGGCGCCGCGACCGGTCCCGCAACCGCTGGCTCACCCTGCTCGCCGAGCGGCTCGGCGTCCCCACCGTGGCCACCGGCAACGTGCACGCCCACGCGCGCTCGCGCTCCCACGCCCAGGACGCGCTGGTCGCGATCGGCCTGAACGAGACGCTCGAGTCCTCAGAGCCGCGCCGGCGCGGCAACTCGACCTCGGCGCTCGCCTCCCCCGCGGCGATGGCCGCCCGCTTCGCCGAGCACCCCGAGGCGGTGGCCGAGACCGTCCGCCTCGCCGAGCGCCTCGCCTTCGACCTCACCGCCGAGCTCGGCTACCGCTACCCCGGCTCCGACGACGCCGAGGCCGACGGGAAGCTGGCCCGCGTCTGCGCCCACCTGCTCGCCGAGCGTTACGCGGGCGACCCGCGCCGGGCCGAAGCCGAGCGCCGGCTGGAGTCCGAGCTGGCGACGATCCGCGGCCTCGGCCTCTCCGGCTTCTTCCTCCTGCACCGCGACATGCTCGAGCTGGCCCGCGAGGTCGCGCTCGAGGTGCGCGGGCCCGGCACGGCCCGCTCCGACCTGCCGCCCGGGCGCGGGCGCGGCTCCAGCGTCAGCTCGATCGTCTGCTACCTCACCGGCCTCTCCCACGTCGACCCGGTGCGGGCCGAACTCTTCTCCGGCCGCTTCCTCAACGACGAAACCGAATCGATGCCGGACATCGACCTCGACTTCCCCCGCGACGTCCGCGAGGCGCTGATCCCGCGCGTCCACGAGCGCTACGGCCACCGGCACTCGGCGCTCGTCGCCGCCTTCCCCACCTACCGGCCGAAGGGCGCGGTGCGGGACCTCGGCAAGGCGCTCGGGCTGCCGGCGGCGGAGATCGACAAGGTGGCGAAGACGGTCGGCTTCCACGAGTCGCAGATCGAGGTGGAGCGTGACCTGGTGGCGACGCTCGGCCGCGAGCGGGCGGCCGAGCCGCGCTGGCGCGTGCTGCTGGAGCTGGCGCCGGAGATCATGGGGCTGCCCCGCCACGCCTCCCAGCACCCGGGCGGGATGGTGATCTCGACCCGGCCGCTGATCGACGTCTGCCCGGTGGTCCCGGCGGCGATGGAGGGGCGCCAGATCGTCCAGTGGGACAAGGACTCCTGCGGCGACGCGGGCTTCCTGAAGATCGACCTGCTGGGGCTGGGGATGCTCTCCGCGGTCGAGCGCACGGTCGAGGAGCTGGCCCGCAGCCGCGGCGAGCGGCTCGACCTCTCGCGCATCCCGGTCGACGACGAACCGACCTACGAATCGATCCGCGCCGCCGACACCACCGGCGTCTTCCAGATCGAGAGCCGCGCCCAGATGCAGATGCTGCCGCGCACCCGGCCGGAGAACCTCGACGACCTCACCGTGCAGGTGGCGCTGGTGCGGCCGGGGCCGATCCAGGGCGGCGCCGTCCACCCCTACATCGAGCGGCGCAGGCGCCTGCGCGAGGACCCGACCTACGAGGTCCCCTACGAGCACCCGCTGCTGCGGCCGGTGCTCGCCGACACCCTGGGGACGATCGTCTTCCAGGAGCAGGTGATCGAGGTGGCGATGGCGATGGCGGGCTTCTCCTCCGCGGAGGCCGAGGGGCTGCGGCGGGCGATGAGCAAGAAGCGCTCGCTGCAGGCGATCGAGGAGCACCACGAGCACTTCGTCGCCGGGGCGGTCGAGCGCGGGGTCGCGCCGACGATCGCCGAGCGGGTCTGGCAGCAGATCCAGGGCTTCTCCGGCTTCGGCTTCCCGAAGGCGCACTCGGCGGCCTTCGGGCTGCTCGCCTACCAGTCGGCCTGGCTGCGGGTCCACCGCGCGCCGGAGTTCCTCTGCTCGCTCCTGAACGAGCAGCCGATGGGGTTCTACCCGCCCGACTCGCTGGTCCACGAGGCGCAGCGACGGGGGGTCCGGGTCGCGTCGCCGGACGCCAACCGCAGCGGCGCGCTCTGCCGGGTCGAATCGCCGCGCACCGACCCCGACCTGCGCGGCGGGCGGGTGGTGCGGATCGGGCTCGGCTACGTGAAGGGGGTGCGCAAGGAGGAGATGGAGGCGCTGGCCGCCGAGCGCGAGCGCGGCGGGCCCTACCGGGGGATCGCCGAGCTGGCCTCGCGCTCCGGGGCGGGGCTGGCGAGCCTCGAAAAGCTGGCCTGGGCGGGCGCGCTCGACGGCATCCCCGCCGACGAGGACGGCGAGCGGCGCGGGGCGCTCTGGCGGGTCGGGGTGACCGGGGCCGGGCGGGCGGGCGCGGGCGGCACCCAGTTGGCGCTGCCGATCGAGCCGCCGCGGCCGCCGGAGCTGGAGCCGCTGGGCGAGTGGGGCGAGCTGATCGCCGACTACCGGAGCACCGACCTCACCCTGGGACGCCATCCGCTGGAGATGCTGCGGCCGGAGCTCGACCCGACGATCCTGCGCACCTCGGACCTGCCCAAGGCGCGCGACGGGGCGGTGGTCGAGGTGGCCGGGATGGTGGTCGCCCGGCAGCGGCCGGAGACGGCCAAGGGGATCGTCTTCATGCTGCTCGAGGACGAGCGCGGCACCGTCAACCTGATCGTGCCGCCGCCGGTCTACGACCGCCACCGCCCCCTGGTCCGCGCCGCGCCGCTGCTGTGGGCGAAGGGGAAGCTGGAGCGCCGCGAAGGGACGATCAACGTGGTGGTGATCGACGTCGCCGCGCTGGAGCGGACCGAGAAGCCGGAGCTCCCCTCGCCCGCGCGACCCTCCCGGCGCGAACCGCCGATCGTCTCAGGCCAGGATCCGGCCCGCCGCCGCGCGCTCGCCGTCGCCGAGCTGCGCGAGGTCGCCCCGACCGGCCACATGTTCGGCCGCACTGGATGATCGGCGGCGCGGGCGCGGATGGGGGTGCGGGGTGGTCCGGGGGCGGGGGTCGGGGGCGCGGGCGGTCCGGGGTCGGGGGGTCTGGGGGGCGGGGGGCCCGAGGTCGGAGGTCGGGGGGTCGTCCCGGGGGCGCGGAGCCGAGCGGTCCGGGGGGCACGGACCGGAAGGGCCGGGGCCCCGGAAGCCGGCGCCCGGGGGAGGACCGGGGGCCTGGGGTCACGGGCCCGGTCGATCCGGGAGGGCCGGGGCCCCGGAAGCCGGCGCCCAGGGGAAAGGGACGCGGCCGACGGGGAGTCCTCACGAGGGAGCCACGGGAGGGTCGCGGGGGTGGTACGGGAAGGCTCACGGGACCCGCACGGGACCGGGTCCCGTGAGGGAGACGCCGGGGACGTCACGCTTCCCGGGGGGTTCCTCGGGACCCGTGGGAGCGCTCTCGACTTTTTGGCCCCTATGGGGGCCCAAAAGTCGAGAGCGCGTGCCGGGGTCCCGTTCCCGGGTGCGGAGGCGCATGAGGGTGTGACGTCCCCGGCGTCTTCCTCACGCATCGTGTCGGCTCCCGGGCATCGCTGGATCAGGGACGTCACGCAAGTCCGACCTCCTCCCGACCCTTGCCCATCCCTCGAGAGGCTCCTCGCGTCCCGGGCGCCTCATGGCGGTCACGGCCTGCCAGGACCGCCATGAGGCGCCCGGTACGTACCTCGGACGGCCGCACCCGGCCGCACCCCCTAAAGGTCATCGACCAAATCGGCCACCGAGTCGACGATCCGGGAGGGGCGGT
>DATJUK010000268.1:0-11186 GCA_035502495.1 Solirubrobacterales bacterium
CGACGACCAAACCCGACGCGAAACCGCTGAACCTGCTGCTGAGCCGCAAGGTCCGCCCGCACGGCAGCCTGCGCGAGCTGGCGCGGATGCGGAAAGTCTTCGGCTAGGAGATCGCCGGGCGGAGGTCCGCCCAGGGGCGCTCGGCCTCGATCTGGGCGGCGAGGCTGAGCAGGAGCGGCTCGCCGGCGGGGCGGCCGATGACCTGGATCGCCAGCGGCATGCCGTCGGCGCCGAAGCCGAAGGGGATCGACATCGCCGGGTTGCCGGTGTGGTTCCAGGGGACGCAGTAGGGATAGAAGCGGCTCATCCCGAGCACCGTGTGGAGGGCGCCACGGCCCTGCCATCTGCGGATCGGCAGCGCGGTGCCGCCCATCACCGGCATCACCAGCACGTCGAAGTCGTCGAAGATCGCGTTGATGCGGGCGATCTCGGCCGGGCGGTTGGCCATCGCCTTCTCATACAGCGAGTCGGGCAGCAGGCCGCCGAGCCGGCCGAAGCCGCGGGTGCGCCGTTCGAGCCGCTCCGGCAGCGGCACTTCCTCCACCGTTTCGGCGACTCCCTTGAGGAAGCGGGCGGTGATCGTGTCGCCTACCCGGCCCCAGTCGGGGTCGCGCGGCGAGACGTCGTGGCCGAGCCCGGCGAGGAAGGTGGCCGCCTCGGCGACGGTCTGCTTCACCTCCTCGGAGACGTTCGGCGGGGCGAGCGCCCGCGGCGCCAGGGTCGACCAGGCGACTTTCAGCTTGCCGGGCGGGTCCTTGACCGACTCGACGAAGGGCTTGGCTGGCGGCGCCGGCGCTTCGTCCTCGGTCGAGCCGCCGGAGACGATGTCGAGCCAGAGCGCCGTGTCGATCACCGAGCGGCTGACGCAGCCTTCGACCGCCAGCCCGCGCCATCCTTCCTGGCGCGGGGCCATCGAGACCCGGCCGCGGCTCGGCTTCAGGCCGAAGAGCCCGTTGCAGGCGGCGGGGATGCGGATCGAGCCGGCGCCGTCCCCCGCCGAGGCGATCGGCACCATGCCCGCGGCGACCGCCGCGCCGGAGCCGCCGCTCGAGCCGCCCGGCGTGCGCTGCGCGTTCCACGGGTTGCGGGTGACGCCGTAGGTGGCGGACTCGGTGAAGCCGCAGATCGCCAGCTCCGGCAAGAGGGTGAGGCCGACGATGATCGCGCCCGCCTCGCGCAGCCGGCGGACCACCTCGGAGTCGGCCTTGGCGGGCACCTCGAAGGCGTCGGTGCCGTGCGTGTTGACCTCGCCGGCGACGTCGATTTCGTCCTTGATCGCGATCGGCACGCCGAGCAGCGGCCGCTCGTCGCCGGCGCTCCGCCGCGCCTCCGCCCGCTCGGCTTCCAGCATCGCCTTGTCGGCGAAGACCTTGCGGAAGGCGTTCAGCTCGGGGTCGAGCCGGTCGATCCGTTCCAGCGCCTGCCCGACCAGCTCGGTCGGGCTGACCTCGCCGGCGCGGACCATCTCGGCCTGCCGGGCCAGCCCCGCGAACGCGATGTCATCTGCCCCCTGCACTCAGCGCCGATCCTACTGCCGCGTCATCGGGCAGGTCGAGGTCAGGGTCGCCCTCGAAGCTGAGGTCAGGGAGGACGCGGTCGAGCCAGGCCGGCATCCACCAGTTCCAGCCGCCCATCAGCTTCATCGCCGCCGGGACGAGGATCAGGCGGACCAGCGTCGCGTCGAGGGCGATGGCGATCGCGCAGCCGAGCCCGATCTCTTTGATCGAGGGCACCCCGGTGAGGACGAACACCCCGAAGACCGCGGTCATGATCAGCGCCGCCGAGGAGATCGTGCGGGCGCTCGAGGAGAGCCCCTCGGCCACGGCCCGTTCGTTGTCCCCGTGGAGCAGCCAGCGCTCGCGGATCCGCGACATCAGGAACACCTCGTAGTCCATCGAGAGGCCGAAGACGACGGCGAAGATCAGCGGCACGTTGATCGTTTCGATCGCTCCCTGGCTTTCGAAGCCGAGGAAGCCGTCGAGCCATCCCCACTGGAAGATCGCGACGAGGATGCCGAAGGCGGCGCCGATCGAGAGCAGGTTCATCGCCACCGCCTTCAGCGGCAGGATCAGCGAGCGCAGCATCACCATCAGGACCAGGAAGCTGAGCGCGAGGACGAAGAGGATGATCTTCCACATCGAGCCGGAGACCAGTTCGCGGACGTCGCGCCCGCGGGCGGTTTCGCCGCCGACGCTGACCACGGTGGCGCGGCCGAGCGCCGTCGCCGGGACGACTTCGTCGCGCAGGCGCTCGACCAGGGCGATCGTCGCGTCGGACTCGCTGGGCGCGCTCGACGTGACCGCGAAGAGATAGTCGGAGCCGCTGCGGACCGGCGGGACGACCGCGTGGACGCCAGGGGTGGCGCGCAGGGCGGCCTCGAAGCCGGCGACCTGGCCGACGCCCGGCACCGCCCCGGCGGGCGCTTCGGACACCACGTAGATCGGGTCGGTGCCGCCGCCGAGCGCCTGCGCGGCAAGTTCGTTGCCGACCCTGACGTCGCTGTCCTTGGGGAACTCGGCGAGCGCCTGGGTCCCGGTCTTCAGCGAGAGGACGGGGATCGCGAGGACGAGGAGGACCACGGCGACGCCGATCACCGCGCGCCAAGGCCGGGCCATCACGCGGGCGGTCCAGGCGGTCCAGAAGCGCGACGCGCCGGGCACCGCGGGCGAGTCGCCGGGTGCCGGCGCCGGCTCGGCGGGCCGGTGACGGCGGAGGTGCCGGCCGACCCAGCCGGCTACCTTGCCGACCACGCCGCCGGGCAGCACCCGGTCGCCGAGCATCGCGATCAGCGCCGGCAGCAGGGTGGTGGCGGTGAGGATCGAGACCGCGACGACGGTCATCGCGCCGAGCGCCATCGAGCGGAGCGCCTGGTTGTCGACCATCCAGAGCCCGGCGAGCGAGATGATCACCGCCAGCCCGGAGAAGGTGACGGCGAGCCCCGAGGTGGCGAGCGCCCGCGAACGGGCCTGGGCGGGGTCGGCGCCGGCTTCGCGCTCCTCGCGGAAGCGGGCGAGGATGAAGAGGGAGTAGTCGATCGCCACTCCGATGCCGATCATCGACGCCATGTTGGTGACGAAGACCGACATCGTCATCTGCAGCGAGATGAAGTAGATGAGGGCGCCGGTGATCAGCACGCTGGCGAAGCCGAGCGTCAGCGGCAGGAGCGCGGCGGCGAGCGAGCCGAAGACGACGAGGAGGATCAGCAGGACGATCGGGAAGCCGGTCGCCTCGGCGGCGGAGAGGTCCTTCTTCGAGATCTCCTGGAAGCCGGCCCAGACGCCGGGCTGCCCGACCAGGTAGGGAGTCACCCCGCCGCTCGCCGTTCCCGGATCGAGTTCTTCGCGCAGCGTGCCCGCCGTGTCGATCAGGGCATCGGCCGACCGGTCGCTGCGCAGTGGCAGGATCGCGATGTCGCCGCGGGCGAGCTGACGGCGGCCGGCGAGGGCGGTCGCGGGCGGGAGCGCCACGCCTTCGACCGAGGCGATCGTCCGCCGGACGCGCCCGATCGCGGCCTGCCGCTGGGCCGGGCCGGCCGCCGGTGAGGCCCGCAGCAGCACCGAGAGCGCGTTCGCCCGATCGCCGAAGTCCTCCTGCAGCGCCTCGCCTGCCTTCTGCGACTGCGACCCCGGCACGTCGAAGCCGCCGCCGGTGAGGTTGTCGGTCTGCTTCGCCGCGAACGGGACCGCGAGCAGCACCACGACGATCCAGAACGCCACCACCCACCGCCGTCTGCGGCCGAGGAACTCGGCGAGTGTCTTCATTGCGTTCCGCATTGGCCGGCCGGCCAACCATCTCCCATCCGGCAGGGTCCGGTGTGTGCGCCCCGTCACGCCCCGACTCAAGTGTCACGGAAGTGCAAATTTTCGGGATGGGGAGCCGGATACGCGCTACGGTCGGCGCATGCACTCAGACAACGCGTTGCAGGAGCTGGAAGAGCTTGAGCCGGTCCCGCGGCCAGGGCCCGGCCCTACCTACGACCACATCGTCGGTAACCAGCTTCGCTACACGGTGAAGGTGCTCCGCTATGAACGCTATCGGCGGCGACGCCGCAAGCTGGAAAAGCCGGCGGCGAAGCAGAGGGAGGAGGAATCCGGATGCGACCTGTCGATCCCGCCGACCGTGAAGTCTGGGCGCGGCTGACGATCTCGACGATCTTCGTGGTCGCCGGATTCGCGGTTCTGCTGTTCGGCGTCGGCGAGCAGTCGAGCGCCAAAATGGCAGCCGGATGGCTCGGCGCCGTACTCGGCTACTGGCTCGCTGTGCGAGGCTCAGTCGGAGACGAGGAGGTAGCGGGCCGAGGCGGCGCCGGCGGTGAGGGCCGGGGTGATGTCGCGGCTCGGGTCGCTCAAGGCCTGGAGGGCGAAGCCGTCGGCGACGGCGAGGAGGTAGGCGACCACCGCCTCGGCGTCGAAGCGGAGGCTGAGGATGCCCTCGTCTTCCTTCGCCCGGAAGACGTCGGCGACGTGGGAGCGGGTCGCCTCGAAAAGCTGGCCGACCTCGCGCTGGATGTCGGGGTTGCGACGGCCGGCGCTGAAGAGCTCGTAGAGGAGGAGGAAGTAGCCGGGATCGTTGTCGATCAGGTCGGTGAGGCTCTTGACCAGGACGTCGAGGACGGCGTCGGCGGTCTTCGCCGTGGCGAGCATCTCGTCGAGGCGGGCGATGCGCAGGTCGGTGTCGCGCCGCACCACCTCGACCAGGAGGCGCTCCTTGGTGCCGAAGTAGTAATGGAGGAGGCCGCGGCTCACCCCCGCCTCGCGGGCGACGTGCTCGAAGGTCGAGCCCGCCGCGCCGCGCCGGGCGACGCTGTCGCGCATCGCGTCGACGATGCGCTGGGCCTTCTCGCCGCTGAGCTGACGCTCTTTGGTCGCCGCCTCCACGGACCCCTCAGCGCCGTGCCCGGTGACGTCTGGCCGGATCTGGCGAAGCAATCGTCGCGCCCGCCAAGGACGCGGACCCGAACGCGCGGCAGAGCCACGTCGAGCGGTCGAGCTCGCCGCCGGGCGCGGCGAGGGCGAGCCAGAGAGGGCGAACGTTGCCGGGCACGGCGCTGACTAGGAGCCGTTGATGCTGGTCGTCGAGGTGTACTCGAACTCCTCTTCGGCGCCGAAGAGGGCGTCGAGGACGGCCTTGCGGGCACCCTCGCTGACGACCAGGGCGACGACGCCGCCGATGATCGCGAGCATGATCAGTTTGCCGAGCCGGTGCTTCTTCTTCGGCTTCTGCAACCGCTCGCGCGCCTCCTGCAGCGCTTCGGCGGCCTGGCGCATTTCCTTCTGCACCTTCTTGTCGGAGGTGACGGCCTTGACCGTGCCCTTGCCGTTGCCGGTTGCGCGACTGTAGGCCTTCTTCGCCGAGCTGTAGGCGTCCTTGAGGTTGTCGCGCAGGTCTTCGTCCTCGATCAGGCGCTGCACGTACGGGTTTTCGCGGGCGGCTTCGTACAGGTCGCCGGCGCGATCCGCCGTCTGGGTGGTCTTGCTCTTGGACATCCCTTCTCCCTCGCTGTTCTCGCGGTTTCGCCCAGGATATACCCGCGATTGGGCACGGGACACTGCGCCGGGCGCCGGCAGCGGACGTTCAGGCGCCCGCGGCGACCGGGTCAGCCGGGCCCGACGCCGTCGAGCAGCACCCCGTTGCTGCGGAAATCGAGCCGCGCCCGGCGCAGCTCCGGCAGGCGCAGCGGGGCCAGCCCGGGCGGCTGGAAGCGGTACCGGCGGACCACCAGCCGGCCGGTGTCTTCGTCGCCGACCTGGCGGAAGCCGGGGCCGAGGAGCCGGTGCGGTGGGGCGGGCATCGAGCCGTCGGAGACGAAGTCGATTTCCTTCACCAGCCAGTCGTAGTTTTCGCTCGCCCGCACCTGGATCGCCCCGGTCGAGAGGTAGTAGCGCAGCGGCGCCTCGCCGAGCGTCCAGGTGACGGTGGCGCGCGGCCCGTCCGGGTCCCCCATCCCGGCGGCGACGGCGCTCCAGTTGGGACGTTGGAACTGTTCGTCGGTACTGGCGAGGACGCAGAAGCCGAGCGAGTAGGCGAAGAGCAGCGTCCCGATCACGGCGCCGAGCCGGCGCGAGGCGGGCGAGGAGACCGCGATCCCGATCGCCGCCAGCAGCGGCACCAGCGCCGGGATCAGGTTGCGGGCGAGGACGAAGTCTTTGCTCGCCGCGACCAGCGCCAGGGCGGCGGGGATGCCGATCGCGGCGACCACCAGGAGGAGCGGCCGGCCCGCGGCGCGGCGCTCCCGCCCGGCCCGGCGCCCCAGCAGCAGGGCCAGGGCGCCGAGGCTCAGCGCCAGCGGCACGAAGGCGAGCCAGGGCCGCTCCGGCCGGGCGATGATGTCGCCGGTCTCCCCGGTGACGAAGGTGGTCGCCGTTTCGGCCAGCCGGTGGCCGAGGCTGAAGTTGCCGATCCAGTCGGCGTGCCCCAGGGACATCTGGTGGATCGCCACCGGGGCCACCGCGATCGCGCAGCCGCCGAGGATCGCCATCCCGACGAAGCTCCTCCGCAGGCCGCGCCGGCGCAGCAGCATCAGCGCCTCGGCGAGGATCGGGAAGGCGACGAAGTAGTGGGTGGCGATCGCGAGCCCCGACCAGATCCCCCACCAGGCGAAGTCCCGCCGCGCGCCGCGCCGTTCGGCCCGCAGCCAGTAGAGCGCCGAGAGCGCGCCGAAGAGGGCGACCAGCGCGTAGGCGCGCGCCTCCTGGGAGTACCAAAGCATCATCGGGTTGACCGCGACCAGCGCCGCCGCCCAGAGGCCGGCGCGGCGGCTGCGCAGCTCGGCCCCGATCAGGTAGGTGACCGGCACCGTCGCCACCCCGGCCGCCGCGGAGACGGCGCGCAGCCCGAATTCGTGGGTGCCGACCAGCTGGGTCCAGACCCAGGCGACGGCGTAGTAGACCGGCGGCGTCGACTCGCTGAACCAGACCGCGTCCATCGCGTGGCCGAAGCCGTCGCGGAGGACGCGCGACGCGGTGACGATCTCGTCGTGGTGGTAGCTCTGCACGCCGAGCGTGGCGAAGCGCAGCAGCGCCGCCAGCGCGGTCAGCCCGGCGACGATCCAGAAGGCCCGCGAGCGTTCGCGCGTCCAGTCGCGGAGCGAGCGGTGGCGGCGCCCCGCCGCGCGAGCACGGCGGCCGGACCGCAGCGTGGCGGCCTCCATCAGCTCCCCCCCTCGGTGCGTTCGCAGAAATCACCGCATAGCGGCCAGAAGTGCGAACGCATCGGTGGTTGAGGGATCGGGGCCCTCAAGAGAGGGCGACTTCGAGCGCTTTCGAGACCTCGTCGACGAACACGAACTCGAGCCCCCCGAGCTCGGCGGCCGGGATCTCGGCCGCGTCCCCCTCGTTGCGCGCGGGCACGATCACCCGCTTGATCCCCGCCCGCTGCGCCGCCAACGACTTCTCCTTCAGCCCGCCGATCGGCAGCACCTTGCCGGTCAGGGTCACCTCGCCGGTCATCGCCACATCGTTGCGGACCGCCCGGCCGCCGATCAGCGAGGCGAGGGCGACCGTCATCGCCACCCCCGCCGAGGGCCCGTCCTTGGGCACCGCCCCGGCGGGCACGTGGATGTGGACGTCGTGGGAGGCGAACCAGTCCCCCTCCAGCTTCGGCGCGATCTGCTGCTGGTGCCCGCGCACGTAGGCGAGCGCCGCCTGCGCCGACTCTTTCATCACCTCGCCGAGCTGGCCGGTGATCGTCAGGTGCCCCGACCCGGGCATCCCGGCCGCCTCGATGAAG
The DNA here is from genome assembly GCA_035502495.1 of Solirubrobacterales bacterium. Classification (GTDB taxonomy): domain Bacteria; phylum Actinomycetota; class Thermoleophilia; order Solirubrobacterales; family 70-9; genus VAYN01. The sequence goes on from DATJUK010000268.1 coordinate 7,729, forward strand.
AGCACGTCGCCGCCCGCCGGCGTCCAGGCGAGGCCCGTCGCCACCCCCGGGTCCTTGGTCCGCCGCCGCGTTTCGGCGAAGACCCGCCGGCGCCCCAGGTACTCGCGCGCTTTCTTGGCCGAGACCCGGACCTTGCCCTTGGCTTTGCCTTCGGCGACCTGGCGGGCGACTTTGCGGCACACCGTGCCGATCAGCCGCTCCAGGTTCCGCACCCCGGCCTCGCGCGTGTACTCCTCGACGATCGCGGTCAGCGCCGCGTCGGCGAACTCGATCTGGCTCGGCTTCAGCCCGTTCGCGGCGATCTGCCGGTCGACCAGGTAGCTGCGCGCGATGTGGCGCTTCTCGTCCAGCGTGTAGCCCGCCAGTTCGATCGTCTCCATCCGGTCGAGCAGCGGCCCCGGGATCGTGTCGAGCACGTTCGCGGTGGCGATGAAGACCACGTCGGAGAGGTCGAACGGCAGGTCCAGGTAGTGGTCGCGGAAGGTGTCGTTCTGGGCCGGGTCGAGCACCTCGAGCATCGCGCTCGCCGGGTCGCCGCGAAAGTCGGCGCCCATCTTGTCGATCTCGTCGATCATGAAGACGGGGTTGCGCGAGCCGGCGTCGCGGAGGGCGCGGATGATCGTCCCCGGCAGTGCCCCGATGTAGGTGCGGCGATGGCCGCGGATCTCCGCCTCGTCGCGCACGCCGCCGACCGAGATCCGCTCGAACTCCCGCCCCAGCGCCTTCGCGATCGAGCGCCCGAGGCTCGTCTTGCCCACTCCGGGCGGGCCGACGAAGCAGAGGATCGGCCCCGGGCTCTCCGGGTTCAGCTTGCGCACCGCCAGGTACTCGAGGATCCGCTCCTTCACGTCCTCGAGGTCGTAGTGGTCGGCGTTCAGGACTTTCTTCGCGTGGCGGATGTCGAGGTTGTCCTTCGTCTCGACGTCCCAGGGCAGCTCGGTCAGCCACTCCAGGTAGGTGCGGATCACCCCGTGCTCGGCCGCCGCGGGCGGCAGTTTGGCCAGCCGCCCGAGCTCCCGATCGGCAGCTTTGCGCGCTTCCTCGGGCAGGTTCGCCGCCTCGATCCGCTCCTGCAGTTCTTTGATTTCGGCGGCGCCCTCGTCTTCCTCGCCGAGCTCGTCCTGGATCGCTTTCAGCTGCTGGCGGAGGAAGAACTCGCGCTGGCCTTTGTCGACTTCCGACTGCACGCGGGACTGGATCTGGGTGCCGAGCTGGACCACCTCGAGCTCGCGGGCGAGGATCTGGGAGAGGTGGCGCAGCCGTTTCGCCACGTCGACTTCTTCCAGCAGCTCCTGCTTCTCCGCCGTCTCGATCCGCAGGGCGCCGCCGATCAGGTGGGCGAGCGCGCTCGGGTCGTCGATGTTGGCCACCGCCAGCTGCAGCTCCTCCGGCAGGTAGGGGATCTGCTCGACGATCTCCGAGAAGGTGCGCTGGACGTTGCGGGTCAGCGCCTCCAGCTCGGCGTTCCGTTTGACCACGTCGGGCTCCTCGGAGATCCGCGCGATCAGGTAAGGGCGGTCGGTGACGAAATCGTCGAGCCGCACCCGCTGGGTCGCCTGGACCAGGATCCGCAGGGTGCCGTCGGGGACTTTCACCATCCGCTCGACCACCCCGACGACGCCGACGTCGTAGAGGTCGGCCGGGGTCGGCTCCTCCTTCTCGGGGTCGCGCGAGGCGACCATCACCAGCATCCGGTTGCCGCCGAGGACGTCGTCGACGAGCTTGATCGAGCGCGGCTGGCCGACCGCCAGCGGGGTGATCGTGTCCGGGAAGGCGACCGAGTCGCGCAGCGGCAGGACCGGCAGCGCCTCGGGGAGCGGCAGGTCGCCGCGCGGCTCGTCCTCCTCTGCCCCGATCGGCGCCTCGACGATCTCGAGGCTCGGCGAACCCTCCATCAGGGACGCCCGATCGGGACCCGGTGGGTGGTCTCCTCCGGATCGCGCAGAGGCAGTTCGATGGTCAGCACGCCGTCTTCGTAGTTGGCGACGGCGCCGGTGTGGTCGACCTCGACCTGCAGCTCGACCACCCGCCGGAACGGCCCGGAGGGGATCTCGACCTGCTGGTAGACGCGGCCCTCGGTCTCCTGCAGGGCGCGCCTGCCGATGATCGCCAGCTGCCGGCCCGAGACCTCGATCCCGACCTCGGCGAGGTCGATCCCGGCGAGGTCGACTTTGACCACCGCGCGCTGGGGATCGTCGACGTAGTAGACGTCGACGTTGGGCGAGAATCCGGAGGCCCGGCGGCTGACGTAGCGGGTGCGACCCCAGGAGTCGCCCATCAGCTGGTCCATCTCCCGGCGCATGCGTGCGAAGTCGGCGAAGAGGTCGCGCTGCGGCATCGCCCGAAGGTTACCCGTGGGGGTTCAGGCGGTGACCCGGCCGGCCGCGGTCCAGCGGGGGGCGCGCATCAGGAGCACCGGCTGGCGGGGCGGCACGAGGCCCTCGGGGCGGTTGGGCCGGAAGGTCGCACAGGGCTCGCCGAGCTCCAGGGCGCACAAGAGATTCTTGTGGAAATAACAGTCCTCGCAGGTGGGGGCTTTGGGCTTGCGCGGCATCGGCTCGGGCATGAAAGCAACCGCGCGCCGAGGGCGTCGGGCGCGATTCCGCAAATCGCAACCTTCTCGTCACAGGCCGTTCACAGAGTTCCTGCGTTTAGCGGGGCGGCCGCCGGCCGCCGCTAACATTCGGCCACGATGGAGGCGCACGAACGCACCAAACGGTTGGCCGACTCGCCGCCGCTCTTCAAGAACGGGTTCATCGATTTCTTCTCCCGCGTGCACCCGGCGATCCCGGCGATCATCTTCGTCCCGGTGATCGTCGCGGTCGAGTGGATCGGCGCGACGAAGGGCTGGGAGGTCTGGCAGATGGTGCTGATCTCGCTCGGCGGCCTCGCCTTCTGGACGCTGACCGAGTACTGGCTGCACCGGCTGGTCTTCCACTGGGAGCCCGACAACGCCTTCGGCCGGCGGATGCACTTCATCATCCACGGCATCCACCACGACCATCCCAACGACAAGCTGCGTCTGGTGATGCCGCCCTCGGTCTCGATCCCGCTGGCGGCACTCTTCTTCCTCGGCTTCCTCGCGGTGCTCGGCGACGCCGCCTACCCCGCCTTCGGCGGCTTCATGATCGGCTACCTCGCCTACGACTACACCCATTACTACGTGCACCACTTCGTCCCCAAGTCGAAGCTGGGCAAGCGGCTCCGCGAGGCGCACATGCGCCACCACTTCCAGGATCACCGCTACGGCTACGGCGTCTCCTCCCCGCTCTGGGACGTCGTCTTCCACACGCTGCCGAAAAAACGCAGCCACTAGCAGCCGCCGGCTGGGGATCGCCGGGTCGAGGGCCATCGATGTTGGCCGGGCCGGGCGGCGGACTGGTGAGGGTCCGGGGCCCGGTCGATCGGGGACCGTGCGTCCCGGGCGTCTCGGAGGCGGCCCTGGCAGGCTGTGGCCG
>DATJUK010000269.1:0-12329 GCA_035502495.1 Solirubrobacterales bacterium
CGGCGGCTTGGGCGCGGCGGCGCGACCGCCCCCCGCGGGCTCGGCGGGCGCCGGCTTCGGCCTGCCCCGCCGCCCGCCCGTCGGCTTCGCGGCGGACCAGCCTCCGTCAGGCCTCGCCGGCCGTCCGCCCGCCGGTGCCGCGGCGTCCCGGGCGCCGTCAGGCTTCGCTGCCCGCCGCCGCCCGAACCGCACCTCAGGCGCTTGCGGCCTCGCCGCCCCCATCGCCGTCGCCGTTGCTCTCCCCGGCGCGGAACCCGGTCGGGTTCGCCTTGAAGTCATGCGACTCGATCACCCGGTCGATGAGGCCGTACTCGCGCGCCTCCTCCGGCTTGAAGAATTTGTCGCGTTCCATGTCGAGTGAGATCTTGTCCATCGACTGGCCGGTGTGCTCGACGTAGATCTGGTTCAGCCGGTCGCGCAGCTCGAGCACCTCTTTGGCATGGATCTCGATGTCGGAGGCCTGGCCTTCGAATCCGCTCGAGGGCTGGTGGATGAGGATGCGGCTGTTCGGCAGCGCCATCCGCTTGTTCTTCGCCCCGCCGGTAAGGATCAGCGACCCCGCCGACATCGCGATCCCGTAACAGATCGTCTGCACGTCGGGCTTGATGAACTGCATCGTGTCGTAGATCGCCAGGCCCGCGTAGGCGGAACCACCGGGCGAGTTGATGTAGAGGCTGACGTCCTTGTCCGGATCGTCGGCCTCCAGATGCAGCAGCTGGGCGATGATCAGGTTGGCGAGGTCCTCGGTGACGGGCTCGCCGAGGAAGATGATGCGCTGCGAGAGCAGGCGGCTGTAGATGTCGAAGGAGCGCTCGCCGCGAGCGGTCTGCTCGACGACCATCGGGACCAGTGGCATTTCAGTCTCTCTTTCTCTCGTTCCGCGAAGCTTTCGTGCTCGCGCAACCGTAGGGTTGCGCTTTTCCCCAGCCTAGCAGGTGTGCAACCATGGGGTTGCGCATCCGTACTCGAGACGAGAGGAGCAGTCCCATGACCCTACCCAGGAGCGAAGCCGGACCGGCCGAGGCCGAGGGGGTGACCCGCAGGGTCGAGCTCGAGGCGCCGCCGGCCGCCGTCTGGGACGCCCTCACCGAGGAGACGCTCCTGGGCGAGTGGCTCGCCGACGAGGTCGAGATCGAGGCGGAGCCGGGCGGCGAGATCGTCTGCCGCTACGCCGACGGCGAGGAGCGCCGTGGGGAGGTCGAGCTGGTCGAGGAGGCCGAACGCCTCGCCTGGAGCTGGTGGCGCGCGGGCGACGCGGGGCCGAGCCGGGTCGAACTGATCCTCGACGCGGTCGCCGCCGGCACGCGCCTGACCGTGGTCGAGACACCGGCGGCCTTCGCGACCGCCCCGTCCGGCGCCTCCGGCCCGCTGCTCGCCGCCGCGCCGCTCACCGCCGCGCCGCTCACCGCCGTGACCTGGGGACCGCCGCTGGGCCGCCTGCGCGCCGCCGTCCGGCTCGTCCTCGCCTGAGGACCGCGTGCCCCAGCCTCGACAAGCGTCGAGCGGCGCGCCGGGCGCGCAGCCCGTCGGCGACGCCGAGGCGGGCGCGGTCTTCGCCGCCCTCGCCGACCCGACCCGCCGCCACCTGGTCGCGGCGCTCGCCGAGCGCGGCGGGGCGACCGCCACCGGGCTCGCCGCCGAGCTGCCGATCAGCCGCCAGGCGGTCGCCAAGCACCTGGCGACGCTGGGCCGCGCCGGACTGGTCTCCGAGAGCCGCCGCGGCCGCGAGCACCGCTTCGAGCTCGACCCCCGCCCCCTCGCCAACGCCGCCGCCTGGCTCACCACCGTCGGCGCCGAGTGGGACGCCCGCCTCGCCGACCTCCAACGCCTGCTCAACCGTTGATGGGCCGAAAAGCGCTCGTATAGAGCGCTTTTCGGCCCATCAACACCGTTAATCGTCGTCGCCGCTGAACTTGTAGCCGACGCCGCGCACGGTCACCACGAGTTCCGGCTTCTGCGGGTCGCGCTCGACCTTCTGGCGCAGGTTGGAGATGTGGACGTCGCAGGCGCGCTCGTCGCCGTCGAACTCGGTCTGCCAGAGCTCCTCCATGATCTGGGAGCGGGCAAAGACCTCCCCCGGCCTCCCGACCAGGAGCCGCAGCAGCTGGAACTCCGAGCGGGTCAGGTTGACCGGCACGCCGCGCACCGTCGCCACGTGCCGCACCAGGTCGATCGACACCGGCCCCGACTCGATCTTCACCTGCTGGGCCATCGGCGAGCGGTCGAGCTCCCGCCGGCGCAATTGCGCCCGCACCCGTCCGAGCAGCTCCCGCACCGAGAACGGCTTGGTCACGTAGTCGTCGGCGCCGACCTCGAGCCCGACCACCTTGTCGACCTCGGCGTCCTTCGCGGTCAGCACGATGATCGGCACCGCGCTCCGCGCCCGCACGTCGCGGCAGATGTCGAGCCCGCTCGGTCCCGGCATCATGATGTCGAGGATCAGCAGGTCGAAGGGGATGCCCTCCCCCAGCAGCGTGCTCGCCTCGTCGCCGTCGGCCGCCGGGGTCACGTCGAACCCCTCCTGGGCGAGCGCGTAGCCGACCGAGTCGCGCACCGACGGCTCATCGTCGGCGATCAAGATCCGGCCGCTGCTCATCGCGCCCCCCTACCCAGGTGATTCCTGCTCATGCTCATGCTCATGCGTTGCTCAATCTTTCCAAACATCTAGGTTCGCCTTTTATACGCCCTCAGCCTTAAGCCACTGGCGTCGGGCTCGGCTGTGCAAGTGGAAGCCGCACCCAGAACGTGCTCCCCTCACCCAACACGGATTCGGCCCCGATGGTTCCGCCCATCACGTCGACCATCCGCCGCGCGATCGCCAGCCCCAGCCCGAAGCCCTCCTGCTTGCGCGACTCGCTCCGTCGGTAGAAGCGCTCGAAGACGCGCTCGATCTCCGGGCCGGGGATGCCGGTGCCGGTGTCGATGACCTCCAGCACGACCTCGCCCGCCCCTTCGTGGCGGCCGCGCAAGGTCACCGTGCCGGGCGGCGGCGTGTTCTTGAAGGCGTTGCCCAGCAGGCCGATCAGCACCTGCCGCAGCAGGGTCGGGTCGCCGGTCGCGGCAAGGTCCTGCTCGACGTCGACGACCAGGTCGATGCGCGGCGGCGGCTCGACCGCGGCGACCACGTCGCGGACCGCGATCGCCACGTCGACCACCTCGCTCTCGGCGGCGCCCCGGCTCTCCACCCGGGCCAGGGTGAGCAGCGACTGGGTCAGCGCTTTCATCCGCTCGGCGTCGTCGGCGAGCCGGTTGAGGAAGTGGTCGCGGTCGAGCGGGTTGTTTTTGGCACCGCTCTGCAGCACCTCGATCGCCCCCGAGATCCCGGCCAAGGGGTTGCGCAGCTCGTGCGCCGCATTGGAGATGAAGTCGGCTTCGGCGAGCTCGCGGCGGAGCTCGTCGGTGCGGTCGCGGAGCACGGCGAGGACGGCGCGCTCGTCGGGCAGCGCTCGGGCGGTCATCGCGTAGGCGCGGTCGCCGATCCGCAGCGCCGGGTGGGCGGCGAAGCCGACCTCGGCGGCGCGCCGCAGCTGCGGCTCCATCACTTCCGGCGGCTCCCCGGCCGCCCCGAGCAGGCGCCCGGCGGCGCTGTTGGAGAAGCGGACCGGGCCTTCGTAGTCGGTCACGATCACCGCGTCGGTGAGCCCGTCGAAGATCGCCGCGAGCTTGTTGCGGTCGGCGGTCATCACCCCGAAGCTGACCTGGAGCGAGGCGCGCATCGCGTCGAGCGAGCGGGCCAGGTCGCCGATCTCGTCCAGCCCGGAGGTGTTCAGCGGCGCGTCGAAGGAGCCTTTCGCCATCTCCCTCGCGGCCCGCGCCAGCCCCACCACGCGGTGGGAGATCGCCACCGCGATCAGGAAGCCGGCCAGCACCCCGATCAGCACCGCGGCGAGCAGCGCCTGGTGGTTGTCGCCGAAGAAGTAGACGGTCGCGGCCGTGATCAAGCTGACCGCCGCAAACGCGCCGGTCAACCAAAGCCGCATGCCGATACGGGGAGTGTCGGGCTGCGGCCGTGAAATCTCGTCGCCGCTTGCCATGAGGAGTAACTAACACAATCCTGTCAAACGAGGAACCGAATCCGTTCGAATTGGGGCCACCGTGGAACAATCGGCTGCCCTTGCGGACTCTCGTCTTCATCCCTGCCTGGAACGAGGAAGCGTCGATCGACGGCGTGATCGCCGATGTGCGCGCCCACATCCCGGACGCCGACATCCTCGTGATCGACGACGGCTCGGCCGACTCGACCACCGAGCGGGCGCGCGCGGCGGGCGTCCTCGTCGCCACGATGCCGTTCAACCAGGGGCTCGGCGCGGCGCTGCAGACCGGCTACCTGTGGGGGCTGCGCGAGGGATACGACTGCTGCGCCCACCTCGACGCCGACGGCCAGCATCCGGCGGCGGAGGTCGCCCGCCTGCTCGCCGAGGTGCGGGCCGACCGCGCCGACCTGGTGATCGGCTCGCGCTACGCCAAGCAGGCCGAGCCGCTGCCCGGGGTCGAGATGGAGGGCGAGGACTACAAGGCGACCTGGACCCGCACGATCGGGATCAACGTCTTCCGCTTCTTCCTCACCTTGGCGACCCGCCAGCGCTTCACCGACACGACCAGCGGCATGCGCGCCGCCAACCGCCGGGTGATGCGCCTCTTCAGCGAGAACTACTCGCCCGACTTCGCCGAGATCGAGTCGCTGCAGCTGGCGGTGCGCGAGGGGCTGCGGGTCGAGGAGGTGCCGGTGCGGATGCTGGAGCGGACCGGCGGCACCTCGTTCCTCACCCCGCTGCGCTCGGCCTTCTTCATCTTCAAGGGCCTGGTCGTGATCCTGGTCGGCCAGTTCAAGCCGCGCCATGCGGAGGCGGAGCGATGAGGGCGGCGCTCGCCCCGCTTGCCGTGCAGGCCGACCGGGTCAGCCTCACCTCGCAGACCCGGATCATCGCCGCCGCGCTGGCGATCCTCTTCATGCTGCTGATCCTCGAGCTGATCCGCCGCGACCGGCTGCAGGAGCGCTACAGCGTGATCTGGTTCGGCGCCGGGCTGGCGATGCTGGCGGGGGCCGCGTTCCCGGGCCTGCTGCGCTTCATCGCCGACCTGATGGGCGTCCGCGACACCAACGTGGCGCTCTTCTCGATCGTCCTCCTGCTGCTGCTCGGCCTGGCGCTGAACTTCAGCGTGATCATGTCCCGCCAGGCCGCCCAGATCACTCGGCTGGCCCAGGAGCGCGCGATCGAGCGGGCCAAAGAGCAGGCGGCGCGGGAAGCGCTGGAAGGGCGGCTCAACGGCAAGGGCGAGGGTGAGGACGCGGACACGCCGGAGCGCGGTCGCTCGACCTAGTCGTCGGCCCCTGGATGGCGCTCCTCTTGACGCGGCGGGCCCGCGGCCGACGGGCGCGGGAGGAGGATGGCGAGGGACCCGGCCCTCTCGTGGCGGCCCGGGCAGGCTGAGGCCGCCACGAGAGGGCCGGGTCCGTGGGGGGCGAGGGGACGCCGGAGAGGTCCCAGGGGACGGCCGGAGCGCGGGAGGTGCGGCTTTCGCCCGGGAGGCGTGATGGGGACGGGACGACCTTCACGGAGACGTGGGGATCGTCACCAGGACGTAGCGTTCGACACGGTTCCCTCATTGGTCAGGTTCTTGCTGTGGAGAGAAAGGTGCGCTATGCGGCCGTAAAGCTCCACACCCCTTCCCCGCCGACGAAAACCTGCAACGTCTTCGTGCCATTCCCCGTAAGCCGCACGTCTTCCGAAACATCGCGGCGTCGCCGTGACGAACGTCCCCAGAGACACCCACCGAATCGCGTCCCCTCCCGAAAACCCCCGTCCCGGGCGTCTCGGAGGCGGCCTCAGCCTGCCCGGGTCGCCTCCGAGACGCCCGGGCCGCCGTCCACAACCACCCGGCCCGAGCCCTCACCGTCCCCACCGCAATGACCCCGCACTCCTTCCGTCCCCGCCACAGCTACCCGAACCCTCGCCGTCCCCGCCACAGCTACCCGAACCCTCGCCGTCCCCGCAACAGCGACCCCGCGCCCGTTCCCAGCCGCAATTGCCCCTATCGCTGCGAACGCACCTCGGTGCGGGCCAGGCGGTAGAAGAGCGCTTCCAGGGCCAGCTCCTCGGAGACGTTGAGGTCGAGGCCGCGGCGGGTGTCCTGGACCGCGGCGGCGCCGGCGCGGGCCCAGCCCGGGTCGACGGTCGCCGCCTGGGAGCGCAGCAGGTCCAGCCGGTCGCGGTCGAAGACGACCTCCTCGGCCCCGGCGGCGAGCGCCGCCAGGTCGCGCAGCCACAGCGCGCAGAGCTCGAGGCCGAGGTCGAGGATCTCGGTGCGGCGGCGGCGGCCCGCCCGTTTGGCCCCGTCGGCGATGTCTTTCGCGGTGCGTTTGATCCCCGCCTGCGACTCCTCTTCGAGCGCCTCTCGGGCCGCCCCTTCGGCCTCCTCCCCGGCCGCCGTGGCGCGGTCGAGGAGGCGCCGCCAGGGCGCCCCGGAGAGCTCGTCGGCGAGTACCGCGGAGAGGCAGGCCTCGACCTCGGCGCGCAGCTCGCGGCCGGTCGACGAGAGCAGGAGGCGGGCCCGCTCGAGGTCGCCGGCGGCGAGCCGCGCGGCCGCCGCGATCTCCTCCGGCGTCGCCCCGGCACCCTCCGGCGTCGCACCCAGCTGCGCTTCCAGCACCGCGGCCGGAAGCGGGGCGAAGTCGACCGGCTGGCAGCGCGAGGCGATCGTCTCCAGCAGGCCCTCCGGCTCGGAGCTGAGCAGGATCAGGTGGACGAAGGGCGGCGGCTCCTCCAGGGTCTTCAGCAGCGCGTTCTGGCTCTCGTCGCGCATCGCCTCGGCGGCGTCGATGACGAAGACACGGTGCTCGCCTTCGAAGGGCCGGTAGGCGGAGGCGCGGATCACCCGCTCGCGCACCTCGTCGACCATGTGCTGGGCGCCGCGCGGGGCAAGCCAGACGAGGTCGGGATGCGGCGAGGGATCGAGCAGGGCGCGGCGGCGCGCGTCATCGGGGTCGGCGGCCCCGGCGGCGACGATCTCGGCGGCGAAGGCGCGTGCCGCGGCCCGCTTGCCTGCCCCCCGCGGGCCGCGAAAGAGGTAGGCGTGGGACGGCCCCGCCTCGAGCGCCGCGGTGAGCGCCACCCGCGCCCGCCCTTGGTGCTCCGTCGCCTCCTCCAGCGCCGCGCTAGCCACCCCCCACCCCCATGCGTTCGCAGAAATAGCCGCATAGGGGCCAGAAGTGCGAACTCAACCTGGGGCGCCTCGGTGCGTTCGCAGAAGTGACCGCATACCGAGGAAAAGTGCGAACGCACTCGGTCATCGGGCGGCCTCGACGGCGGTGACGATCCGCTCGTGGACCTCGTCGACCGTGCCGGTGGCGTCGATGACCACCACGCGGTCGGCGGCGATCGTCGCGATCTCGTCGTAGGCGGCGGCGACCTCGCGCTGCAGGTCGAGGCCCTCGGCCTCGAAGCGGTCTTCGCTCCGCGCCCGCCCCAGGCCGACCTCCGGATCGAGCCGCAGCAGCAGCGTCAGGTCCGGCCAGAGCCCGTCGGTGGCGGTGTCGCAGAGGTTGATCACCTCGCCGACGCCGAGCCCGCGCGCCGCGCCCTGGTAGGCGACGCTGGAGTCGGAGAAGCGGTCGGAGACGACGTCGCGGCCCGCCGCCAGGGCCGGGCGGATCACCCGCTCGGTGAGGTCGGCGCGGGCCGCCAGGAAGAGCAGCAGCTCGGCCAGCGGCTCGAGCTCCACCGCCGGATCGGCGAGCAGCGTGCGGATCCGCTCGGCGGCCTCGGTGCCGCCCGGCTCGCGGATCGCGACCGTGCCCTCGCCCAGCGCCTCGACCAGCAGCCGCGCCTGGGTGCTCTTGCCGGAGCCGTCCACCCCCTCCAGGGTGATGAACACGACTCAGCCCTCCGCGGCCGGGGCGGCCCCGGCCATCAGCCTTTGGCGCCCGCTTTGGCGCGTTTGACGCCGCGCGTGGCCGTGTCGGCTTTGGAGACTTTCGTTTTTTTCGCTTTGCCTTTTTTGGCGGCTTTTTTCGGCGCGTCCTCGTCGCCCTGCGGCTGCGGCTTCGCGTCCATCTCTTCTTTGGCTTTTTTCGCCGCTTCGCGCTCCGCCCGCCGTTTCTTCATCTCCTGCATCGACTCGCAGTCGTCGTTCAGGCAGAGGTTCCAGGGCCGGCCGCGGAAGGGCTGCACTTTCAGCCGCGGGGTGCGGTCGCAGATCGAGCAGCGTTCCTCCAGCCGGAAGACGTCGCCGCGCTGGGGCAGCGGGAAGGTCTGGTCGCACGAGTTCGGGTCGTCAGGCTCGGCGTCGGCTTTCCAGCCGCTGCAGCCGACGAACCGTTTGCCCGATTTTTTCGCCCGGATGATCCGCAGCATGTTCGGCGAGCCGTCCTCCTTCGTCCGCCCCGCTTCTTCGCAGACCTTGCAGGGGCCGAGGATGCGGTCCTCGTCCATCCCTTTCCAGACGACTTTGGCGAGGTCTTCTTTCTTCTCGTCGATCTCCGTCCAGGTTTTGTGGAGTAGTTCGCGCGAGTCGCCGACGACCTTCGATTTGGTCATCTCGCCCTGGGCGATCTGATCCATCTCGGCCTCGATGTCGGCGGTCATCTCCGGCGTCGCCATCCGCGGCACGTACTGCTTGAACGCCTCGTAGAGGGCGATCCCGGTCTCGGTCGGGATCGGCGGGTTGCCGTAGACGTAGCCGCGGTCGAAGAGCTTCTGGATGATGTCGGCGCGGGTGGCTTTGGTGCCGAGGCCGCGCTCCTCCATCATCTCGATCAGTTTGCCCTGCGAGATCCGCGACGGCGGCTGCGTCTCCTTGCCGACGATCCACGGGTTGGCGTCCGGCTCGCCCTCGGCGCGGAACTCCGGCACCGCGGCCAGCTGCAGCTCCTGGCCCTCCTCCAGCGCCGGGATCTCCTCGTCGGCGGAGCGCGCGTAGGTGTAGATGCCCGCGTAGCCGGGGTCGACGACCACCGAGCCGCGGACGAAGTAGGTCTCCGTGCCGCACTCGATGTCGGCGCGCGTCGACTCGGTGATCATCGGCGGGCTGAAGGTGGCGAGGAAGCGCCGCACGACCAGTTCGTAGACCCGTTTCTTCGGCCCCTCCAGGGCGCCCGGCTGGATCGCCTGGGTCGGGTAGATCGGCGGGTGGTCGGTCGTCTCTTTTTTGCCCCGCGTCGGTTTCAGCTCGGCCACGTCGTTCAGCGCCGACGCGGCGGAGAACTCCTTGACTTTGGTCAGCGAGCGGATCAGCTCGCGCACCGGCAGCGAGCTCGGGTAGACCGTGTTGTCGGTACGCGGATAGGAGATGAACCCGTCCATGTAGAGGTCCTCGGCGATCCGCATCGCGCTCGCCGGGGTGATCCCGAGGCGCGACGAGGCGTCGGTGGTGAAGGCCGTGGTGTTGAGCGGGGTCGGCGGTTTGCGCGTGTTTTTCCGCGCCGTCACCGCTTTGACGGTGCCCGGCCCGGCGCCGGTCCCGGCGAGCGCCTTGTCGGCTTCCGCCTGCTCCCAGAATTTGTCCACCGTGTGGTGCGTCTCGAAGATCCCGTCCGGGTGCTCGAACTTGGCGAACAGTTCCCAGAACGGTTTGGCGACGTGGGCGCGCCGCTCCATCTCGCGCTCGACGATCAGGCCCAGGGTCGGGCTCTGCACGCGGCCGACGGAGAGGAAGTTGGAGCCGAAGCGGCGGGTCGAGAGCGAGACCGCGCGGGTCAGCGTCGCCCCCCAGAGCAGGTCGATGTCCTGGCGCGCGGCGCCCGCGTTGGCCAGCGGGTAGCTCAGGTAGTCGAGGTTGTCGAAGGCGCGGAGAAGTTCCTCTTTGGTCGTCGCCGAGTAGCGGGCGCGGAGGATCTTCAGCGTCCCCGCGGCGGTGTCCTCGCGGCTGCCGAGCGCCGGGTTGGCGTCGAGCATCTCCTCCAGGGCCTCGAGCCCGATCAGCTCGCCCTCGCGGTCGAAGTCGGTGGCGATCACCAGCTCGTCGGCCTGCTTCGCCATTTTCTTGATCGCATTGACGACGTTTTTGTCGGTCGGCTCCTTGATCAGGTCCGCGTCGATCAGGTCGTGCAGGTCGGTCTTCTGCCAGTTCGAGTAGCCCTCGGGGAAGGCGGGGCCGAGCACGTGGCCCTTCAGGCCGATCGCCATTTCCTCGTTGCCTTCGGCGTCGGTCCAGGTGTAGAAGGGGACTTTGTAGGTTTTGTCCGCCTTCGGGCCGCCGCTCGGCGCCCCCAGGACCTCGGCGATTTTTTTCGCGCTGCTGTTCTTCTCGGTGACGATCAGTCTCATCGGGCGGCGAGGGTAGCAGGGCCGCGCGGCCGTCCTCTCGGCCTCCTCCCCGACGATTCCATGCCTGCCGCCGGCCGATCCCCTTAGGATCGGCCCCCTGATGAAGACCTTGGTGACCGGCGGTGCCGGCTTTATCGGCTCGAATCTGGTGGACGCGTTGCTCGCCCGCGGCGACGAGGTGACCGTGCTGGACAACCTCTCGACCGGGCGGCGGGTGAACCTCGAGGGGGCGCTCGCCGGGGGCGCCGAGCTGGCCGAGGTCGACATCTGCGACGAGGCTGCGGTCGGCGAGGTCCTCGCCGCGGCGCGCCCCGAGCTGGTCTTCCACCTCGCCGCCCAGATCGACGTGCGGCGCTCGGTCACCGAGCCGGCCTTCGACGCCGCGGTCAACGTCGGCGGCACCGCCAACGTGCTGGAGGCGGCGCGGGCGAGCGGGGTCGGCCGGGTCGTCTTCATCTCCACCGGCGGGGCGCTCTACGGCGAGGGCGCCGACAAGCAGCTGCCGCTGCCGGAGTCGACGCCGATCGCGCCGCTCTCCGGCTACGGCCAGTCGAAGTTCTCGGCGGAGGGCTACCTCGGGCTCTACGAACGGCTGCACGGGCTCTCCGGCATGTCGCTGCGGCTGGGCAACGTCTACGGACCGCGCCAGGACCCGCTCGGCGAGGCGGGGGTGGTGGCGATCTTCTGCGGCCTGCTGAAGAGCGGCGGCGTGCCGACGGTCTACGGCGACGGGACCCAGACCCGCGACTACATATATGTGGGGGACGTGGTCGCGGCGGCGCTGGCGGCGGGCGCGACCCGGCTCGGCGGCGCCGTCAACGTCGGCACCGGGCGCGAGGCGAGCGTCCTCGACATCGTCAAGATCCTCGGCGGGCTGGCCGGGCGTGACGACTTCGTCCCCGAGTTCGCGCCGCCGCGGGCGGGCGAGGTGCAGCGGATCTCGCTCGACGCCGCGCTGGCCGAACGGGAGCTGGGCTGGAGGCCGGAGACGGCGCTCGAGCAAGGTCTTGCCCAGACCCTCGACGCCGCTTAAGTGCCGCAGAACCCACATCACTAACCTCTGGAGCGATGCCAGCCCAGGCCTACGCCGGCAAGGAGTGCGTCTGCCAGTTCCGCAAGGGGATCTGCGACCAGTCCTGCGTCCGCGACATGCTGGAGACGCCCTTCTACATCGCCTGCCTGAAACTGAGCGGGCGCAAGTGCCTGGTCGTCGGCGGCGGCGACATCGGCCTGGAGAAGGTCGAGGGGCTGCTCGCCTGCGGCGGCGACGTGACCCTGCAGGCGCCGGAAGCGCACCCGGAGCTGCAGCAGCTCGCCGAAGAGGGCTCGATCGAGTGGGACCGGCGCGAGTACCAGGGCCCCGAGGACCTCGAGGGCGCCTTCCTGGTGATCGCCGCGACCGACGACTCCGAGGTCAACATCGGCATCTACTACGACGCCGAGAAACGGGCGATGCTGGCCAACGTCGTCGACGTGCCGCCGCTCTGCAACTTCATCCTCCCGGCGATCGTCCGCACCGGCCCGCTGGCGATCGCGATCTCCACCGCGGGCGCCTCGCCGGCGCTGGCGAAGCGGATGAAGCGCGAGATCGCCGACCTCTTCGGCGAGGACTACGCCCGCCTGGCGGTGATGCTGAACGACGTCCGCGGCTGGGCCAAGGGCACCCTCCCGACCTACGACGACCGCAAAGACTTCTTCGAGGGCATCGTCAACGGCGATCCCGATCCGATCGCCCTGCTGCGCGAAGGCCGCGAGGCCGACCTGCTGGCGATCATCGACGCCGCCAAAGAGCGCGCGGCGTCGACGCTGACGGCGTAAGGAGCGCATACTCCCGGCGCCGGCGGAGGGATGGCGCGCGGGCCGGCGCCGGGGTGGTGGCGCGGCGGTGAGCGATGCGGCGTGGGCTGGCGACGCGGCGGTGAGCGATGCGGCGTGGGCTGGCGACGCGGCGGTGGGCGACGCGGCCGGCGCAGAGCCGGGCGCCCGCCCGTGGCTTCCGGCCGACGGGGACCGGGCACGGGACGCCGAGGGACCCGCCCTCCCCGCGGCGGCCCGGGCGGGCAG
>DATJUK010000270.1:0-10825 GCA_035502495.1 Solirubrobacterales bacterium
CACGGCCTGCCAGGGCCCTGGCCGAGACGGCCGCGTCCCTTACCCCGGGCGCGGGCCTGACCCGGCCCGAAGCCGTCCGCGCCCCGGCGCCGGCCACCGGGCGCCAGCTCCCCCGGCCCGAAGCCGCAACCGGGCGCGGCGTACGCCGGCCGCATTCCCCGCACGGATGATCGACGCGTTCGGTTCGGCAGCGGCCGCGCTAATGTCCAGCCTGGAGTCGATCGCACCCGAGGTTCGGGTCAGGGAATCCGGTCAAAGTCCGGGGCTGACGCGCAGCGGTAGGGACACGAGAGACGATGACGACCACTGGGCACGCGCCTGGGAAGGCCGTCGTCAAGCGAAAGGTGTCCGAGCCCGAAGACCTGTCGACTCTGCCCGCGGGATACCGCGCGGCACCGAAAACAGCGGCTCGCGACCCGGCCGCCCGGAAAAAGGAGTCACCGATGTCACGCACTGCCGTCCTCGGGCTGCCCCGCATGGGCCCCGACCGTGAGCTGAAGTTCGCCCTCGAGGCCTACTGGGCCGGAGGCACCGGCGCCGCGGAGCTCGCCGAGACCGCCCGCGGCCTCCGCGCCGCGAACTGGAAGCGCGCCGCCGCGGCCGGCGTCGACGTCATCCCCTGCGGCGACTTCAGCCTCTACGACCAGGTCCTCGACACCGCCTGGGCGCTGGGCGCGATCCCCTCCCGCTTCGGCGCGCTCGACCGCGACTCGCTCGCCGACTACTTCGTGCTCGCCCGCGGCGACGAGGCGCGCAAGCCGCTGGAGATGACCAAGTGGTTCGACACCAACTACCACTACCTGGTGCCGGAGCTGGAGCCGGGGATGAGCTTCGAGCTGCGCGCCGCGCACTGGACCGGGCCGCTGGCCGAGGGCGCCGCGCTGGGGATCGCGACGCGGCCGGTGGTGCTCGGCCCGTTCAGCTTCCTGCTGCTCTCGAAGGGGCTCGAGCGGCCGCTCGACCTGCTCGACGACCTCGTCCCCGTCTACGCGCGGCTGCTCGCCGAGCTGGCCGCCGCGGGGGCGAGCGAGGTCCAGGTCGACGAGCCCTGCCTGGCGCTCGACCGCAGCGCGGCGGAGCTCGCCGCGTTCGCCAAAGCCTGGGACGCGTTGGCGGACGCCGCCGGGGAGACCGAGCTCTGCCTCGCCACCTACTTCACCGGGCTCGACCCGGAGGTGCTGGAGCGGGTCGCGGCGCTCGCCCCGGCGGAGCTGCACCTCGACCTGGTGCGGTCCCCCGGCGGGCTGGCGCCGGCGCTGAAGGCGCTCGCCGACGCTCCGACCCGCCTCTCGCTCGGGGTGATCGACGGCCGCAACGTCTGGGCCGCCGATCCCGACCTGGCGCTCGACCGGATCGACGCCGCGGTCGCCGCGCTGGGCGAGGAGCGGGTCACGATCGCCCCCTCCTGCTCGCTCCTCCACGTCCCCTACGGGGCGGCGGCGGGCGAGACCGGGATCGACGCCGAGGTCCGTCCCTGGCTCGCCTTCTGCGTCGAGAAGCTGGCCGAGCTGGAGGTGCTGCGGCGGGCCGCCGCGCCCGGCGCCGACCGCGATTCGCTGCTCGCCGACGGCCGCGCGGTCGCCTCGGCCCGGCGCACCTCGTCCCACACCAACGACCCGGCGGTGCGCGAGCGGGTCGGCGCCCTCGCGGCGGGCGACTACGACCGCCCGGCGCCCTTCCCGGAGCGCCGCGCGAGGCAGGCGGAGCGGCTCGGGCTGCCGGAGCTGCCGACCACGACGATCGGCTCTTACCCGCAGACGAACGAGATCCGCGCCGCCCGCCGTGACCTGCGCGAGGGCAAGATCGAGGAGGACGCCTACCGCGCCTTCATCCGCTCCCAGGTCGACGAGGTGGTCGCCTTCCAGGAGGAGATCGGCCTCGACGTGCTCGTCCACGGCGAGCCGGAGCGCAACGACATGGTCGAGTACTTCGGCCAGCAGCTGGCCGGCTTCGCCTTCTCCGCCAACGGCTGGGTGCAGTCCTACGGCAGCCGCTGCGTGAAGCCGCCGATCCTCTTCGGCGACGTCTCCCGCCCGCGGGCGATGACGGTCGAGTGGTGGCGCTACGCCCAGTCGCGGACCGAGAAGCCGATGAAGGGGATGCTGACCGGGCCGGTGACGATCCTGCAGTGGTCCTTCGTCCGCGACGACCAGCCGCGGGCGGAGACCTGCACCCAGATCGGGCTGGCGATCTCCGACGAGGTGGTCGACCTCGAGGCGGCCGGGGCGGCGGTCGTCCAGGTCGACGAGGCGGCCCTGCGCGAGGGCCTGCCGCTGCGCGCGCGCGAGCGCGACGACTACGTGCGCTGGGCGGTCGACTGCTTCCGCCTCGCCACCGCGCCCGCCCGCGCCGAGACCCAGATCCACACCCACATGTGTTACTCGGAGTTCAACGAGATGATCGAGCACATCATCCGGCTCGACGCCGACGTGCTCTCGATCGAGGCCTCACGCTCCGGCATGGAGGTGCTCGACGCCTTCACCGACGGGGTCTCCTACCCGAACGAGATCGGCCCCGGCGTCTACGACATCCACTCGCCGCGGGTGCCCTCGGTGGAGGAGATGGAGGAGCTGCTGGAGCTGGCCGAGCGGCGGATCGGGCGCGAGCGGCTCTGGGTCAATCCCGACTGCGGGCTGAAGACGCGGCGCTGGGAGGAGGTGCGGCCGGCGCTCACCAACATGGTCGCGGCCGCCCAGCGGCGGCGGGCGGCGGTCCCGGTGGGCTGATGGGCGCCCTCGATCGGCTCGATCCCTGGACGACGACGGGCGTCGGCAGCCTCCCCTTCACCGCCGCGGCGGAGGCGGCCGCGCACGCGGCGCTCGCCTACGGGCTGCCGTTCTGCCCGCAGCTGCCGCGCCTCGAGGGCGACATGATCAGCGAGTGGCTGGGGGCCGACCCGGGCCGCTGCGGCTGGTCGGCGGAGCGCGATCGCGAGCGGCCGCGCGCCTGGGACGCCTTCCTCGCCGAGCTGCGGCGCCACCCTCCGGCGCACGGCCTGGTGAAGCTGCAGGTGACCGGCCCGGCGACCCTCGCCTGCGCGCTCGAGCGCCACGACGGCGGCCGGCCCTCGCGCCGCCAGGCGCTGGCGCTGGCCGAGGAGGTGGCCCGCTGGCTGGCGGCGAACGCCGCCGGGCAGGTGGAGAGCCTGCGCGGGCTCGGCCTCGACGCGGTGCTGGTGGTCGACGAGCCGGCGCTGGCGGTGTTCGGCGCCGACGGCATCGAGCGGGCCTGGGAGCCGCTGCGTCGGGTCGCCCCGGCCTGGGGCCTCCACCTCTGCTGCCACGTGCCGTGGGCGCTGGTCGCGCGGGCCGCGCCCGACCTGCTCTCCTTCGACCTGGGGCTGGAGGAGCCGGGCCCGGAGGCGCTCGCGGTGCTCGACGGGCTCCTCGGGCGCGGGTCGTGGATCGCCTGGGGCGCGCTCCCGGTCGATCGCCCGCTGCCCCGCGAGGAGACGCTGCGCCGGCTCGGGTCGACCCTTGCCGAGCTCGACGCCGATCCCTCCCGCAGCCTCCTCAGCCCGGCCTGCGGCAGCGGCAGGATGTCGGTGGCGCGAGAGCGTGAGCTGGTCGCCGAACTCGCGGCGATCGCGCGGACGCTGCGTGAGCGCGGCCGTCCCGCCGCCCTCGTCGATCCCTGAGGCCGCGCCCGGCCCGCGCCGGGAGGGTCGAGACCGCGGCGCCCGTCCGGCGAGCGCGCGCGGAACGTCCCCGGGCTCCTCGGCTGGCCCGTCGAGCGCGCGGAACGTCCCCGGGCTCGTCGGCTGGGCCGGCGAGCGCGGGCGGAACGTCCCCGGGCTCGTCGGCTAGCCCGGCGAGGCGGGCGGCGGGTCCTCGGGGCGGCGGCCGGCTTCGATGCGGGCGCGGAGTTCGGGACCGCGGCCGGCGGCGACGGCGCGGGCGGCACGGGCCGAGGACAGCTCGAAGTGGTTGTCGATCGCCAGGTCGAGCAGGTCCTGTTTTTCGATGTCCTCCTTGGCCCAGCGGAGGAAGACCCAGGCGAAGATCGCCAGGGCGAGGATCGTGCACTCGCCCATCAGGATCGCGCCCGCGGTCGACTGGTCGGCGATCGGGGTGATCCCGGCGGCTTCGGCGGTCTTCGAGTAGTCGGGGTAGAAGATCACGTCCGACCACATGAAGACGTTGGCGAGCACCATCCCCGGCAGCCAGATGCCCACCGTGTAGATGACGTGGGCCGCCTTGCCGAACCACTGCGGCTTCGGCAGCGGGCCGAAGAGCGGCATCCAGAGCAGGATCCCGGTGGTGAGGAAGAGCAGGTGCTCGAGCACGTGCAGGGTCGTGTCGGTGAGCACCGCCTGGTAGAGGAACGGCAGGTGCCAGAGGTAGAGGTTGGCGGTGAAGAGGCTGATCGCCACCACCGGGTGGGTGAGGCGGCGCAGCGGCCGGCCGGCGCGGAAGGTGAGCAGCGGCTGCAGCAGCGGGCCGGTGAAGCCGAGCACGATGAAGAGCGAGGCCACGTCGGCGAGCAGCAGGTGCTGGATCATGTGGACCCAGAGGAGCTTGTCCGCCTGGTCGTCGATCGGCCCCAAGAGCGACGCGCAGACGACGACCAGCCCGGCGCCGAACATCACCTGGCGCCAGACCGGCACCGGCCGGCCTTCGGCGCCGAGCTTCCGCGCCCGCGCCTCGTAGGCGAGCGCCAGCGCCAGCGGCACCGCGAACTCCATGATCGACCAGAAGGTGTCGATGGCCTGTTTCATCGGTCGCCCTCCGGCGGGTTGCTTGTATCGGCGATGAAGACGGCCGCTAGGACGAGCAGCGCCAGAAGGCTTCGGACCGCGATCGCCGTCAACGCCTCGCGGCGCCGATCGTCGCGAATCGGCATGGCCCGAACAATAGGACTCGGCGCCGTCCGGCGGCGCGCGGCCGGCGCCGAATAGGGTCTCGCGCATGGCGGACGAGCGGCAGGTCGTCTGGATGCCGGGCGGCGTCCGCACCGAGATCCAGCTCGATGGCGAGGACACCGGCGGGGCGTTCTGCCTGCTGGTCGACGAGCCGCTGCCGGGCTGGGCGCTGCCGCCGCACATCCACGTCGATGCCGCCGAGACGATCCACGTGGTGGCGGGCGAGTTCGAGCTCACGGTCGACGGCGGCACCGTGCGGCTCGGGCCGGGACAGACCCTCCACGTCCCGGCCGGGGTCGTCCACTCCGGCCGCCACGTCGGCGAGCTGCCCGGCCGCCGGCTCCTCGTCTTCAGCCCGGCCGGGATGGAGGAGTTCTTCCGCGAGGCCGGCGCCGCCTCCCCGGCGGCCGAGCCCGATCGCCGGGCGGTGCTCGCGGCGGCCGGCCGCCACGGCTGGCGGTTCCCCGATCCGCCCCGGTGAGCGCGAGCCCATCCCGGGGTGGGTCTCGTTTTCGACTCCTTAACTTGATCGATTCCAGAAAAGCGGCATACTGCTGCCGGTGCCGACGACCGTCGACTACGAGCAGATGCTGCGCGGGGCCGACCTCCGCGTCACCAGGCCCCGCCTCGCCGTGCTGACCGCGGTCCACGACCACCCGCACGCCGACACCGGCTCGCTGATCGAGGCGGTCCGGGAAGACCTCGGCGAGGTCTCGCCGCAGGCCGTCTACGACGTGCTCCGCGCGCTCACCGACGCCCGCCTGGTGCGGCGGATCGAGCCCGCCGGCTCGGTCGCCCGCTACGAGTCGCGGGTCGACGACAACCACCACCACATCATCTGCCGCGGCTGCGGGGCGATCGCCGACGTCGACTGCGCCGTCGGCGAAACCCCCTGCCTCACCGCGTCCGAGACCCACGGCTTCACGATCGACGAGGCCGAGGTCATCTACTGGGGCCGCTGCCCCGCCTGCGCCGCCGCGCCCTCCCCCGGCGCACCCACGAACTGAAAGCCCGCAAGGAAAGGAACCCCGTGTCTGACACGCATGAGACCCCCGACGCCGTCGTCGGCAAGATGGACGAGCCGCAGGCCAACGCGGCCGAGAAGTGCCCCGTCCACGGCCGCGCCCCGGAGCCGGTCGAGGGGGGCGGCAGCCAAGGCTGGTGGCCGCAGAAGCTGAACCTGAAGATCCTCGCCAAGAACCCGGCCGAGGCCAACCCGCTGGGCGAGGACTTCGACTACGCGGCGGCGTTCGGATCGCTCGACCTTCCCCAGGTGAAGAAGGACATCGAGGAGGTCCTCACCACCTCCCAGGACTGGTGGCCCGCCGACTTCGGCCACTACGGCCCGCTGATCGTCCGCATGGCCTGGCACAGCGCCGGCACCTACCGGGTCTCCGACGGCCGCGGCGGCGCCGGGGCCGGCCAGCAGCGCTTCGCGCCGCTCAACTCCTGGCCCGACAACGGCAACCTCGACAAGGCCCGGCGCCTGCTCTGGCCGATCAAGCAGAAGTACGGCAAGGCGCTGTCCTGGGCCGACCTGCTGGTCCTCGCCGGCAACGTCGCGCTGGAGTCGATGGGCTTCGAGACCTTCGGCTTCGCCGGCGGCCGGGTCGACGTGTGGGAGCCCGACGAGGACGTCTACTGGGGCCCTGAGCAGGTCTGGCTGACCGACCAGCGCCACACCGGCGACCGGGTGCTGGAGAAGCCGCTCGGCGCCACCGAGATGGGGCTGATCTACGTCAACCCGGAGGGGCCGAACGGCAACCCGGATCCGCTCGCGGCGGCGGTCGACATCAAGGAGACGTTCGGGCGCATGGCGATGGACGTCGAAGAGACGGCCGCGCTGATCATCGGCGGCCACGCCTTCGGCAAGACGCACGGGGCCGCCGACCCGGAAAAGTACGTCGGCCCGGAGCCGGAGGCGGCGCCGCTCGAGGCCCAGGGCCTCGGCTGGATCAACAGCTACGAGAGCGGCAACGGCACGGCGACGATCACCTCGGGGCTCGAGGTCACCTGGACCGACACCCCGACCCGCTGGGACAACCGGTTCCTGGAGATCCTCTTCGACAACGAGTGGGAGCTGGAGCAGAGCCCGGCGGGGGCGAACCAGTGGGTCGCCAAGGACGCCGAGGAGACCGTCCCCGACGCGATCGACGCGGGGCGCAAGCACAAGCCGCGCATGCTGACCACCGACCTGGCGATGCGCTTCGACCCGGAGTTCGAGCCGATCGCGCGGCGCTGGAAGGACGATCCGGCGGCGCTCCAGGACGCCTTCGCGCGCGCCTGGTTCAAGCTCACCCACCGCGACATGGGCCCGCGGGCGCGCTACCTCGGCCCGGAGGTCCCGGAGGAGGTGCTGATCTGGCAGGACCCGGTGCCGGAGCCGAGCGGCGACCCGCTCGGGGCTACCGAGATCGAGGCGCTGAAGGAGCGGATCCTCGCCTCGGGGCTCTCGGTCTCCCAGCTGGTCTCGGCGGCCTGGGCCTCGGCCTCGACCTTCCGCGGCGGCGACAAACGCGGCGGCGCCAACGGGGCGCGGGTGCGGCTCGAGCCGCAGAAGGACTGGGAGGTCAACGACCCGGCCGAGCTGGCCCAGGTGCTGACCGTGCTGGAGCAGATCCAGGCCGACTTCGACGGCGACGTCTCGCTCGCCGACCTGATCGTGCTCGGCGGCAACGCCGCGGTCGAGCGGGCGGCGAAGGCGGCCGGGCTGGCGGTCGAGGTGCCGTTCACCCCGGGCCGCACCGACGCCTCCCAGGAGCAGACCGAGGTGGACTCGTTCGCCCACATGGAGCCCGCCGCCGACGGCTTCCGCAACTACCTGCGCGACGGGGGGCGGCTGCCGGGTGAGTACCTGCTGGTCGACCGGGCCAACCTGCTGACGCTGACCGCGCCGGAGATGACGGTGCTGGTCGGCGGGCTGCGGGTGCTCGGCGCCAACAGCGGCGGCTCCCAGGTGGGCGTCCTCACCGACCGGCCGGAGACGTTGACCAACGACTTCTTCGTCAACCTCCTCGACATGGACACGGTGTGGAAGCCGACCTCGCAGGACTCGACCACGTTCGAGGGCCGCACCGCCGCCGGTGACCTGAAGTGGACCGGCAGCCGCGCCGACCTGGTCTTCGGCTCGAACTCCGAGCTGCGGGCCCTGGCCGAGGTCTACGCCTCCGACGACGCGAAGGAGAAGTTCGCCGCCGACTTCGTCGCCGCCTGGGCCAAGGTGATGGACCTGGACCGCTTCGACGTCGCCTAGCCCGGCACCCTGGTGAGTTCGCAGTTCTCGCCGGTATCCGGCGAGAACTGCGAACTCACGGCCGGGCGGGGCGGTTCGTGAACGGGACGTAGTCGCGGCAGGGCTCGCCGCGCAGGCCCGGGCACGGGGGCAGTCCGGTCGGCACGTTCACGCCGGGGACCACCGGCAGCAGCAGGTTCGAGAGATCTTCCTTGGAGTAGGCGATCGCGACGTCGGCCTTGCCCGCCGGTTCGGTCTCTTCGAAGTCCCAGATCGGCTGGGTGCCGTTCGGGGCGGCGATCGTGACCCGGATGCGGGAGCCGGCACGGTAGGCGTGGCCCTCGTAGTAGAGCGGGATCGTCACCTTGACGAATTTGCCCGCCGGCATCGGTTCGACGTCGGCTTCGCGCAGGCTCAGCACCGGCTCCAGGCGGGTCGACTTGGCCGCGTCGAGCTTGCGCTCGTCCGCCCGCACCCAGCCGTTCTGGACGAAGGTCTCCTTGCCGTCCGGGCGCACCTCGCTGACGGTCGCCTGAAGGTCCACGTTCGGGGTCGAGGAACGCACCCAGACGTTCACCGCTCCGCCACCGATCACGGTCGTGTCTTCGGCCAGCGGCGCGGTCAGGTAGGAGACCGCGGACCCGGGCGGGCTCTGTTCCCAGTGGTAGGCCGGGGTCTCGGTCCAGAGGCCGTTTGCGGCCGAGCCGGTGTCGCCGGTGAAGTCCTGCAGCGGCAGCGCGCTCGCGTCCCAGGTGAATTCGTCGGCGTGCGAGCCGCTCGGCGGCTTCGCCGCCAGGCTCCCTCCCGGCGCCAGGTACCAGGCCCTCGCCTTCGTCCCCGGGATCGGGAATTCGCTGAACGATTCTTCGAAGGCCGGGTACGGCTGCCCTGGCGACGCGCCGCCGGCGCCGTTGTCGAAGAGGACGCGGATCTGCCGCTCCGCTTCGAAGGCCGACTTCGCCGCTTCGTAGGTCGGCAGCAGCTGGACCGGGTCGGGCGGCAGGGTCAGGCCTTTGATCCCGAACGCTTCCTGGAAGATCAGCGGCGCCGCCGCGTGGGCGACCACGCCCGCCGCCAGCGGCGGCTGCTTCGCCACGTAGATCTCGAGGAAGTCGAGCCAGCGGTCGAAGGTGGCCGGGTCGAGCGAGTCGATGTGGGCGCCGTTGGTGAAGGTGAACCACTTCTGCCGCGTGCCGCTCATGTGCTCGGCCAGGTCGGGGCAGTGGCCGCCGGTCTGCTCGTCGGTCCACTGGCAGGCCATGAAGGTCGGCACGTCGATCTTCTTGACGAAGGTGATCGGCGCGAGCGGGTCGGCGACCGCCGGCTTGTAGTGACTGTTTTCTTCGACCTTCTTCAGCAAGTTGACGGCTTCAGGGTGGAGCGCCTGGTTTTCCTTGCAGGTCTTGTCACCTTCCTGGATCTGCTTGTAGGCCCAGGCCTGGCCGCTCGACGGGCCCGCCGCTTCGGCGTCGTGGACGCGCTCCTTCGCCCATTCGAGCGCGAAGCCGGTGTTGAGGATGCCGCCCGGGTAGAGCGTCGTCTGGGTGTTGTCGATCACCGAGAGCGGCGTGATCGCGGCGAGGTCCGGCGGCCGGGTGGCGGCGGTGAAGAGCTGGCTGATGCCGCCGTAGGAGATCCCCATCATGCCCACCTGGTGGTGGAGGACCCAGGGCTGGTGGGCGATCGTCTCGACCACGTCGTAGCCGTCGAGGTTCTGCAGCGGCTCGAAGAAGTCGTAGGCGCCGCCGCTGCAGCCGGTGCCGCGCATGTTGACGTCGACGACGGTGAAGCCGAGCAGGTTGGCGATCAGCGAGATTCCGTTTTCCGGGCCGGCGGGGTTGGCGAAGCCGTAGCCGCCGTACTCGATCAGGGTCGGGGTGGGGCCGGTCGGGACGTAGGGCAGTTCGACCGCGGAGGACTTGGGGTTGGAGGAGGCGTTGGTCGTTTCGGTGGCGTTGCTGAGCGCAAGCGACTTGACCGAGCGCTTGGCGGCGATGCTGGTGAGGCGTTCCAGGACTTCCCCCACGCCCGGGATTTCCTTCAGCTTTTCTTCCAGTTCGCCGAGCGGCAATTCAGGCAGCTTCGGCGCTTCCGGGCCGGCGGAGCCGGCTTCGCCCGGGTTCGGGACCAGGCCGGTGAGGATCTTCAGCACGTCCTGGGGCGGGTGGACGTCGATCGCCAGCTTCGTCCCGTCACGGGTGGTCAGGTACTGGTAGCCGTGCGGTTCGATCTTCTGGTCGTAGATCGAGGTGTTCGGCGGCGCCGACCTCTGCGTCAGCACGGTCAGCGCTTCGGAGCGCTTGCCGCCGGAGCCGACTTCGAGCCGGTAGCCGCTGCCTGGCTTCACTTCGCGGAAGAGGACGCCGCCAAGCCCGTCGGCGCTCTTCTTCCCGACCACGTTCCCGCCGCCGTCGTAAAGCGTGACCTGGGCGCCCGCCGGGACGCCGGTCGCGTAGACCTGTTCGACGCTGCCATGCGCCTCGTAGGCGGGCGCCGCTCCCGTGGCGCCCGCCCCGACCGGCACCAGCAGCAGGAGCAGCAAGGCGGCCGCAAGCGCCGACAATCCCACCGTGCGCCGCGCCCATCCCCGTCCATCAAGAATTGCCGCTCCCCCCATCGTGGGAGCATTACTACCACAAATTAAGTAGTTGAAACAAGGATTTTTAAGGAACCGCTCTCGACACCTCTCCAGCGACGACCGTCAGACTGAAGCCCCCCGCGCGGTGAGTTGG
>DATJUK010000271.1:0-7388 GCA_035502495.1 Solirubrobacterales bacterium
ATCTCACCTGTCTCTCCTCTGCCGAAAATCCGAGGGGAGTCCCTTTAGCACCCCGCGCCGGCGATGCTCTCCCCCGTCCGTCTTCCTGCGGACCGTAACACCATAACGAGCGAGATAGCAAATGTCTACAAGTCGTAGACCGCGGTGTAGTGCGGAGCCCGGCCGCTCCACCGAACCGGCTGCTCACCCTCCCCCGGCCCACCCGGGATTACCGGGGTATAGCTTCTGGACAGCGCCGATGAGCCGGTACAGCAACCGATCCCGCATCGCTTCATGACCGCGACGGTGAACGTCGGGCCGCGAGGGGTGACGATCGAGGAGGTCGTCGCGGTCGCGCGCGGCGGCGCCACCGCGGCCCTCACCGAGGAGGCGCGCGAGGCGATGCGCAAGACGGTGGCCGTGGTCGGGCGGCTGGTCGAGTCCGAGGAGCCGGCCTACGGGGTCTCGACCGGGTTCGGCTCGCTCGCCAACACGCGGATCCCGGCCGACCGCCGGGCCGAGCTCCAGCGCGCGCTGATCCGCTCCCACGCCGCCGGGATGGGCCCCCTGGTCGAGCGCGAGGTGGTCCGCGCGATGCTGCTGCTGCGCGCCCGCTCGCTGGCGATGGGCTTCTCCGGCGCGCGGCCGGTGCTGCCCGAGACGATGCTGGCGATGCTCGCCCACGGGATCGACCCGGCGGTCCCCGAGCACGGCTCGCTCGGCGCCAGCGGCGACCTCGCCCCCCTCGCCCACTGCGCGCTGGCGATGATCGGCGAGGGCGAGGTGCTGGGCCCCGACGGCGCGCCGGCCGCCGCCGCCACCGCCCTCGCCGCGGCCGGGATCGAGCCGCCGGAACTGCAGCCGAAGGAGGGCCTGGCGCTGATCAACGGCACCGACGGGATCCTCGGCATGCTGGTCCTGGCGATCGTCGACCTGGAAGCGCTGCTCGCCGCCGCCGACGTCGCCGCCGCGCTCAGCACCGAGGCCCTGCTGGCTACCGACCGCGCCTTCGCCGCCGACCTGATCGCCGCCCGCCCGCAGCCGGGCCAGGCGCGGAGCGCCGCCAACCTCCGCGCGCTGCTGGCGGGCTCGCCGATCGTCGCCAGCCACCGCGAGGGCGACGACCGGGTCCAGGACGCCTACTCGATCCGCTGCGCGCCGCAGGTGCACGGCGCCGCCCGCGACACCCTGCGCGACCAGCGCCGGGTGGCCGAGAACGAGCTCGCCGCGGCGATCGACAACCCGATGGTGCTGCCCGACGGCCGGGTCGAGTCGTGCGGCAACTTCCACGGCGCGCCGGTCGGGTTCGCCTGCGACTTCCTCGCGATCGCGGCGGCCGAGGTCGGCGCGATCGCCGAGCGCCGCACCGACCGCCTGCTCGACGCCTCGCGCTCGCACGGGCTGCCGCCGTTCCTCACCGAGGACGCCGGGGTCAACTCGGGGATGATGATCGCCCAGTACACGCAGGCGGCCATGGTGGCCGAGAACCGTCGCCTCGCCGCGCCCGCCTCGGTCGACTCGCTGCCGACCTCGGCGATGCAGGAGGACCACGTCTCGATGGGCTGGGGGGCGGCTCGGAAGCTGCGCGCCGCGGTCGCCAACCTGCGCCGGATCCTCGCCGTCGAGATCGGCTGCGCCGCGCGCGGGATCGACCTGCGGGCGCCGCTGGAGCCCGCGCGCGGCACCGGCGCCGCGCTGGCCGCCGTGCGCACGGTGGTCCCCGGGCCCGGCCCGGACCGCCGGCTCGCGCCCGAGCTGGCGGCGGTCGAGGGGCTGCTCGCCGACGGCTCGCTGCTGGCCGCGGTCGAGGCCGAGATCGGGGCGCTCCGGTGAGCGGCGGCGAAGGCGGCGTGAGCGGTCCGCGCGAGGTCCGCGCGCCGCGCGGGCCGGAGATCAGCTGCCGCGGCTGGCCGCAGGAGGCGGCGCTGCGGATGCTGATGAACAACCTCGACCCGGAGGTCGCCGAGCGTCCCGACGACCTCGTCGTCTACGGCGGGACCGGGCGCGCGGCCCGCTCCTGGGAGGCGTTCGACGCGATGGTCCGGGCCCTCCGCTCGCTCGCCGGCGACGAGACGCTGCTGGTCCAGTCGGGCAAGCCGGTCGGCGTCTTCCGCACCCACGAGTGGGCGCCGCGGGTCCTGATCGCCAACTCGAACCTGGTCCCTGACTGGGCCACCTGGGAGCAGTTCCGCGAGCTCGAGCGGGAGGGCCTGACGATGTACGGGCAGATGACCGCGGGCTCCTGGATCTACATCGGCAGCCAGGGGATCCTGCAGGGCACCTACGAGTGCTTCGCCGAGATCGCCCGCCGGCGCTTCGGCGGTTCGCTGGCCGGCACCGTCACCCTCACCGCCGGGCTCGGCGGGATGGGCGGCGCCCAGCCGCTGGCGGTCACCCTGAACGACGGCGTCGCCCTCTGCGTCGAGGTCGACGGCGGGCGGATCCGGCGCCGGCTCGAGACCCGCTACCTCGACGAGGAGGCCGACGACCTCGACGACGCGGTGGCCCGCTGCGAACGGGCGCGGAGCGAGCGCCGCGCGCTCAGCGTCGGCCTGCGGGCGAACGCCGCCGACGTGCTGCCCGCGCTGCGCCGGATGGGCTTCGCCGCCGACATCGTCACCGACCAGACCTCCGCCCACGATCCGCTGAACGGCTACGTCCCGAACCTGATGACGCCGGCCGAGGCGGACGAGCTGCGCGCCGCCGACCCCGACGAGTACGTCCGCCGCGCGCGGGCCGCCTGCGCCGCGCAGTGCGCCGCGATGGTCGAGTTCATGGACGCCGGGGCCGAGGTCTTCGACTACGGCAACAGCCTGCGGGCGGAGGCGGAGCTGGGCGGCTACGAGCGCGCCTTCGACTACCCGGGCTTCGTCCCCGCCTACATCCGGCCGCTCTTCTGCGAGGGCAAGGGCCCGTTCCGCTGGGCGGCGCTATCCGGCGACCCCGCCGACATCGCCGCCACCGACCGCGCCGTGCTCGAGGAGATCCCCGACGATCCGGCGCTCGCCCGCTGGATCCGCCTGGCCGGCGAGCGGATCGCCTACCAGGGGCTGCCGGCGCGGATCTGCTGGGCGGGCTACGGCGAGCGACACCGCCTCGGCCTGCGCTTCAACGCGATGGTGCGCGCGGGCGAGGTCGGCGCGCCGATCGTGATCGGGCGCGACCACCTCGACTCGGGCTCGGTCGCCTCGCCCTACCGGGAGACCGAGCAGATGGCCGACGGCTCCGACGCGATCGCCGACTGGCCGCTGCTGAACGCGCTCGTCAACACCGCCTCGGGCGCCTCCTGGGTCAGCATCCACCACGGCGGCGGGGTCGGGATCGGGCGCTCGATCCACGCGGGCATGGTCTGCGTCGCCGACGGCACCGACCTGGCGGCGGAGAAGCTGGAGCGGGTGCTGAAGGCCGATCCGGGGACCGGCGTGATGCGCCACGCCGATGCCGGCTACGACCGCGCGATCGAGGTCGCCGCCGAGCGCGGCGTGCGGCTGCCGATGCGGGAGGATGCTTGAGCGTCCGCGAGATCGTCACGATCGGCGATCCGGTGCTGCGCGAGCGCGCCCGCGAGGTGACGCCGGCGGAGCTCCGCTCGGCCGCGGTCCAGGGGCTGATCGACGACCTGATCGAGACCCGGCGCGCCGCCGACGGCGCCGGGCTCGCGGCGAACCAGATCGGCGTGCCGCTGCGGGTCGCCGTCGCCCAGGTCGAGGGCACCAACCCGCGCTACCCCTACAAGCCGCCGATCCCGCTGACGGTGATGGTGAACCCGGCGATCGAGCCGCTCGGCGCCGCGAGCTTCCGCAACAACGAGGGGTGCCTCTCGGTGCCCGACCTGCGCGGCGACCTCGACCGCTTCCTCCGCGTCAGGGTCCGCTACCTCGACCGCGACGGGGACGCGCACGAGGAGGAGAAGGTCGGCCTCACCGCCGGGACCTTCCAGCACGAGGTGGACCACCTGGACGGCATCCTCTTCTGCGATCGCGCCGACCCGCGCACGCTCTCCACCTGGGAGAACTTCGACCGCCACCGCCGCGCCGAGTTCGTCGCCCGGGTGACCGAGCTGACCGAGCGGGTGGGGTCCTGACCACCTACAGCTGCCAGTACGCGTGGCTCGGCGGCGAGGCGGTCGAGGCCGAGGTGGTGGTGCGGGTCGAGGGCGGGCGGTTCGACTCGGTGGAGGTCGGCGCGGCGGCGCCCGCCGCTGCCGAGCGCCTGGCCGGCGTCACCGTCCCCGGCTTCGCCAACGCCCACTCGCACGCCTTCCACCGGGCGCTGCGGGGTCGCTCGCAGGCCGGGCGCGGCTCCTTCTGGACCTGGCGCGAGGGCATGTACGAGGTGGCCGCGCGGCTAGATCCCGACAGCTACCTGGCGCTGGCGCGGGCGACCTTCGGCGAGATGGCCCTCGCCGGGATCACCGCCGTGGGCGAGTTCCACTACCTCCACCACGGCCCCGGCGGCGCGCCCTACGACGACCCCAACGAGATCGGCCGGGCGCTCCTCGCCGCCGCCGCCGAGGCCGGGATCCGGATCACGCTGCTGGACACCTGCTACCTGCAGGGCGGGATCGGCGAGCCCCTGGCGGGGGTCCAGCGGCGCTTCGGCGACGGCGACGCGGGGCGCTGGGCGGAGCGGGTCGAGGCGCTCGGGGAGCTCGACGCCGGGGCCCGCCTCGGCGCCGCGGTCCACAGCGTGCGCGCGGTCGACCCGGAGGCGTCGCGGGCGGTCGCCGAGTGGGCGCGGGCGCGCTCCTGCCCGCTGCACGCGCACGTGGCCGAGCAGCCCGCCGAGGTCGCCGCCTGCGTCGCCGCCCACGGCAAGGCGCCGATCGCGGTGCTCGACGATGGCGGCGCCGTCCACGGCGACTTCACCGCGGTCCACTTCACCCAGGTCGCCGGCGAGGACGTCCGCACGCTGGGGGCGGCGGGCGCCTGCTGCTGCCTCTGCCCGACCACCGAGCGCGACCTGGCCGACGGGATCGGGCCCGCCCGCGCGATCGCCGACGCCGGGGCGCGGCTGGCGCTCGGGTCCGACTCCCACGCCGTGATCGACCACTTCGAGGAGATGCGCGCGGTCGAGCTGGACGAGCGGCTGGCGACCAACGAGCGCAGCCTCCACCGGGCGGCCGAGCTGCTGCGCGCGGGCACCGAGGGCGGCCATCGCTCGATCGGCTGGCCCGAGGCGGGCCGGATCGAGGCCGGGGCGATCGCCGACCTGGTGACGGTCTCCCTCGACGGCGTGCGCCTGGCGGGCGCCTGGGACGGCGGGCCGGAGGCGCTCGTCTTCGCCGCCGCGGCGGGGGACGTGCGACACGTCGTCGCCGGCGGCGAGGCGATCGTGCGCGACGGCCGGCACGTCTCCCTCGACGTCGCGGCCGAGCTCCGCGCCGCGATCGGGGCGCTCACGTGACCCTGGTGGTCGATGAGATCGGCCTGCTGGTCAGCGGCGATCCGGCGCTCGGCGAGGGGCCGCTGGGGATCGTCCGCGACGCGGCGCTGGTGATCGAGGACGGGCGGGTGGCGGCGATCGAACGGCGCGGCGCGGCGGGCGACGAGCGCCTCGACGCCGGCGGGCGTTGCGTCATCCCGGGCTTCGTCGACAGCCACACCCACCTGCTCTTCGCCGGCGACCGCTCGGCCGAGTTCGCGGCGCGGATGGCGGGGCGTCCCTACGAGGCGGGGGGCATCCGCGTCACCACCGAGGCGACGCGGGCGGCGAGCGCCGCCGAGCTGCGCGCCCTGGCCGCGCGCCGCCGCGAGGAGGGGCGCCGGGCGGGGATCACCCACCTCGAGGTGAAGAGCGGCTACGGCCTCGAGGTGGAGACCGAACGCCGGCTCTGCGAGCTGGCGGCGGAGCTCACCGACGACGTCACCTTCCTCGGGGCGCACGTGGTGCCCGCCGAGTACGAGGGCCGCGCCGACGATTACGTCGACCTCGTCTGCGGCGAGATGCTCGCCGCCTGCGCCCCCTTCGCCCGCTGGATCGACGTCTTCTGCGAGCGCGGCGCCTTCGACGCGGACCAGTCCCGTGCCATCCTCGACGCGGGGCGGGCGGCGGGCCTCGGCCTGCGCGTCCACGGCAACCAGCTCGGCCCCGGGCCCGGCGTCCGCCTCGCGGTCGAGGCCGGGGCGGCCTCGGTGGACCACTGCACCTACCTCGACGACGCCGACCTCGAAGCCCTCGCGGCAGGCGACACGATCGCCACCTTCCTCCCCGCCACCGACTTCTCCACCCGCCAGCCCTACCCGGACGCCCGCCGCGCGATCGACGCCGGGGCGAAGGTCGCGATCGCCACCAACACCAACCCCGGCTCCAGCAACACCACCGCGATCGGCTTCTGCATCGCCCTCGCCGTGCGCGAGATGGGGATGACGATCGAGGAGGCCCTGGCCGCCGCGACCCGCGGCGCCGCCGCCGCCCTGCGCCGCGACGACATCGGCACCCTCTCCCCCGGCCGCCGCGCCGACGCCTGCATCCTCGACGCCGCCTCCTACACCGACCTCGTCTACCGCCCCGGCGTCCCCCTGGTCACCACCACGGTGTGCGCGGGCGAGGTCTCCGGCGCCCTCACCGACCGGCCGGCGCGATCCGCCGGCCGTGGGAAGGACTCGCCCTGACTTGACAGCCGAGCTCGATCACGGCGTGTCGGGAACGCGCGCTCCTGGACGTGACGCCCGAGATGCCCGGCAACGGCGTTCGAAGTAGACGACGCTAGGGGCACAGCACCGCGAGATAGAACGCCTGCGTTTCGCCGGACCCGGCCTTGTCCGCGGTTTCGACGATCACACCGCTTCCATCTTCTTCGTCGGAGTACGCGACGGTGAAGCCTTTCGCGCCAGGGCTGGCCAGATCGACCGCATAGATGCAGTCGCTCACATCGCGATCGAACTTCACCTCGTAGGCCTTTTCGATCTGACCCGCTTCCGTCACCTCGCTCCCGCTGAGGAGTTTTCCGTCCGCGGAGACCGAGGCGAGCAAGGAGGTGGCAGGAGTTCCGGGATTGCCCTGCGGGCCTTGCGGGCCGGGGGGGCCGGCCGGGCCTTGCGGGCCTTGCGGACCGGGCGCTCCGGTGAGCGCGGAAACCGACGCGGCGCTCAGTTTCGCGGGCGTCACTGCCCCTTTACGCAGCTGCTTGGCCCCGACGCTGTTCCTCGGCAGCTTGAACGCCGCGTAGCTGACACCGCCGAGAGCGATGAAGACGGCGACCGTCGCCATCACGTTGGCGTAGGTCAGCTTCGCCAAGATCCCTCTCACGACACGCTTCCCATTCACGCGCTTCATTCGGGCGCGGTGACGCAACGGTAGGGCTTGGACCCTGCATCGATCGGGCGGATTTCGAACGACGGATCACCGCCGGGCTTGATGTCGAACGTATAGGTCCAGACTTGACCGCTCTCGGTGTGCCAGAGATC
>DATJUK010000272.1:0-23746 GCA_035502495.1 Solirubrobacterales bacterium
ACCAACGGGGGGGGTTAGCGGCCTTGGAAGGTGGCGTGGCCGGGGCCCTCGCGGAGGAAGGTCTGGACGGCGCGCTGGAGGTCTTCGGTGGCGAAGAGGGAGCCGGAGACCTGGGGCATGACGACGTCGGCGCCGGCGATGCCGCGCTCCTGCTGCGCCATGACCATCCGCTTCGTCGCCGCGTGGGCGAGGGTGGGGCCGTCGGCGAGGCGGCGGGCCAGCTCCAGCGCCCGCTCCTCCAGCTCCTCGTCCGGCCACACCTTGTTGATCACGCCCCACTCGTGGAGCGTCCGGGCGTCGTACCTGTCGCCGGTCATCACGAACTCGCGGGCGCGGGCGGCGCCGGCGCGGGCGGCGAGCCGCTGCGTGCCGCCCATCCCCGGGGTCAGCCCGATCACGTTCTCGACCAGGCCGAAGGTGGCGCTCTCGGAGGCGACGATCAGATCGCAGCCGAGCGAGAGCTCGAACGCCGCGGTCAGGGTCAGCGAGTGGGCGCTGAAGACGGTGGGACAGGGCAGGACCTCGAACGCCCGCACGACCCCCACCAGCCGCATCCAGAGCTGGCCCGCCGTGGTCGGCGTCAAGTGCTCGAACTCCGCCACGTCGACGCCCGCCGAGACGACCCGGCCGACCGCCCGCACCAGCACCCCGCGCGGCGGGTCCGCCGCCAGCTCGCCGACGCAGGCTTCGAGCGAGTCGAAGGTCGCCGCGTCGAACAGGTTCAGCGGCGGGTGCTCGAGGATCAGGTGGGCCAGCGACCCGTCCCGCTCGAGCCGGAACGGGGCCGCCCCCTCACTCACGCCTTCTCCTCGACGAAGATGTCGATCTGCAGCTCGGCGTCGGGCGAGGCCTTGTAGCGATCGAGGTCGACCCCGTCGAGGATCTCGTCGTCGATGCAGAAGTTGCCGCTGAACTCGCGACTGTCGCGGGTGAGGATCGCGTAGGCGGCGTCGGCCATGATCGCCGGGGTGCGCGAGCGCTTCATCGCCTCCTCGCCGCCGACGATGAATTCGACCGCCGCGGTGGCGATCAGCGTCCGCGGCCAGAGCGAGTTGAAGGCGATGCCCTCGTCCTTGTAGCGCTCCGCCATGCCGAAGGTCACCATCGACATCCCGTACTTCGACATCGTGTAGGCGAGGTGCTGGGAGAACCACTTCGGGTCCATCGCCAGCGGCGGGCTCAGGGTCAGCACGTGCGGGTTCGACGCCTGGCGCAGGTGCGGCACGCAGGTGCGGCTGAGCAGGAACGAGCCGCGCGCGTTGATGTCCTGCATCAGGTCGTACTTCTTCATCGCCAGGCTCTCGGGATCGCTCAGGTCGATCGCCGAGGCGTTGTTGACGACGACGTCGATGCCGCCGAAGCGCTCCACCGTCTGCGCCACCGCGGACTCGACCGAGGCCTCGTCGCGGACGTCGCCGACGATCGGCAGCGCCTTGCCGCCGGCCGCCTCGATCTCCTCGGCGGCGGTGTAGATCGTCCCCGCCAGCTTCGGGTGCGGCTCGGCGGTCTTGGCGAGCAGGGCCACGTTGGCCCCGTCCGCCGCCGCCTTCACCGCGATCGCCAGGCCGATCCCGCGGCTGCCGCCGGAGACCAGGAGCGTCTTGCCTCCCAGATCGCTCATGCTCAGACCCTCTGGATCAGCGTGCCGGTGCCGAGGCCCCCGCCGCAGCACATCGTCACCAGGCCCATCTCCTTGTCGGAGCGCTCCATCTCGTGGAGCAGGGTGGTGATCAGGCGGGCGCCGGTGGAGCCGAGTGGGTGGCCGATCGCGATCGCCCCGCCATTGACGTTGACCCGGTCCATGTCCGGCTGCAGCTCGCGCTGCCAGGCGGCGACGACGGAGGCGAAGGCCTCGTTGATCTCGATCAGGTCGATGTCGTCGATCGTCATCCCGTTGCGCTCGAGCAGCTTCTGCGTCGCCGGGATCGGGCCGGTCAGCATGATCACCGGGTCGACCCCGACCGTGGTGATGTCGTAGATGCGGGCGCGCGGGGTGAGGCCGAGGGCGTCCGCCTTCTCCCGCGTCATCAGCAGCACCGCGGCGGCGCCGTCGGAGACCTGGGAGGAGTTGCCGGCGGTGATCTTGCCGTCGGGCTTGAAGGCGGGCTTCAGCGCGGCGAGGCCCTCGAGCGTCGTCTCCCGCAGCCCCTGGTCGGTGACGTAGGTGTCGCCGTTGACCTGGAAGGGGATCATCTCGCGCTCGAAGCGGCCCTCGTCGGTGGCCTTGCGGGCCAGCTCCTGGGAGCGCAGGCCGAACTCGTCGAGCTCCGAGCGGGGGATCTCCCAGCGGTCGGCGATCATCTCGGCCGAGATCCCCTGGGGGACGAGGTCGTAGCGCTCCATCAGCTCCTTCGAGAACGCCAGGCCGCGTTCGGCCATGATTTCCCCGGCCGCCGCGAAGGAGTTTTTGCCCATGTGCTCAACCCCGCCGCCGATCGCCACGTCGTGGACGCCGGAGGCGATCAGGGTGGCGGCGAAGTTGACCGCCTGCTGGGCCGAGCCGCACTGGCGGTCGACCGTGGTCGCCGGGACCTCCTCGGGGAGGCCCGCCTCGAGCCAGGCGTTGCGGCCGATGTTGATCGCCTGCTCGCCCCACTGCTGGACGCAGCCGCAGATCACGTCGCCGACCTCCGCCGGGTCGACGCCGGAGCGCTCGATCAGCTCGGAGTAGGTCCGGGCGAGGAGGTTCGAGGGATGGAGGTCCTTGTAATAGCCCTTCTCCGGATGGCCGCGCCCGACCGGCGTGCGCACCGCCTCCACGATGACGACCTCACGGCCCCCCAGCCTGCCCTTGCCGTTCTCCATGCTCTCCTCCGTCTCCTCGTCGACTTCTCGCCGTGCGAGGCTATTTGACTGGCTTCCGCCGCCGGATCATGGCAGGGTGCTCGCGCGGCGCGGCCGCGGCAGCTAGGCTGGCGCCCGTGTCCAAGCGGCCGAGCCTCCTCCTCGCCGTCGCCCTGGTCGCCATCGCGGCCTTCGCCCTCGGCGCCTCCGCCGCCTCCGCGGCGCCGCAGGAAATCGCCTACGTCTGCCACGGCGAAGACATCTGCCTGCTCGACCCGGACAACCCGAGCGCGGTCGTCAACCTCACCGACGACGGCACCACCAGCTACGAGGAAGACCCGATCTGGTCGCCGGACGGCAAGAGGTCGCCTTCGTCGCCAAGTTCGCCAGCCCGCCGTCGGAGGACATCTACTCGATGGAACCGGGAGCGCCGGGACAGGACGTCAACCTCGCCGTCCAGATCACCCACTTCGGCCTCGGGCAGGTCCCGATCGACGAACTCGCCTGGTCGCCGGACGGGTCGAAGATCGCCTTCGTGCGCGGCGCCAACAACTTCGGCAGCAACCCGCTCTACGTGGTCAACGCCGACGGCAGCAGCGCCGCCGCGAGCGAAATCCCGACCGCCGGCGGCGGCGCCACCCCTACCTGGTCGGCGGACAGCGGCAAGATCGCCTTCTCGCACGGCAACCAGATCTACACGGTCGCCGCCGACCTCGGCAGCCCGGCGACGGCGCTGCCCGGGGCCACCTGCGCGGAACCGGCCTGGTCGCCGGACGGCGGCCGGATCGCCTGCGGCCACGAATTCTCGAAGGTCCAGATCTTCGGCGCGGGCGGCGGCTCGCCCTTGACCACAATCACCAACTCCAGCCAGTTCGCCTTCCTCTCCTGGTCGCCGAGCGGAGCCCAGCTCGCCTACCACGAACAGACCGGCGAAAACAGCTACTTCCGGATCGTCGACGCCGACGGCGGCGACAACCACGCGCTGCCGATCGTCCAGAGCCTCAACGCGAACGGTCCGGCGGCCTCCTGGTCGCCGGACGGCTCCCGCCTCGTCTTCCAGGGCTACTACTTCGGCGAAGGCAAGGACACCAACGAGGTCTACATCGCCAACGCCGACGGCTCCGGCTCGGTCACCGCGCTGACCCCGGACCAGACCCGATCCACCAGCCCCGCCTGGCGGCCCAACCCGGTCACCCACCCCGGTCCGCAGGTGATCACGCCCTCGGGCGGCTCGACCGGCCCGCTGCCGGGGGTGACGATCAAACCGCAGCTGAAGTGGTTCACCAACCGCATCTTCTGGACCTATGCGCCCTACGTGCCGATGCTGAGCGTCGGCTGCGGCGGCTCCTCCTGCGGCGTCGGCGGCGTCGGCAAGATGAAGGGAGCCGTCCCGGCCGGAGTCCTCTCGCTGCCGCTGCGGCGCGGGACCGCCGGGGCGAAGCCGAAGGCCGGGAAGAAGAAGCCGAAGGCGATCGTCGTCGCCAAAGGCACGGTGAACGTCCCGGCGAACCAGACGCGGGTCCTGAAACTGAAGCTGACCAAGGTCGCGATCGCGATCCTGAAGAAGGTCGGCAAGCTGAAGATGACGGTGACCGTGACCACCACGATCGCCGGCCAGGCGCCGGTGAGCGAAACGCGGGCGGTCGAAGTTCTCGCCAAGCCGAAGAAGGCGAAGACGGGCCGCTAGGTCGGCTGGGGCTCGAGCAGGCGCCGGCGCAGCGCGGCGACGTCGGCCGCGGTCAGGCCGGCCGCGAGCAGCGTCGCTTCGACGTCGAGGT
This sequence comes from Solirubrobacterales bacterium, assembly GCA_035502495.1. GTDB lineage: Bacteria > Actinomycetota > Thermoleophilia > Solirubrobacterales > 70-9 > VAYN01. Next base: position 4,563 of record DATJUK010000272.1, read on the forward strand.
CGGCGAGGAGGTCGACGATCAGCGCGGTGGCGCTGGTCCCCTGCTCGCGCAGGAAGGCGGCGATCTTCGGCGCCTCGTCCTCGTCGCCGCGGGCGAGGTAGAGCCGGCGCAGGCGCTCGTCGCTGCGGGCGTAGTCGGCGGCGATCGCCGCGGGCTCGACCCCGGCCAGCGCCAGCACCAGCATCGAGATCTGCCCGGCGCGGTCGCGCCCGCCCTGGCAGTGGAAGGCGACGCCGCCCGGCGCCGCGGTGGCGATCGCCCGGATCGCCGCGGCGCTCCGCCGCGGGAAGCGTTCGAGGTGGGGGCGGTAGTAGAGCGGCGTCGCGAACTGCGGCCCGCTTTCCCAGACGTCCCAGAACTCGCGGTCCTCGGTCACGTCGAGGGGGATGTTCACGGTCTCGATCGAGCCCGGCCGCGGCGCGACGTCGGCGCCGATTTCATGCTCGCTGCGCAGGTCGATCACGGTCCTGATCCCGTGCGCCTCGACTTCCTCCCAGCCCCGCGCCTCGAGGCCCTGCATCGAGTCCGAGCGCACGATCGCGCCCCACCGCGTCACCCCACCGCCGCGGAGCGCCAGCCCGCCGAGGTCACGCGCGTTGTAGGTCCCCCGCCAGCCGAGGTCGCGATCGGCCATCGCCCCCCACCCTAGATCGCCGCGGCCGCGCGCCTCATCCGCCGACCATGCGCCTTCCACGACGCCGACCTCCGCGTTTGCTGAGTTGTCCCCGCCATAGGGGGGACAACTCAGCAAACGACCGGGGGCTCCGGGGCGGGGGTCGGGGCGTCGGTCTTGTCGAGGGCGATTCGGGCGAGGGCGAGGGCGGTCGCGGGGAGGCCGCGGGGGACGGCGGTGGCGGGTGAGGCACCGGGGTGGCCGGGGGCGATCCGGACCGCCAGGGCCCCGGGTCGGGAGGCGAAGCGGATCGGCGGCGCCAAGGTGGTGGCCTCGCCGTCGATGCCCGCCGCCACCGGCTTCTCCGACTCGACCGTGAAGGAGCGGGAGGTCCAGGAGCGCAGGCGGGCGACGCCGTGGCGGGAGCCGTCGACGCCGGCCGTGGTGATGCCGAGCTCGCCGCGGTCCAGGTGGGGGCGGGTGGCGGAGCCGAGGGCCGTGCCGAGCCGGTAGGGGTTGTTGGAGACCAGCACGGCGACGGCGTCCTCGCCCCCGCGCCCGTCGGGGCCCTGCCAATGGAACGCCGCGTCGGCGTCGCGCGGCCGCGTCCCCTCCGGGGCCATCGCGATCAGGGTGCGGATCTTGGCGTCGCGATATCCCGACTGCTGGACGGCGTCGGCGTAGAGGCCGAGCGAGACGTTGTTGACGAAGACGCGGCCGTTGACCTCGGCCAGGTCGACCCGCCGCTCGCCGCCGTCGACGAGGGCGTCGAGGCTGCCGACCACGTCCTCCCTGTCGACCCCGAGGTCGAGGGCGAAGTGGTTGCGGGTCCCGGCCGGGACGCAGGCGTAGGGGAGCCCGTGGTCGGCGGCGATCGCGGCGACGATCGCCTGCGAGCCGTCTCCCCCGGCCATCGCCAGCGCGTCCGCCCCGGCCGCCACCGCGTCCTCGACCAGGGCCCGCAGATCCATGCCCGGCCGCAGCTCGACCGGCCGGATCCCGCGCCCCCGCGCCTCTTCGGCGAGGTTGAAGCGAAGCGCCTTCCCATCCCCGGACAGCGGGTTGAAGAAGAGGAAGGGCCGGCGCGGCGGCGGTCCCGCCGGCAGGTCGACGCGCACCCGGAAGGCGACGCGGGCGAGGACCACCGAGGCGACGAAGGCGGCGGCCACGGCGAGGTCGAGGAGCAGGCCGCCGGCGAGGACGATGGCGAGGATCGTGGCCGCCACCGCAGCGATGGCGAGGGCCGCGGCGGCGAGCCGCCCGAGGCCCTCGCCGCGCAGCGCGGTCCAGCCCGCCCAGAGCGCGACCACGAGGCCGGCGAACACCGCGATCCCGCGCGGGAAGCGGTCGAGCGCCAAGGCCACGGCAAGCGCCGCCGCGCCCGCCGCCAGCCCCAGCGACCCGACCGCCGCCGCCCTCCGCGCTACTCCCTGAAGCTCGCTGTGCAAGGCGGCGCCTCCATCTCGGCCAGAGGCTATCCCGCGCCCGCGCCCGCCGACAACCGGCGCCGCCCGGGCGGCGTACGCTGGGCGCGTGAAAGCCGAGCCGCTGTCGCGCCGCCTCCTCCGGATCGCCCTCTGGGTGGGCGGGTCGGCGCTCGCCGTCTACGTCCTCGACCTGCTCGGGATCCCGGTCGACGACTGGATCGCCGAACTCTTCCGCAAGCTCGGCGAGATCCCGACCTGGGCGATCGTCGTCGGGGTCCTCCTGCAGACGGTGAACACGGCGCTGGCGGCGGCGGCCTGGTTCGGCATCCTGCGGGCGACGCCCCTGGCCGGGGTGAGCTACCGGATCGTGCTCGCCTCCTACGCGACCGCGGTCGCCCTCAACAGCTTCCTGCCCGCCAACATCGGCACCTGGGTGATGCTGCTGATGTTCACCGCCCTCTTCGCCGGCGCCACCTTCCCGATGATGGTCTCCGGCATCGTCGTGCAGAAGATCCCCTTCACGGTCTTCAACGTCGCCCTCTACCTCTACCTCTTCCTCTCGGTGGCGGGCTCGTTCTCGGTCAAGCTCGGCTTCCTCGCCGAACACACCGGCCTGGTCGTCGCGATCCTCGCCGGCGCCGCGGTCCTCATCTTCCTGCTCGCCCGGATCTTCCGCCGCAAGCTCGCCGGGCTGCGCGAACAGGTGATGGAAGGGGGCGCGGTCCTGCGCACGCCGCGCCGCTTCCTCCTCGACGTCGTCGCACCGTCGCTCGGCAGCTACCTGCCGCGGCTGGCGATCGTCGCCGTCTTCCTCGCCGCCTACGGCATCCCCGCCACCTTCCACGACGTCGCCACCGTGACCGCCTCGAACTCGATCTCCAACACGGTCTCGGCGACCCCCGGCGGCGTCGGCGTCACCCAGGCGATGAACTCGGTGGCGCTGGCGGGCTCGACCGACGCGGCCACCGCCACCGCCTACTCGATCAGCCAGCAGCTGGTCACCTCGGCCTGGAACGTGATCTTCGCCGTCGTGATGGTCTCCTGGGTCTTCGGCTGGAGCGGCGGCAAAGCGCTGGTCGAGTCCTCCTACGCCGACGCGAAGGTGAAAAGCCGCGAGATGAAAGACCGCCGCAAGCGCAGGCGGGAGGACGATCAGACGCCGCCGTCGACCGCCGCCGCGGCGGAGAGCGGCCCGCTCGCCGGCGGCCCGTACGAGGAGTGACCGAGGGCGGCGAGCCAGCCGCGGAGGATGCGATGGATGGACTCGGCGCCGATCACCTCCTCGGCAGGCCAGGCGAGCTCGCCCGGGTGGAGGACGAGCGGAAAGCACTGGGTCCCGCCGAGGCCGCCGTGCGAGCCGACCAGCTCCTCGAAGGCCGCCACTTCGTCGAACCGCGCCCAGTAGGCGCTGTTGATCATCAGGTCGGCGCAGTGGGGGAAGGAGTCGGTGCGGCGCAGGTGCCGGGCCGCGTTGGGGCCGAAGGGGGCCAGCGGGTCCTCCCCCACCACCCGTTCGGCGTCGAGGTGGTGGACGCCCGCGGGGCCGATCGCCAGCGCCCCGTCGGCCGTCGAGCAGACCATGACGAAGCCGATCCCCGGGTGTTCCCGCAGGGCCGGGATCAGGTCCGGGTAGAGCGCCTCGATCCGCTCCAGCGTGACCCGCCCCGGCAGCCTCGGGAAGCTGACCAGGCCGAGGCAGCCGGACGCCATCACCGACAGCTCCGGCAGCTCGCCGTCGCCGGCGGGAGCGACCTCCCGGCGGCCCTCCTGGTCGAGCATCACCGCCCCGCCCGCCACCTGCCCGCGGGTCGCCACCCGCACCGTGCGGCCCGCCACCGTGTCGTCGCGGGCGACCTCGGTGAGGCCGGCGCCGATGTAGGAGAGCGCGTCGTCGTCGCCACCGATCGCGGCGAAGACGCGGCCGGCGTCGCAGCTGCCGCGCACCAGGTCCTCCAGCGTCAGGCCGTAGCGGTCGCGGAAGGTCTCCCCCTGCGACTGGCCGTGGTCGGAGAGGACGACGAGGCGGTAGGGCCGCGGCGCGTCCGCGCAGGCGGTGGCGATGCGGGCGATCTGGCGGTCGAGGTCGTGGAGGACGGCGAGCGCGTCGGGGCGCTCGATCCCCGAGTGGTGGGCCACCTCGTCGTAGGCGAGGAAGGTGGTGTAGATGCAGGGGCGCCCGGCGAGGACGTCGCCGATCACCGTCGCCACCTGGAGGTCGCGCTGGACCACGGTCGCCCAGGCGCGCATCAACGCGTAGGAGCGGCCGCGGGCGATGCGCGGGCGGACGTCGTCGCGGACCTGGCCGCGGGCGGCGCGGCGCTCGCGGGCGATGTCGGCGACGGCGAGGACGAGCGTGCGGGCGACGGCGTAGGGACGGGCGAAGTAGGCGCCGTAGTCACGCCCCAGCGGCCGCCGGCGGGTGAGCGCGGTGCTCATCGTCAGCATCGAGTGGGGAGCGTCGCCGGAGAGGATGTTGGCCCGGCTGGCGCCGTCGGCGTGGAGCAGCCCGCGCCCGTCGGAGTGGCGCCGCTCGAGCTCCGCCGCGTCGCGCGGATGGTTGGTGACGATCGGCCGGCCGGTCTCCTTCTCCCACCAGCGGAAGGCGGGCATGTCGTCGTTTGAGCCGTGCAGGATCCCCGCCTGGCAGGCGCCGGTCTGCGAGGACCAGTCGGTCTCCCAGCGGCGCAGCTCGTGGCTGCCGGAGCGCAGCCACCGCGCCATCGTCGGGGCGCTGCCGTCGCGCATCGCGCGCAGCAGGACGTCGTGGGCGAGGCCGTCGATCTCCAGCAGGAGGAGGCCCGGGACGTCGCTCTCGGTGACCTCGCCGCGGCGCCGAGCCTGGCGCCGGACCACCTGCCGGTACCACCATTCGTCGTCGTCGATCGCGAAGGCGTAGTTGACCACCGCGGTGGTCCCGGCGAGCACGATCGTGATCACGATCGGGTCGACGATGCCGCGGATCCGGGCGTCGGGCAGCAGGTTGATCACCACGCCGACCAGCAGCGCGTTCAGGACCAGGCCGCCGAGCCCGAGGGTGAGCACGTTGAGCGGCAGGGCGAGGCGGGCCAGCGCCGGCCAGACCAGGGCGTTCAGGATCCCGACCAGGGCGGCGGCGAGCAGGGCGCTCCCGGTTCCGTCGAGCACGAAGGAGTCGAGGAGCGCGGACAGCACCAGCAGCACCAGCGCGTCGAGGAGGGTGATCAGGATGGCCCGGCGGACTCGCATCGTCACGACTCTCGCATGCTCAGGGCCGCACCGGGTTGAAGAATCTTCGCGGTGACCTGCGGCGCCAGGTCCCGCAGGCGGGCGGCGAACTCGCGCGGCGGCTCGCTCAGCGGCAGCGGACGCAGCCGCGCCAGCCCGGCGGGGTAGAAGGTCCCCCAGTGGATCGGGACGGCGAGGCGCGGCGCCAGCGCGGCGGCGGCGCGGGCGGCGCGCTCGGGGTTCATGTGGCCGAGGCCCAGGGTCGGTCCCCAGCCCCAGACCGGCAGCAGCGCGAGGTCGAGCCCGCGGGCGAAGTCGGCCATCCCGGCGAAGAGGTCGGTGTCGCCGGCGAAGTAGACCCGGCGCCCGCCCGCGACCAGGTAGCCGACCGGCGCGGCGGCGATCCCACGGCGGCCGATCTCGTGCGTGGCCGCCGTCGCCGTCACCTCCACGGCGCCGATCCGGTGGGACTGCCCGGGCGCGAGCTCGACCACCTCGCCGGTGACGTGGCGGGCGAAGAAGGCCCCGGTGCCGGCCGGGACGACGAGGGGCACCTCGGGGGCGAGCCGGCGCAGCGAGCGCCGATCGAGGTGGTCACGGTGAAGGTGGGAGATCAGCACCGCGTCGAGGCCCGCGGTCACCGCGGCCGGCGGCGCGGCGCCGTGGCGGCGCAGCGGCCCGAGCCAGGAGCCGAGCACCGGATCGGTGAGCAGCCGGACCCCGTCCAGCTCGATCAGGACGGTGGCGTGGCCGACGTAGACGATCCGCGCGGGCGACATCGCCGGGATCATCGCGATCCGGCGCGGGATCCACTTTCCGCCCGTATCCGGCCCCTGCCGCGGCGACGACCTACGGCGTCTCTACCGTTTCGGGGTGACAGTCCGCGTTGGGTAGCGGAGCACCGAGAAGTTCGGAGGATGATCCATGGCACTCGTAGGTAAGGATGAGTTGGTCCGTGACGTCGCCGAGAGAAGCGGGCTCGGCGTCGGCGAGGCGAAGCGCGCCCTCGAGGCGACGCTGAAGGCGATCGAGGAGCAGATGGGCGAAGGGAACGAGGTGAGGCTTACCGGCTTCGGCAAGTTCTCGGTCTCCCATCGCGAGGCCCGCATGGGGCGCAACCCGCAGACCGGCGAGTCGATGCAGATCGCCGCGAAGACGGTGCCGAGGTTCAGCGCGGGCGCCGAGCTGAAGAAGGCGGTCGGCTAGGTCGCGTCGGCCGGGCCGGCGCCGTCCGCGGCCCGGCCGACGCCCCTTCGGTCAGCTCGTCCGCCTCCGCCGGCCGCCGGGGAAGGCGAGCCGCAGGATGGCGCGCTGCACGGTCCCGAGCTGGCGGCCGAGCGGGCCGCTGTTGTAGGGGAGGCCGTGGCGATGGCAGGTCTCCCGCACCCGCGGGGCCACCTCGGCGTAGCGGCTGCTCGGCATGTCGGGGAAGAGGTGGTGCTCCACCTGGTAGCCGAGGTTGCCGGCGGCGAGGTGGAAGAGCGGCCCGCCCTCGATGTTCGCCGAGCCGAGCAGCTGGCGGACGTACCAGCCGCCCGGCGACTCGTCCTCGACCTCCGCTTCGCTGAAGCTGTAGGTCTCCTCCGGGAAGTGGCCGCAGAAGATGATCGCGTAGGCCCAGACGTTGCGGACGAGGTTGGCGGTCAGGTCGGCGGCGAGGGTCGCCCGGAAGCCCGCGACGCCATCGCCGAGGGCGCGCCGCGCCACCGCGCCGAGCGGGCTCCGGCGCCGCCCGCGGCGGGTCGGCTCCCGGCGCTCCTCCCGCAGCTGCCCGACGGCCCCGAGCGCCGCCATCGCGAGCCCGCTCAGGAGCGGCCAGGCGAGGTAGTCCTTGCGCGCCTGTTCGCGCACCTTGACGCCGATCGCGCGGAGCTCCTGGCGCACCTTCCAGGCCGGCTTCTCACCCGATCTGATCGCCTCGAAATTGAGGTCGTGCAGCGCCACCCCCCACTCGAACAGCGCGGCGAGGACCAGGTTGTAGAGCGGCTGCAGGAGGTAGACCGGGTGCCAGGGCTGCTCGGGGTCGACGCGCATGATCTCGTAGCCGAGGTCACGGTCCTTGCCGCGGATGTTGGTGAAGGTGTGGTGCTCGTAGTTGTGGGAGTGCTTCCAGGCCTCCGCCGGGGAGACGTTGTCCCAGTCCCAGGTGGTCGAGTGGATGCGCGGGTCGTTCATCCAGTCCCACTGACCGTGCATCACGTTGTGGCCGATCTCCATGTTCTCGAGCACCTTGGCGGCGGCGAGCGCGGCGGTGCCGGCCAGCCAGGCCGGCCGCCTGCGCGAGGCGAGCAGGAGCACCCGGCCGAGCACCGCGAGGCGCCGGTGCAGGGCGATCACGTTCTCGATGTAGCGGCGGTCGCGGTCGCCGAGCTCCCCCATCACCCGGTCGCGGATCGCGTCGAATTCGGCGGCGATCTGGGTCAGCTGCTCGTCGGAGAGACGGGCGAGCGGGCTCGGCTCGATCGCCTCGGTGGTTGCGGTGGCGTTCATCGCGGTCTCCTTTCGCTCAAAGCTCGATCTCGACATCGCCCTCGGGGGCGTTGACGCAGGTGCGCACGGTCTGGCCGGCGGCCCCGTGGACCTCGCCCGTGCGCAGGTCACGGACGCGGCCCGAGTGGAGGCGGCCGACGCAGGTGTGGCAGATGCCCATCCGACAGCCGAACGGCAGCGCCAGGCCCGCCTCCTCGCCCGCGCGCAGGATCGGCGTCTGGCCCGCGCAGGCGACGGCGGCGTCGCTGGCGAGGAAGCTGACCGTCCCGCCCGCGCCGCCGACGCCGGCGTCGCCGACGATCGGCTGGAAGCGCTCGATCGCGAGGAGCTCGGGGTCGCCCTCGTCCCGCCAGTGGGCGCGGAGCTGGTCCAGCATCTCCCCCGGGCCCGAGGCGAAGGTGGTCCGGTTGCGCCAGTCGGGGCAGAGCCGGTCCAGGTCGGCGGGGGCGATGCGGCCTGCCTCGGCGGTGATCTGGAGGTGCAGGCGCAGGCCGGGGCGGCGCGCCGCGATCTCCTCCAGGCGGGGGCCGAAGATGACGCCGTCGGCGTGGCGGGCCGAGTGCAGGTAGACGACGTTGCCGAGCGCGTCGGCGCGGTCGAGGCCGCGCAGCATGCTCATGATCGGGGTGATCCCGGAGCCGGCGGAGATGAAGAGGAGCCGCGCGGGCGGCGGCTCGGGGAGGACGAAGGTGCCTTCGACGCCGCCGAGGCGGACCACGTCGCCCGGCCGCGCCCGGTGCACCAGGTAGGGCGAGACGACGCCGGCCTCGACCAGCTTCGGCGTGATGCCGATGCAGCCGTCGGGGCGCCGCGGATCGGTGGTCAGCGAGTAGGCGCGCCAGTGGTGGACGCCGTCGATCACCACCCCGATGCGCAGGTACTGACCAGGGAGATGGCCGGGCCAGCGGTGGCCGGGACGGATCAGGAGGTTCACCGCGCCGTCGGCCTCGGGCTCGACGCGCTCGATCCGGCCGCGCAGTTCGCGCGTCGACCAGAGCGGGTCGATCATCTCCAGGTAGTCGTCGGGCAGCAGGGGCGTGAAGAGGGTCCGCGCCGCGTCGAGGGCGCGCCGCCGCAAGGGGTGGACCATCGGTTTCGCTCCTGCCTCGGCCATCGTTACCTCTTAAACGTTACCTCATTTGAGGTTACATAGGAAGAGTTATGATGGATCGATGACCGACCCCGAGATCCTCCCGCCGCCGGGCGGCCCCGCGGCGGACGACCGCGAGCTGACGGTCGAGCAGCTCGCCTACGAGACCGGCATGTCGGTGCGCAACATCCGCAACCACCAGTCACGCGGGCTGCTGCCGCCGCCCGAGGTCCGCGCCCGGATCGGCTACTACGGCCGCCTCCACGTCGAGCGCCTGCGGCTGATCCAGGAGATGCAGGCGGAGGGCCTGAAGCTGAGCGCGATCAAGCGGCTGATCGGCGAGTACGGGGCCAACGCCGAGCGCTTCGCCGACCTGCGCGCGGCGCTCAAGGCCCCCCTCCCCGCCGAGGCGCCGGAAGTCCTCACCCAGGCGGAGCTGACCGAGCGCTTCGGCGTCGACGAACCGAAGCTGACCGCGAAGGCGGAAAAGCTCGGCCTCCTGGTCGCCGTCGGCGAGGGCCGCTTCGAAGCCCCGAGCCCGGTCCTCCTGCGGGCGGCGGAGGAGGTGCAGGCGATGGGGATCCCGCTCGCCGCCGCGGTCGAGGTGATGGGCAAGCTCAAGCGCAACTCGCGCTCCTCCGCCCGCGCCTTCGTCGAGCTCTTCCTCGACGAGCTCTGGGGCCCCTTCGACGACGCCGGCCGGCCGGCCGAGCGCTGGGCCGAGATCACCGAGTCGGTCGAACGCCTGCGCCCGCTCGGCGTCGAGGCCCTCGTCGCCCTCTTCCGCCTCGACCTGAGCGCCGAGATCGAACACGCCTTCGGCGAGGTGCTGGAGCGCTCGCGCTGAGGGGCCGGGCCGGCGGGCGCGGCAGCGAAGGTCGCCCGGCCGGCCGAGCGGTCGGCCCGAGCACCGTGCGGCGCCTCGGTCCGAGCCGGTTCGCCGCTACCGTGCGGGCGACGGAGGTTCGACCCGCACGGTGACCTTCGCGCCCACCGGCAGTTGCCTGCCGGGGGCCGGATGCTGGTGCACCACCTTGGACTTCCGTCCTTGGTCGCCGCGGACCTTGCCGAGCCGGCACCCGGCGAGACGGAGCCGATGGCGGGTGGCCTTGAGGCCGCGGCCGTGAAGTTTCGGGACCCGGCAGTGCGCCGTGGAGGAAGAGCGACCGGTGGTGGGAGCGGAGGACGGCGGCGAGGGTGCCGCCGGGACGGTGAAGGCATGGCTCGACCGCGCCTGCGCCCCGCCCGCGCAGACCGCGGTCTGGCCCGTGTAGACGAATTCGGCCGCGCAGCCTTCGTCGTCGCGGACCGTGAGGACGGCGGTGTAGCTCCCGGCGACGGCGAAGGCGTGGGAGACGGTCGGCGCGGCGGTGGTCTCGGTGGTGCCGTCGCCGAAATTCCATTCGTAGGTCGCCGGGCCGCCGTCCGGGGTGGTGCTGGCGCCGGCGTCGAAGGTGGTCGCGGCGCCGGCGCTCCCGGGGCCGACGGTGAATGCCGCGGCGGGGGCCGCCCCCGGCGTGATCGCCGCCGCGGTAGCCCGCCCGAGGGAGGTGGAGATCGGTTTGACCGCCCCGGTGGCGGTGTCGATCTGGGAGATCGTCCCGGCGTCGTAGCGCGGCGCGTAGAGGAACCGGCCCGAGTGCGACACCACCATGTTTTCCAGTTCGCCCTGGCCGACGGCGAGCGGGGTGGATTCGACCTGGTCGGTGAGGAGGTCGACGATCTTGATGTCGCCGTTGCTGTTGTCGTGGACGTAGGCGCGGGTGCCGTCCGGCGCCATCGCCAAGGCGTTGTCGGGGTCGCTGCCCGCCCCGGCGACCGGCGTCGCCGCGTCGGTCAGGGGATCGATCACCGAGACGCCTCCGCTGCCCGCGCCGCAGCCGCCGGCGACGACGATGTCGCCGTTGCGCGGCGAGACCGCCAGCCTGCACGGGAAGGGAGGCAGGCCGGCGGTGATCGTCTTCACCACCGACCGCGTCGCGGTGTCGATCACCGAGACGTCCTCGCTGCCGGTCTGGGTGTTGGCGACGTAGGCGAACTGCCCGTTGGCGGTGAAGGCGATCGCCTCCGGCCATTCGCCGACCGTGATCGCGGCGGGCGCGACGGCGAGAGTGTGAGCGTCGACCACGGCGACGGTGTCTTCGTAGACGTTGCCGACGTAGACCTGGGAGCCGTCGGGCGAGACGGCGATCGAACCAGGCGATTTGAGGGCGGCGCCGGTGGCGGTGGTGAACGACCCGGTGGCGGTCTCGATCGCCGAGACCCCGCCGCCACCGAGGTTCGCGGTGAAGGCGCGACCCCCGTCGGGGGAGATCGCGATCCCGAACGGCTTCTGCCCGCCCAGCTTGACCTTCGTCCCGGCGCTCAGCGTCGCCAGCGAGATGGGCAGCACTTCACCTTCGCTCGAGTAGAAGCTCGTGGCGAAGAGCTGCGCCGATTCGGCGAAGGCGTCGGCGACCTGGAAGGTGAGCAGTCCCACCAGCCCCACGACCAAGGCGACCACGATGCGAGCAGAGCGGACCACGGCGGCATCCTAGTCCGGCCGGCGGCCGGAGATCTGCCGACCACGGAACGGCTCTGCCGTGCGACGAAGGCGAGACGCGAGCCTGACGCCGGGCCGAGGCCGTCGACGGAAAAGCCGCTGACGGGGGCGACTTCCAGTGCGCAGAGAGGCGGACACCGGCAGCGTAACGCGGACGTGACCGACGAGCAGGTCCTCGCCACCCTCTCCGAGGAGTATTACGCCGCCCGACTGCGACCTAGGCTGGCGGTCGCCATGCCCAACGTCGTCATCGACACGAGCGTCCCCCTCCCGCGACCTTCAGCCGGGGGGCGCCAGGCGCAAGCCATGGGTCGTGCTCGCCTTCGGGGCCCGAGCTTCACGCGGTCGGACTGGTGACCGGACCCCGTGGACGACGTTTTGCCCGCCGGTCGAAACGTCCGCCCCCGGCACTTGCGTGCTCAGCTCTGGAAGAGGAGCCGTCGAGGTTCAGGCCCTGCCGAGGTTCCTGACCACGCGAGCAAGAGCACGGGAGCGGTCTACCTGCCGAGGCGCCTCCAAGTCACGCGCGGAAACGTAGCGTCTTGCCGGCTCCTAATCCCGCAACCCCGTGAACCTCCCGGGGGGGCGAACAAACGGAATGTGCATCCAACGAGCAATCCACCTTGTTCATGAAGTGAATGCGGCCGAAGGCGCCGTGTCGATGGGCGATCGACCTTGGGCCGCCGTGACCGCCTGCGTGTTGATGATCACCGCCGGCTTCGTGGAGTCAGCCATTGGCGCTTGGCCATACGCAGCTCGCCCTCGAGTTGACGCCACGTTCGCATAGCCCGGCGTGATACCGACGCATGTATCCGAGCCGGATTGATCAACAATCCACTGGGCGGCGATGGGATTCACCGCACGCCGCTTGTGCAGATGCCTACGCCGACACCCGCCAGCCCTCGCGCTACAGAACGCCTACGTCCTCGAATTTTCCGAAGACCGTTTCGCGTCCTTGGTATAAGACGCGCCCCGTTCGGTCTCGAACCCGCACAAACTCGACCTTCTTGTCCCGGGGCAGATATTCGATGAAGTAACGAACATTGCGAAGCCAACTCGGGACCTTCGGTAGCTGCGGTCTTTTCGGTTCGATCTTGACCCAGTGGCCCTCACCGGTCGATGCTTCGACTAATGCCACCTTATCCGAGGTGAACCCGCCATACGCGATCTCTTCGCCAACTTTCATCTGCTCCGAAAAGAGCACGAAAGTAGAAGATAGGCTGCCTCCGATGGGAACGCCGTAACCGGCCCCAAAACTGACCGCGCTAGTGCCAGACGGGTGAAACGTGGTTTCCAACATGCGCGTATGGCAGCGGTCGTCGTTCTTCAGGTGACTCACGACGTACCACTTCTGGCCGGCGGGTGACACTCCATGGCCGATCATCGCCCGAAGCGGACGTTTCAGGCAGACTCCTCCAGCAGAACCGGACGCCGCATGAACGGCAACCCCGATACCCGTCGCGCACATCAGGGCGACGCAGATCGCGGTCAACCGAGGCTTGCTTGACATCACTTCCCTCCAAGGGTCTTGCGATCGGCCTCAATATCGTCCATGGCCGCAAACCTCCTCCGCGGACACCGATTCGGTTTCTATTCTGCCAAAGGTCACACCAATTAGGACGGTGAGCGTGACCTTGTATTCCTGTCCAATTTCACAGGCAAATTCAATTGGCGGCCCTTTGTTCCAGTTCTCCCAGCCCCAAGGCATTTGGCCTTCTAGCGTCGGGCTTTTAAGGGGTTCGCTTCCGACTATCTTCCCGCTGCCTACTCCCTTTTGTGGGTGCGTCGCATATCTGCACTAAATCGCCAACGCGTCCTTTACGTTGATTGGGAGGTTCCTGTCGTAGGCGTAATCACGATACCGGATTCGTACCATCTCCCTCGGCTTCTACCGTCCCAGGATCCGCAGGATCGACCCGGGTCGGCGGCGCAGTGTCTGGGGGTTGGGACCTTCATCGCGGCCTATGACGCCGACGGGGACCTGAACGGGCCGGTAAAGCCTCCCGACACCGCATCGAAATATTCCACTACGACGGGACGGGTGACTCGCCGTCCTGGACCGCCCGGAGTCCTTGCCGCCTCGCCGCGCACAGGCGTCGCGCAGGTCTACGCGTCCCGCTGCTACCCACACCTCGGTACGGCACGCGCACACGTTCGGCGCCGACTGACGCCGGGTAAAATTCGCACGATTCGCCGGGATCGAGGAAAAAGGGCGAGTGGCGCTCTGGACACTACAGAGCCAAGCGTGTCCTATAAACAATCGCTCGTTTGCTGCGCGTTGCCGACGAATGCCGAGCCGGTAGCCATTAAGGCTAGCCCCCAACTACCGGGAGGTTTTAGGTCTTCCAGAACGACGAGCAACTACGAAGCCCAGTAGACCGAGGCCGAGGTTAAGGGCGGTGATGATGATCGGCGCGGCCCCTCCCGTGATGATCGCCACGACAAAGAATAGGAACGCGATGGCCAAGTAGATCGCAGCCAACCTCCTCATCGCCATTGCGAAAGTCGCCGGGTTTCGGCTCGGCGGTCCCTTCTCTTCTGCGGTCGGCCCCAGTTCCCGCCAAACTACGAAAACCGAGATAACACCACCAAACATAACGCCTACGACAACAGGAACAAAAGTTCCAGGCGCTAGGGCGGCGCCGGTTAGCAATTCCCTTCTTTTCCCTCTACGTCGAACGGAACGGCTGCAAGTCCCGTGCTCCCTGAAGCAAGGCCCAGCCCACCGGCAGCACCCTGAGCGCCCGGAACCGCCGCTAATCCGATCGCGATGCTTCCCGTCACGAATGACGCGCCATCCAACGCGGCCCCAACTTGTGCACAATCGGGCAAGACAGACTCGACCTTCGCGCCGAGTGAACTCAATAGCGATTCGAGCCCAGACTGTGAATTGGCGGCATTGTGTTGTTCGACGATGCTCTTCATTTCCGCGACGGTCTTGTTAACAACCCTGATCCGTAGCCTGACCGTCTTTTCTTCGGCCAATTCTCGAGCGGCTCTCACAATCGCACGATGTTCCCTCTTGGTGAACTTACGATGTTCGTGCGGCGTCTCTGCTCGAGACCCTTTTCGGTTCCCCTTGTGACAGGGGTCGTCGGGATTGTTTTTCGGGCATTCCCCGCCCAAGTCGAACATGTTGATCGGGTCCTGATCCGCATAGTCATACGCGTTTGCCGAGCCTCCGGGCACCGGGTCCGGAGTCAGGAACCGGCCCAGCTGCGGGATGTAGCTGCGCGCGCCCATCTGGATCACGCCCGAGGACAGTTCGGTGCGCCGCGCCTTCCCTCCGAGCCATCCGTACCTCCCCGCTCCGCCAGACTCCGGTTCGCCGAATTCGTCGAAGCGGAACGTCGCCAGAAGTTTCGTCGCAGTCGGGCTCGAACTCGCCGACGCCACGACATCGCCGTGAAGGTCGGTGAGCTTGAAGGTCGTGGTCCCGTTGCTTTCCTGTACAGCCGCTAGTTCGCCTCCGAGACCAGGGATGTTCCGGCTCCAGGTCGAGCCCAGGGCGGTCCAGGACGGCGAGTCACCCGTCCCGTCGTAGTGGAATATTTCGATGCCTGCCACCCCGCCCGTCTGTTCGCGCTGGCGCTGGCGGCCGGTGGCGTCGAGCTGGAAGGTGTTCGTCACCCCGTTCTGGGTCTGATTGGCCACCATGTTGTTGGCGAAGTATCCGGTGGTGAGCGCTTTCCCCCCGGCGAATTCCGCCGGCAGGCTGGTGATGCGTCCCCAGGCGTCGTAGGTCGGCCCGATCAGCCGGTCGGCTTCGTCGTAGTTATAGCTCTGCGTGGTCCCACCCGAAGTCGGACACGCCCCGCCGACACCGGGGGGCCTGGTCGTCTTGGACAACCGGTTCGAGTCCGCGTCGTAGGTATAGAGACGGCTCGTGCATTCGCCTTCGGTCGGCGTTTCCGTCGCTTCGGTCAGTCGCCCCGCCTTGTCGTACTTGTAGAGGTTGCTCACGAGCGTGCCATTGTCGGCGATGATCCGGCCTTCGATCGAGCGTTCGAGCGATTCTTCATACCAGGTGCAGCTTTTGCCGCAGGAGCTCGTCTTGGTGTAGATGAGGCCCATCGGTTCGTCCGCCTGGTTGTAGGTCGTCTTCGCCGTCAGGCCGTTCGATAGGCCGCGTTCGGTCAGGTCTCCGTCGGCGTCGTAGTGGGCGGTGAACGTGCCGACTCCGGGGACTTCCATGCTCGTGAGCACGCCGGATGCTTCGTCGCGGTGCATCGTCTCCGTGCCTCTCGGGTCGGTCACCGTCGACGGGCGCCCATAGGCGTCGTATTTCGTTTCCGTCACGGCGCCGTCGGCGTCTTCGTATCTGGTCACCTGACCAAGAGCGTTGTAGGTCGTGGTGGTCGCCTGGCTGTCGAAGCCGGTGCAGCTTTTTTCTTCGCAGACGAATTTCTGTTCGGTCGGCAGCCCCAGCGTGGGGCTGTAGGTGGTCTGGCTCCGGGCTTCGATCCTCGCCATGCCGATGCCGCCACTCCAGATCTTCGAGGTGATCGGCCGCCCGGCTGCGTCATAGGAGACTCGTAGGTGAGGGCCGAGTAGGCAGGGGCGGTGGTGCTCGAGGACCAGCCGTTGAAGCCTTGGCCTTTTTCGTTCCAGTTCCACCCTTCCGGCATGTACGCCGGATCGAGGAGGACCGGGTACCGGGTCGCGGAATCTGGAGAAATCGAAACCGTGAGCTCGTCGCCCTCCACGGTCATCTCGGTCGGGACCGCAGCCCCGGAGGCATCGATCGCGCTCGGCTTCGGGACGATCAGGGACGTCCGCCCTCCTTCCACGACTTCCGCTCCTCCGCCGAGCGCCGCCTGCAGGGTCGCGCCTGACGGCACCGAGAGGCGATAGGTGGAGGAGCGGGGCGCTTCGGCGCTGCGGATGTCGGTCATCGTCTCGACCCCGGTCGGGGTCGGCGCGACGGCGAGGTCCGTGTTTTCCGCCACGTTCGGGTAGAAGGCATACCGTTCCTCGACGTCGGTCGGAGCGACCGCGCCGGTGGTTCCCATCACTTCGATCCCGAATTCTCCCAGTTTTATCCCTTCTTCCAGGTGGGCGGGGATCATCAGTTCCGTCAGCGGGTTCTGCGGCTCCAGGCCGCCGCCGGTACCTTCGGGGTGCTGCAGGCTGAGGTCGACCGGTTCCACCTTCCCTTCGGCGTCTTCGGTCTCCAGTGGGAGGAGCGATTCGATCAGCACCGGCTGGTCGGCGGCGAGGCCGTCCGGCGGACCGGCCCCTTCCTGACCGGAAGGTTCGTCTCCGGGCGGTTCGGGCAGCGAGGACGCGGGGACCACGGCCGCATGTTCGGAGAGGAACTTCGTCGGTTCGAGTTCGTCGTAGATTCCCGCCGACGCTTCCAGCTCGGCGCCGAAGACGCCGTCGGTGAGTTCGAGCGCTTCTTCGCCACTCAGGCCACGGTGCGGGAGTTCTTCGGCGACCTGCAGGTCGGTTTCCGCCGGTTCCGCAACCCGGCCGACGCCTGCCGCTTCGAGGGCCTCCTTCGTCTGCCGTGCCGTCGGGGCGGCGGCCGGCGGTTCGCCAATGATGTTCGATTCGTCTCCTTGCGCCGCGGTCAGACCCAGGCCGATCGTGCCATAGACGACCACCGCCAAAATGGCGGCACTCAGCACCAACAGCGCAGACCACACATGTCGAACTCCCGACATCCGATTCCCTACCTTCATCTATGTCCGGTTGCCGAACCGCGATCGGCTCGGGGCCACCGCGCGGCCTGCGAGGTACCCAAGCAGAATCGTTCTCGTTCCGCATCAGCACTTTTCTGTCCGTCTCACGTGGACCGGTCCGCCCCCCCACTGACCGGACCGCTCGCCGTCTCCTCGACGGGGGCGGGCGACCGGGCCGCCAGCCGAGGTTTCAGGTAGCGGCCTCGTCTGCGGAGAGCCCTGCACTTTCGGATACACCCGCACCCAAGAAGGGCACGACAAGCTCGGGGGGTCGCATGAGCCTGCGCACCCTCTCGTTCCCCCGATCGACTTCACGCGCCTCTGCCACGACTGGAGGTGACGCTACGTCAGAGCGTCACCTTGAGCAATCTCGCCAGCATTCGACAATCCGAGAATGCGGCGATCTGCTCCTCTCTCACCGGCGAGTCTGCCGACGGCGAGAGGCCTTGCCCTCGGCCATTCGGGACCGGGTCAGGACGAAACCGCGGTCCGGGAATCGATCCAGGCGACGATCTCTGGCAGGGTCGTCTCGCCTGCCGCGATCCGCTCCACCATCGAAACATCCACGTCAGGATCTTCGCCCCGGAATGGCCGACCGTTGACCTCCATGAAGATCCAGACCGAGAGGAACGCGGCGCGCTTGTTGCCATCGGGCAGCGGATGGTTGCGGGCCAGGTGTTCGATCAGGACCGCCGCCTTTTCGAGCAACTCCGGATAGGCGTCCTCATCACCGAAGCCCGAGCCCGGAGCGGCGAGAGCCGAATCGGCGAGGGCGATCCGGGGCAGCCGGGCGATCTGCTCTGGGGTGGTTTCGAGGATCTCCGCGGCAATCTCGCAGAAATCGCCCAGCTCGATGTAAACGGTCAAGGGACTACTTGGCGAGGCGCCGCAGGGTCTCCCGGTTGGCCTTGGCGGCCGCCTTGATCCGGGCGCTTCGCTCCGTGGGGGTGCCGGGCAGCCCGTGCTTCGGCCTGTCCTCCGAGGACGGCCTTGCGGGAGCAGTGCTTTTCGGCTGCGACTTCACGGTCTTCATTGTGGCATCTCCTCCATACGCAGTCAGGGGCCTGGTGGTGACAGATGAGCTCAGAGCGGAAAAGCCGCGAAAGGATCGAGGTTCCCGTCGGTCTCGATTTCTGCCATGACCCGGTAGACCTCGCAGCCGATTCCCCTCAGAACCCCGATGGGGTGCCCCTCGATCCGGACCTCGTACGAGAAGAGCGTCTCCACGGTCACCACTTCTTCCAGGCTTTCGGCTTCCTGTTTGGTGCCGTATTCGAGAGCCATCGAGAGACGGTGAATCCCTTTTGCGGGGAGGCCACTAAGACGCTGCCACTCATGGAAGAGAACGACTCCTTCGGCCGCTTCGATTTCTTCGGCCGAGCTGGTCGAGCTACCGCCCCCGCAGGCGACCAGTCCGACCGCGGCGACGACGAGAACCACGGCGACTGCGATTCGCTTCACTGACTACCTCCAGACCGAGCCGCCCCTGCATTAGCCTGGTCGGCGGGGTGGCGAGGCCGACCGAGCGGTCAGAGTGAATCACACGCTCAGGCTGTAGAGGTGCAGCGGCATCCCTGGCAGCGTCGTCAGGATGGCGCAGCCGCATCGTGTGCTCCCCCCTCTCGGCCGTGCCCTGGCCGACGCTCGCCGTGAGCGCGGGCTGACGCAGGAGGCGTTGAGCGAAGCGACGGGCGTCCACCGCAACTACATAGGTGGGATCGAGCGAGGCGAGCGCAGTCCGACCGTTGAGACGATCGCCACCCTTGCCGACGCGCTCGACGTGTCCCTAGGCGAATTATTCAACCACGCGGAATCGGCGTAGGAAATCCTCGTCCCGTTCTCACCGCCCCGATGAGGGTCGGCTCGGCGGAATCCTGGGCGGGTTCTTCGAGCAACTGCTTAGGCGAGCGGCTGCGAGCTAACCACCCGCTACCACCACCACCTACGCACACTCTGGGATGCGATCGGCACCAGGACGCCTGCGGCGCAGATTAGGGCGATCGCGGCACAAGCAAGGGCAGGCCAATAGTCGCCGGACTCGACCAGTTCCACGCATGCAAGCACGCCTGCGAAAACGCCGAAGCACAAGAGCAACCAGGCGCCCCATAGCTGTGGCACGCTGCGCCTAACG
>DATJUK010000273.1:0-11180 GCA_035502495.1 Solirubrobacterales bacterium
GCCTCCGAGACGCCCGGGGCCCGCCGTCCCCGGCCGCCCCGGCCCGGACCCTTCCTCGAACTCCACCCGGCCGCCCTTCCCCGCCCGGCCCGTCCCCGGCCCCGCCCCGCCGCCCTTCCCCCCCGTCCCGTCCCACCGCCCCGCCCGCTCCCCGGTCCCGGCCCGGCCCCGACTCCGGTCCGGCCCGTCTCGCGGTCCGGCCCCGACTCGCGGTCCGGCCCCGACTCCGACCTCGACCTCGGCCCCGTCTCGCGGCCCCGGCCCCGGCCCCGGCCCCGGCCCCGGCCCCGGCCCCGGCGGGGCGGTACTCGCGGGTACCTGGCAACGCAAGCCTGCCCCCGAACGACTAGGGTTGCGCCGATGCCTGCATTCGATCTGAACGGCAAGGTGGCGCTGGTGACCGGCGCGGCGCGCGGGATCGGCTTCGAGACCGCTCGTCAGATGCAGATGCGCGGCGCCTCGGTTGCCGTGCTCGACCTCGACCCGCAGCAGGCGGCCGACGCGGCCGACCGGATCGGCGCGCGGGCGATCGGGATCGGCGCCGACGTCACCGACCAGGGCGCGATGATGGCCGCCGTCGCCCGGGTGGTCGAGGAGTTCGGCGGCCTCGACTGCGCGGTCGCCAACGCCGGCATCGCCCAGAAGCAGATGGCGACCGTCTACGGGATGCCGAGCGAGGAATGGGAACGGGTGCTGGAGGTCGACCTGATGGGCGTCTTCCGCACGGTGCGGGCGGCGCTGCCGCAGATCGTCGAGCGGCGCGGCCAGCTCGGGCTGGTCTCCTCCGTCTACGCCTTCGCCAACGGGATGGGCAACAGCCCCTACGCGGTGGCCAAGCCCGGGGTCGAGTCGCTCGGCCGGGCGCTGCGGGTGGAGCTCGCCCCGCACGGCGCGAGCGCTACCGTCGCCTACTTCGGCTGGGTCGACACGACGATGGTCAAGGACGCCCTCTCCCAGCCCGACGCGCAGAAACTGAACGAGGGGATCCCGAGCTTCCTGATGAAGCGGATCCAGCCCGACGAAGCGGCGGCCGCCTTCGTGCGCGGGATCGAAGAGCGGGCGCCGCGGGTTTTCGCGCCGAAGTGGTGGCGCTACGTCTCGGCCCTGCGCGGGATCGTCAACCCGTTGATCGACAAGCGCCAGGAGCGCGACGCGCGCACCCAGCGCCTGCTGAAGGACATCGACGCCCGCGCCGCCGCCGGCGCTCAGCCCGCCGCGGACCCCGCCGCCGACGAGCGCCCCCTCAACGCCGCCGACTGACGCGCACCCGGCCCGCGCCGATGTTGACGGGCCGAAAACTCCAGGCGGGCTTGAGCTTTCGGCCCGTCAACATCGGGTGGCGCGCTCGAGGGCGTTGATGACGGACTCGTAGGGGCGGCCGGTGGCGCGGGTCATGCCGATCTCGCAGGTGCGGTTGGACGAGAGGTAGGCGTCGAAGTGCCGGCCCCCGGTCACGGCGCTCGCAACCTCGGCGGCCTCGGCGCGGGTCGCGGCGGCGGTCAGCTCGGGATGGGCGATGCCGCGGTCGCCGGCGAAGCCGCAGCAGGTGCCCGTCGGCGGCAGGTAGACATCGCCCGCGATCACCGCCGCGAGGGCGGCAAGCCGCCCGGCGTCGCCCTGGCGGTGGGTGGCGCAGGTCGGGTGGATCGCCGCGCCGTCGAGCTTGCGCGTGACCTCCAGCCCCGGCAGCAGCCGGTCGTGGGCCCAGGCGACCGAGTCGAGGATCGTCATCGCCGCCAGGTGCGCGGCGTTCTCCTCGCTCAGCGTCCCCTCCCCCGGTTCGACCACCGACCCGGTGCAGGATGCGGCGTCGACGACGATCGGCAGGGCGCCTTCGCCGCTCCACTCCCAGAGGCGCTCGACCAGCTCGTTTGCCTTGTGGCCGTGGGCGGCTCCGTAGCCTTTGGAGCTCCACGGCAGCCCGCAGCAGCTGCCCGCCACGTCGGCGGGGATCCAGACCGGCAGCCCGGCCCGCGCCGAGACCGCGACCAGCGCCTCGACCGGCCCGCCGCCGAAGATCCGGTTGGTGCAGGAGGGGACGTAGACCGCGGCGGCGCCCGCGCGCGTCGCCTCCGGCAGGCGCGCCCGCGCCGGGCCCGGGAGCGCCCGCCCCTTGCGCGTCCGCCGTGCCACCCCGCCGCCGACCCGCAGCGCCGTCCGCGAGGCCGACTCGACCGCCCCCCAGCGCTTCGCCGTCGCCAGCGCCGCCCGCTCGGCGCGCTCCGTGTGGCGCTCCGCCCGCATCTCCTTGACCAGCTTCCCGGTGTCGATCCCGACCGGGCAGGCGAGCTGACAGGAGCCGTCGGCGGCGCAGGTGTCGAGCGCCTCGTAGCCGAGTTCCTCGAGCAGCGCCGCCTGCACCGGCGAGCCGGGCGCCTGCCGGGCGATCTCCCGCCGCAGCACGATCCGCTGGCGCGGCGTCGTGGTCAGGTCGCGGCTCGGGCAGACCGGCTCGCAGAAGCCGCACTCGACGCAGCGGGTCGCCGACTCCTCGATCGGCGGCTCCGTCTTCAGGTTGCGCAGGTGGACGCCGGGATCGCGGTTGAGGACGACCCCGGGCGAGAGCACCCCATCCGGGTCGGCGAGCCGCTTCACCCGCCACATCAGCTCGGTCGCCTGCGTCCCCCACTCGCGCTCCACATAAGGGGCCATGTTGAGGCCGGTCCCGTGCTCGGCCTTCAGCGAGCCGTCGTACTTCTCGACGATCAGCCCGACCAGCCCCTCCATGAACGACTCGTAGCGCTCCAGGTCCTCCGGCTTGGAGAAGTCCGGGGTGAGCATGAAGTGGAGATTCCCGGCGCTGGCGTGGCCGGCGACCCCGGGGAGGAAGCCGTGCTCGGTCAGCAGCGCCTGCAGGTCGCGGGCGCACTCGGCGATCCGGGCGGGCGCCACGCAGACGTCCTCGAGGATCAGCGAGGTCCCCGGCAGGCGCAGCTGGCCGACCAGCCCCTGCAGGCCCTCGCGGACCCGCCAGGCCATCTCGACCTCCTCCGCCTCGCGGGTGAAGCTGGGGGCGGCGATCGTCTCGTGGCCGGCGACGATCGCCAGCGCCCGCTCGACCTGCGCGTCGAGCTCCACCTCGGTCTCGCCGCCGAACTCGACCAGCAGCGCCGCGGTCGTGGGATCGAGCTCCTTCCACTCCTGCGGCGCCCCGACCATGTTCCAGGCGGCGGTGATCAGCGCCGGCGCGATCATCAGCTCGACCGCCGTCGCCCCGCTCGCGATCAGCTCGCCGACCGGCTCGACCGCGCGGTCGATGTCCGGGAAGTGGACCCAGGCGACGGTCGTCAGCGGCGGCTGCGGCACGGTCTCGAAGACGACCTCGGGGACGTAGGCGAGCGTCCCCTCGGAGCCGACCAGGAGACGGCGGAAGATCGCCAGCGGCTCGTCGGCGTCGAGGAAGGCGCAGAGCCGGTACCCGGTGGTGTTCTTGATCTCGAACTTGCGCCTGATCCGGGCGGTGAGCTCGGCGTCGGCGCGGATCTCGTCGCGGATCGCCGCCAGGCCCGCGGCGAGCTCCGGCTCGGCCGCCTCGAAGGCGGCGGCGGCGCCCGGCGCGGCGGTGTCGATCCGCGTCCCCGAGGGCAGGACGAAGGTGAGCGAGCGCAGGGTCGAGTAGGAGTCCTTGGTCACCCCGCAGCGCATCCCGCCGGAGTTGTTGGCGACGACGCCACCGACGGTGGCGACGTCGGTGCTCGCCGGATCAGGGCCGAGCCGGCGGCCGTGCGGGGCGAGGACCTTGTTGGCGTGGCCGAGGATCGTGCCGGTGCCGACCCGCAGCGCGGCGCCGTCCTCTTCCACCGTGAGGCCGCGGAAATGACGGCGGACGTCGACCAGGATCCCCTCGGTCTGCCCCTGCCCGTTGAGGCTGGTGCCGCCGGAGCGGAAGGTGACCGGGATGCCGCGCCGACGGCCGAAGGCGAGGAGCTTGGCGACGTCGTCGACCTCCTTCGCCATCACCACCGCCTGCGGGAAGAGGCGGTACGGGCTGGCGTCGGAGGCGTACTTGACCAGGTCACCGGGGCGGGCGAGGACGCGGTCGGCGCCGAGCAGCGCCTCCAGTTCGCCGCGCAGCGGCTGGGCGATCCCGGCGGCGAGCGCGTCGGGAGCGCGGTCGGGCGCGGGGTCGCCGGTCGGGGGCTTGAGCGCGGCGGGGCCGCGGTCGAGGAGGGCGCGCAGGCCGGCCATCAGCGCGTCTCCGGGCGCCCGGCGGTGGCGGCCGGTGATCCCCGATCGGCACGCGCCGGGGCGCTCCGCGGTCGATCGGCGCGCGCCGGGGCGCTCCGCGGTCGACCGGCGCTCGCGCTCACTCCCACCGTCCCACGGCCTAGAAGAGCGACATCCCGGGGGCGACCGGGACTTCGACCAGCTCCGGCTTCGAGGAGGCGAGCGCGGTGGCGAGGGCGCCGGCGACCTCGTCGCGGCTCGCGGCGCGGTGGGCGGTGACGCCGTAGCCCTCGGCGACCGCGGCGACGTCGAGCTTCGGCAGGTCGAGGCCGGGCGCGCCGGTGATCTGCTCGACTTCGGCGAACCACTTGAGGATCGCGTACTCCTCGTTGCGCAGGACGAGGAAGGTGACCGGGACCTCGTAGGCGACGGCGCTCCAGAAGGCGGTGATCGCGTACTGGGCCGAGCCCTCGCCGAGCACGCAGACGACCGGCCGGCTCGGCTCCGCCAGCTGCACGCCGACCGCGGCGGCGAGGCCGAAGCCGAGGCCGCCGCCAGCGCTGAAGTAGTAGGAGCCGGGGCGTGAGAGCCGCAGCTGGTTGCGCAGGGCGAGGGTCGAGGAGGGGGACTCGAGGACGACTATCGCGTCCTCGGGGAGCACCTCGCGCAGGGCGCCGTGCACGGTCGAGGCGTTCAGCGGGTCGGTGATCTCGAGGTCGCCGGGACCGGGGTTCGGCTCCGGCGCCGGGCGGCTCGACTCGGGGACCGCCTCGACCAGCGCCGCCAGCGTGAGCCCGACGTCGGCGACGATCGCGTCGCCCATCGGTGCCCGGACCGCCTCGTCGGGGTCGGAGGTGATCGCCACCAGGCGGGCTCCCTCGGGCAAAAGAGGCCCGGGGATGTGCGGGTAGTAGGGGAAGACCGAGGAGCCGATCACGACGATCAGGTCGTGGCCCTCGAGCGTCTGGCCGACCGGGCCGATCGCGGGCGGCAGGACGCCGCGGAAGTGCGGGTGGTTCTCGGGGAAGCCGAGGCGGACGCCGCCGGTCGCCGGGCTGGCCCAGACCGGGAGGCGCTGGCGCTCGGCGAGGGCGACCGCGTGCTCCCAGCCGCCCGCGGTGTCGATGTCCGGGCCGGCGACGAGGACCGGGTTGCGCGCCGCGTCGAGCTCCTGCGCCAGGGCGGCGATCGCGGCCGGGTCGGCGACGGCGCGGCCGGTCACCTTGCGGGTGGTCGCGTGGCGGGCGTCGGCGGCGTCGAGCTCGACCTCCCAGTCGTCCATCGGCAGGCTGACGAAGACGGGGCCGCGGGGGGCGAGGCCGGCGAGGTGGGCGCCGTGGGCGAGCGCCAGCGGCACGTCCTCGGCGCGGGGCGGCTCGTAGCTCCACTTGACCAGCGGGTGGGGCATGCGGGTGGCGTCGCGGTTGGTGAGGTTCGCCTGCAGGGTGATCTGGGCGCGCGCCTGCTGGCCCGCGGTGACGAGCAGCGGTGAGTGGTTGGCCTGGGCGTTGAAGATCGCCCCCATCGCGTTGCCGACCCCGGGCGCGGTGTGCAGGTTGACCACCGTGGTGCGGCCGGAGGCCTGGGCGAAGCCGTCGGCCATCCCGACCACCACCGCCTCCTGCAGACCGAGCACGTAGCGGAAGTCCGACGGGTAGTCGGCGAGCATCGGCAGCTCGGTCGATCCCGGGTTGCCGAAGATCGTCGTCATCCCCTGCTCCCGGAAGAGGTCGAAGGTGGCCTCGCGTACGGTGGGCATCGGCGCCAGCCTACCCGCTACCCGAGGGACGTCTGCCGAGCGCTCATCGGCGGAATACTACACAGATCCATGTAGTGGTTTCTGGGCGGGAGCGTGCAGGGGAGGGCGGCGGTCAAGGGGGGCGCGACGGCGGTCGATCCCAAGAGGGTGAACGAGGAGAGCTTCGGGATCGACGCACCCGCGGGGCCGGGGGACGGGAGAACGCCCTTCGTCGCCGCGGGGCGGGGGAGCGCCGCGACGCCTTTCTTGGCCGGGGGACCGGGGAACGCGACAACGCCCTTCTTGGCCGCGCGGCCGGGGAGCGCGACAACGCCCTTCACGACCGCGGGGCGGGGGAGCGCCGTAAATCGCTACGCCGCCGCGACGCCCATGTCCGCGAGCTTCGTGCCGCGGAGCACCGATGCCGTCGATGAGGCAGCGAGCCAAGGCGCGACGCTCGGCCATCGCCTGATCGGGCTAGTCCTCGTCTGCGCCGTCCTCTTCGGGCTCGCGACCCTCGTCGGCTTCGCCGCCGAAGCGTACGCCGCGCCCGGGGCCGGGGCCGGGGCCGGGCCCGCCGCGGCGCCGACCACGACCCTCGCCCCTCCCTCCCCCACCCGCATCGTCCGCACGCCGGGTGCACTGGTCGAGATCCCCGCCGCCGTCCCTCACGAAGCGGGCGACATGGTCGACAGCCGGATCGTCCCCGACCTGCGCTGGCTCGCCGCCCGCTACCCGATCTTCGTCACCGACGGCTACTCCGGCCCGCTCCCGGACGGCGAGCACATCGGCTGCAATGAATGCCACGCCTCCGCCTCCGACCATCTGAACGGCCTCGCGGTCGACCTCGTCCCGACCGAAGACACCACCAGCTGCGGTCCGAACTGGGCGCCGATCACCGCCCTCGCCCTCTGGGCCGAGCCGGTCCAGGAAAAGCCGGTGGCCCCGTTCCGCTGGGTCGGCTACAACGGGGACGCCGGCCACGGCTGCGGCAACCACCTCCACCTCTCCTGGAACCACGCGCCGGCGAAGCCCTACGAACTCGCCGAATGGGTCGAAGTCTTCCCCGTCGCCCCCGGCTCCGCCCGCAACGCGCGCCGCAAGAAGGCGACACCGAAGGCCCCCAAGGGCGGCGTCGTCCAGACGACCACCGGCGGCCTCGGCCCCCACGCCTGACCCCCCAGGCGCGTTCGCAGAAATGACCGCATAGCGGCGACAACTGCGAACGCCTGAAGGGCCCCCGCTGGTGCGTTCGCACTTATCACCGCATAGCGGTGATAAGTGCGAACTCATCGTGGGGGGGCGGGGGCCTAGGATTCGCGGGCGATGGGGGCTTTGCGGGCCATGGTCGTGCTGCTTCTCGTCGCGCTCGGCGCGGCGCTGCTTGGGGGTTGCGGGGGCGGCGCGACGAAGGACGAACACCAGCCGGTGGCCTGCCGGGAAGGCGCCGCCGCCTACCTCGACGCGCTGCGGGCGGCGCCCGGCGAGGTGACCCTGGCGGGCGAGACGCCGATCTCTGACTGCCTCCTCCGGACCGCCGAAGAAGGCGAACTGGCTGACCTCGGCGAAGCCACGCTCGGCGCGGCGACCAAGCTGAACGCCGAGGCGCGAGCGCGGCAGGGCGGTCCGGCGGCGGTCCAGCTCGGCTACCTGCTGGGAGCGATCGCCCGCGGCAGCGAGAAGACCGAAGGCGTCCACGGCGAGCTGCTCCGCCGCCTCACCGTGGCCGCCCGCTTCGCCCCGGAGGGCGAACCGCTCTCCCCGCGGTTCCTCGCCGCCTACGAAAAGGGCTTCGCCGCCGGGCGCGCCCACGGCTGAGGCTCGGCGGGCCGCCGCCGGGCGCCGCGCAATACCCTTCGTCCTCCCGCACCAAGACTTCAGATTTCCCACGCAGACATCACGGAGGCAGAACTTGAGCGTTGACGCGAACACCACTCCGAGCGAGCAGCTCTGGGGCGGCGAGACCACCAAGGCAGTCGACAACTTCCCCGTCTCCGGCGAGCGCGTGCCGGTGCCGGTGGTGCGTTGGCTGGGCCGGATCAAGTCCGCCGCGGCCGAGGCCAACGGCGCGCTCGGCAAGCTCGACGGCGACCTCGCCGGGCGGATCGCCGCCGCCGGCGCCGCCGTCGCCGAGGGCGAACACGACGACCAGTTCCCGATCGACGTCTTCCAGACCGGCTCCGGCACCTCCTCGAACATGAACGCCAACGAGGTGATCGCCAACCTCGCCGGCGACGGCGCCCACCCGAACGACCACGTCAACATGGGCCAGTCCTCAAACGACGTCTTCCCCAGCGCCGTGCACCTCGCCGCGCTCGACGAGGTGACGCACGACCTGCTGCCCGCGATGGGGGGGCTGGAGGACGCGCTCGACGCGAAGGCGAAGGCCTTCACCGACGTCGTCAAGGCGGGCCGCACGCACCTGATGGACGCGGTGCCGGTCACCCTCGGCCAGGAGTTCGGCGGCTACGCCGCGCAGGTGCGGCTCGCCGTGCAGCGGGTCGAGGCGACGCTCCGCCGCGTCGGCCAGATCCCGCTCGGCGGCACCGCCACCGGCACCGGCCTGAACACCCACCCGGAGTTCGCCGCCAAGGTGCGGGAGAAGCTCGCCGCCGACACCGGCCTGGCGATCTCGGCGCCGCTCGACCCGTTCGAGGCGCAGGGCAACCGCGACGCGCTCGTCGAGCTTTCGGGCGCGCTGAAGGTCTACGCCGTCTCGCTCAACAAGATCGCCAACGACCTGGCGCTGATGGGATCCGGCCCGCGCGCGGGGCTCGCCGAGCTGCGTCTGCCGGAGCTGCAGAAGGGCTCCTCGATCATGCCGGGCAAGGTCAACCCGGTGATCCCGGAGGTCGTGATCCAGGTCGCCGCCCAGGTGATCGGCAACGACGCCGCGATCACGATCGGCGGCATGCAGGGCCAGTTCGAGCTGAACGTGCGGGTGCCGCTGATCGCCCGCAACCTGCTCGGCTCGATCAAGCTGCTGGCGAGCGCCTCGCGCCTGCTCGACGAGAAGTGCGTGCAGGGGCTGGAGGCGAACGAGGAGATGACCGAGCGCCACGCCGAGGCCACCCTGGCGACGGCCACCGCGCTCAACCCGCACATCGGCTACGACGCCGCCGCGGCGATCGTCAAGGACGCCGCCGACTCCGGCCGGCCGCTGCGCGAGGTCGCGCTCGAGCACGGCGTCTCGGTCGAGACCCTCGACGAGGCCCTGGACCACCGCAAGATGGCGCGGCCGCACGAGCAGGGCTGAGGTCTGCCAGGGAGGACTTGCCGGACCCCCTCTCTCACGAACTGCAGGGAGGTTCGTTCGGGGGTCCGGCAAGTCCTCCTCCACCGGGCGCAGCGCGACTACGGCCGAGGGAGCTTGTTGGTGTGATGTGCAGGCTCACCCCCGTCGCATGTCCTCCCTTCGTCGCCACAGCTTCTCCTTCGGGCTCGCCATCCTGGCGGCGCTCGCCTGCGCGCTCGGGGCGACGGCGGCGAGCGCCCGCGCCCAGGTCAACTGGGTCGTCCACGGCCACGGCTTCGGCCACGGGGTCGGGATGAGCGCCTACGGCGCCTACGGCTACGCCCTCCACGGCAAGGGCTACAAGTTCATCCTCGGCCATTACTACCCGGGCACGGCCCTCGGTCAGATCTCCGGGCCCAACGTGGTCCGGGTCCTGCTCGACTCCACCGCCGGCGACGTCACCTTCTCCGAAGCGACCAGCGCCTGCCGCACGAAGCTCGAACCGACCAGGATGTACGAGGCGCACCGGCTCGGCAAGACCGTCGTGCTCCGCACCTCCGGCGGCAAGCCCCTGGCCAGGTGCGGGGCGACGCTGCGGGCCGCGGGGGCGGGCGTGATCAACATCGCCGGGGTCGGCCGCTACCGCGGCGCGCTGGAGACGGTGGTCAACGAAAGCGGCGAACTGAACGTCGTCAACGCGCTCTCCGTCGACAACTACGTCAAAGGCGTGATCCCGAACGAGTCGCCGCCCTCCTGGCCGATGGCCGAGCTGAAGGCGCAGGCGGTGGCCTCGCGCTCCTTCGCCCTCACCGCCGGGGTCGGCGGCGACGGCTTCGACCTCTACTCGGATACGCGCAGCCAGGTCTACAAGGGCCTCGAATCCGAGTACACGACCTCCGACGAAGCCGAGGAACAGACCGCGGGCCAGGTGCTGATGTACGAAGGGAAGATCGCCGAGACGCTCTTCTCCGCCTGCTCGGGGGGCAAGACGGAGAGCATGCAGAACGTCTTCGGCACCGCGGTCCCCTACCTGGTCGGCGTCCCCGATCCCTACGACAGCCTCTGCCCGCTGCACGAATGGACGCTGAAGATGAGCGGGCCGGAAATCAGCGCCAAGCTCTCCGGCCTCCTCCAGGGGCGGCTGAAGAAGGTGGTGATCACGAAGACCGGCTACTCGCCGCGGATCATCGAAGCGAAGCTCTTCGGCACCGGCGGCGTCACCACCGTGACCGGCGAACAGCTGGAGGTCGCGCTGGGTGGGTACTCGACCTGGATGACCTTCGAAAAGGTCGTCGGGAGATGAGGGTGTTCCTCGCCGGGGCAAGCGGGGTGATCGGACGACAGCTGACGCCGCTCTTGGTCGAGGCGGGGCACACGGTGGCGGGGACGACGCGCTCGGCGGGCAAGGCGGAGCTGGTGCGCGGGCTCGGGGCCGAGCCGGTGGTGCTCGACGTCTACGACGCCGGGGCGCTCCGCGACGCGGTCTGCGACTTCGCCCCCGACGCGGTGATGCACCAGCTGACCGACCTCCCCGACGACCCGGCGCGCCTCGCCGCCGCCCGCGAGGCGAACGCGCGGATGCGCGCGGAGGGGACCGCGAACCTCGTCGCCGCCGCCCGGGCCGCGGGCGCGGGCCGCTTCCTCGCCCAGAGCATCGCCTGGGACCTGGCGCCGGAGTTCGCCGCCCGGCTCGAAGAGCACGAGCGCCAGACCCTCAGCTTCCCCGGCACCGGCGTCGTCCTCCGCTACGGCCAGCTCTACGGTCCCGGCACCTACTACGAAGACGAGCCCCCCGACCCGCCCCGCATCGAGGTCGGCGAGGCGGCCCGGCGCACCCTCCACGCCCTCCAAGCCCCCACCGGCACCATCGTCATCGCCGAGTGACGGGTCCCCGTGGAGCTTTCCTCTCGCATAGCGAGAGCAACGCTCCACACCCAGCGCCCCCGTAGAGCCCTCCGCCGCATGGGGACGATCTCGCTCCCACCGCCCAGCGACCCAACGCACGGTCCTCGTCGGCGGGGGAGGGGATGCCCCTGAACG
>DATJUK010000274.1:0-5605 GCA_035502495.1 Solirubrobacterales bacterium
CGGCCTGCCCGGGCCGTGGCCGGGACGGCCGCGTCCCTTTCCCCCGGGCGCCGGCTTCCGGGTCCCCGGCCTTCCGGTCCGCGCCCTCCGGTCCATCCCCCGGTCCCCGCCCCAGGGTGCGGTCGCAGTTCTCACCGGATACCGGTGAGAACTGCGAACGCACCTGGGGGGGCTGGCGGGAAGGTGTATCCGAGGGCGTACTCGATCACGGCCACCGCGGTCATCGCTTCAGCGGTTCGGTGCCGTATCCATGGTCGGCATCGCCTCCATGCCACCGAGCTAAGGAGGAGAAGCGCAACTGTGGCGTGCAGGGAGTGCCGATCGGGTGCTGGTTTCGGGGCGTCATCTGGATCCGCCATGGCGTCAGGTCAAGGCGACGCTTTCCCTGTCCGGAACGGCAGATGTGCCGGTTGCGTGCCGTCAGCCGCGGTGGCCAGGGCCTCCAGGCCGATCCCTTGCGTTCCGCCACCACTCCCGACTCCAGCGGATCCCGTATGCGCTCCCCGCGATGACGAGCACCAACCCCCAGAGCGCGCCGACCAACGGCCGCGTCAGCAACGTCGACCCGATCACGCTGGCACCGGCGATGCCAACGATGATCACCCATTTGAAGACCGCCGCCTCGTTGAATTTCATCGCTCCCGGCTCACCCCTCCTGCGCCCGCAAGACCAAGCTCCGAAAACCTGGCGCCGGTGAGGGTGACGGACGCCGGAATCTGGCGCCGCCATCGTCCCGCCTGGCAAGGACGCAGCCCCGAAGGCGTGGCAGCGCCACGTCGAGGGTCGAGGACGCCGCCAGGCGGGACGATGGCAAGCCAGATCCGGCGGACGTCGCCCGAACCGGCGCGCTTAGAGGATGTAAACCGTCGCAAACACGATGATCCACATGATGTCGACGAAGTGCCAGTAGATGCCAGGCACCTCGACGCCGAGGTGCTTCTCGGCGTCTTTGTCGAAGTGGCCGCGGAAGGCGCGGATCGTGGCGAAGGTCAGCAGCATGAGGCCGGCGAAGACGTGGGCGCCGTGCAGGCCGGTCAGCGAGTAGAAGATCGAGCCGAAGGCCTCCGTGCGGGCGCTGAAGCCGATGTGCACGTACTCGTTGATCTGCACGAAGAGGAAGGTCAGGCCGAGCAGCCAGGTCAGCACCAGGCCGAGCTTCATCCCCTGTTTGTTGCCCTTGCGGATCGCCTCCAGGGCGTAGTGGATGGTGAAGCTCGAGGAGACCAGGATGGCGGTGTTCATCCCCGCGACGGCGACGGGGAGTTCGAACGGGTGGGGCGGCCAGGCCTGCGGGTTGACCACCACGCGGAGGAAGAAGTACGACGCGAAGAAGGCGCCGAACAGCATCACCTCGGAGATGATGAAAAGCAGGATGCCGAGCGTCTGGCGGTCGATCCGCGAGCTCTGGTTGGCCTCCGGCGGCCCGTGGTGGTGGGACTCGGCGGCGTGACCCCCGCCACCGTGCGGCAGCGGTACGGAAGCGCTCTCCATCAGTGCTCACCTCCCTCGGCAACCGCCGCGGCGACCGCCTCCGGGGCGCGGCCTACCTCGACGTGGCTCACAGGCTTGTCGGTGATCCCGCGGACCCGGCCGACCAGGTCGGATTCCAGCCAGCGCGACTGCTGGCCGGCGAAGGTCGAGATCAGGATCTCGTCGATCTTGTAGTGCTCGATCGCGTTGCGGACCGCTTCGAACGGGTCCTCGGCGGAGATCGGCAGGCCGGTCGCGTCGACCTCGGCCCGGTAGAGCTCGGCCAGCGTCGCCGCCAGGTCGCGGACGACCTGCTCCTCGGAGACGGCCTCGCTGCGGGGGCTGACGATCGTGTAACGGTGCGGGCGGGTCACGGCGCGCTCCTTCAGCCGCGCGACCAGGTCCGGCGCGTTCACGGTCTGGGTCGAGATCACCAGCACGTGGGCGAGGTCCTGGCGGATCGCATCCTCTTCGACCCGGACCGGGATGTGGGTGAACTTCACCTCCGGCTCGGCCAGTTCGCGGGCCCACTCGACCAGGTCTTTGCGGGCGATCCCGAAGCGGGTGTCGTAGAGGGCGGAGAAGAGGACCTCGGCGGGCTCGTGGGCGCGGATCGCGTCGCCGAGCGCCAGCTGCGGCGCCGGGTCGAGCACCTCGCCGACCGACTCGATGCCGAACTCGGCCAAGACCGACATCGTCACCTCGACCCGGGCCCGTGCCGAGGCGTAGAGCTCGTCGCGGTCGATCAGGGTGCCGATCGTCGGCTGGTTCTGCGGCGCGGCGACGATGACCTGCGAGATCTCGCCTGCCTCTGTGCGCTCGCGCACCGCTTTCAGCAGCCCGCGGCCGCCGGCCACCTCGTTGAGGAAGACGAGCAGCGGGCGCCTGTCGTTGACGGCGGCCGGGGTCAATGCCCCACCACGCTGGGCTGGCCCGCCGGCACCTCGGCGCCTTCGCCGGCCATGATCGCGTGCCGGGCGCCGGGGATCCCGAACTCATAGGGACCGCCGACGACGCGCGGGATCTCGTCGAAGTTGTAGATCGGCGGCGGCGAGGACACCAGCCACTCGATCGAGTTCGCCCGCCACGGGTTGGCCTCGGCCCTAGGACCGAACCGCCAGCTGACGATCATGTTGTAGAGGAAGACCAGCTGGACGGCGCCGAGCATGAAGGCGAAGCAGCTGATCAGCAGGTTCCAGTTGCCGAACTGGCTCGCGTAGTCGGCGACCCGGCGCGGCATCCCGTCCATCCCCACCCAGTGCATCGGGATGAAGGTGCCCCAGGTGCCGATCAGCGTGCCCCAGAAGTGGACGCGACCGAGTTTCTCGTCGTACATCCGGCCCGTCATCTTGGGGAACCAGTGGTAGACGCCGGCGAAGATCGTGAAGACCGAGCCACCGAAGAGCACGAAGTGGATGTGGGCGACGATGAAGTACGTGTCCGACACGTGGATGTCGAACGGCACCATGCCGAGCATGACCCCGGATATCCCGCCGATCGTGAAGGTCACGATGAAGGCGAGGGCGAACAGCATCGCCGTCGATCTGGTGTGGATCTTGGAGAAGTAGAGCGTCCCCAGCCAGGAGAAGATCTTGATCCCGGTCGGCACCGCGATCAGCAGCGTGGTCAGCATCATCGGCACGCGCAGCCAGCTGAACATCCCGGCGACGAACATGTGGTGCGCCCAGACCGAGTAGCTCAGCACGACGATCCCGATCAGCGCCAGCGCCATCAATCGATAACCGAAGATCGGTTTGCGGGCGTGCGTGGATATGACCTCGGAGATGATCCCGAAGCCGGGCAAGATCATGATGTAGACGGCCGGGTGCGAGTAGAACCAGAAGATGTGCTGGTAGCTGATGACGTCGCCGCCGGCGCCGAACTGGAAGAAGTTCGTGTGCAGGATGCGGTCGAAGAAGACCATGAACTGGGCGCCCGCGATGAACGGCGTCGCGGCGACGACCAGCAGCGAGGTCGAGAGGTTCGCCCAGACCAGCAGCGGCATCCGCCAGAAGGTCATCCCCGGCGCCCGCATGGTGATGATCGTGACCAGGAAGTTGAGCGCGGTGGCGATCGACGAGGCGCCCGCGAACTGCACCCCGAGGTTGAAGAAGGACTGCCCTAACGGGGCGCCGGTCGAGAGCGGCGCGTAGCCCGTCCAGCCGGCGTCGAAGGCGCCGCCCGGGGCGAGGAAGCTGGCGACGAAGAGGATCCCGGCGATCGGCAGCATCCAGAAGCTGAGCGCGTTGAGGCGCGGGAAGGCCATGTCCGGGGCGCCGATCATCAGCGGCAGGACGTAGTTGGCGAGGCCGGCGAAGACCGGCACGACGAAGACGAAGATCATGATCGCCGCGTGCGCCGAGAACAGCCCGTTGAAGGTGCTGGCGCTGACGATCTGGGTGCCCGGCTGGGCCAGCTCGGCCCGGATCAGCATCGCCATCAGGCCGGAGACGAAGAAGAAGAAGAAGTTGACGCAGAGGTACTGGACGCCGATGACCTTGTGGTCGGTGTTGACTTTGAAGTAGTCTTTCCAGCTTTTCGCGCCGTGCATCGCGTGGTCCTCGGGGATCGTCGGCAGGCCGAACGCCCAGCGCAGCCAGTAGTCGAAGCAGCCGATCCCGAGCAGGAAGCCGAGCGGCGCCATGATCAGCGGCACGATCACCTGCGGATAGCCGGTCTGTTCGCTCTGGAAGGCGGAAAGACCGGAGATCGAGCGCAGCACGACGACCAGACCGACGCCCAGGCCCGCGGCAACCAAGGTGCCGAGGAGAGCGCGATACCAGCCGGGTCGTTTGAACGCTGCAACCATCTACTTCGCCTCCATTATTCCGCGTCCACCCTTTCGAGCGGTTCCGGATTGGTCTCCGTGTCCTGTTTCACCGACACCATCAGCGGGGTCGGGACTTTTTCCTTCAGGCCCGCGACCCATTTTGCCCACTTGGCTTCCGGCTCGACGACCACTTTCGCGCGCATCGAGGCATGGCCGAAGCCGCAGAGCTCGGTGCAGATCAGCTGGTAGGTGCCCACCTTGTCGGGGGTGACGATCGCGGTGGTCGTGATCCCCGGGACGTTGTCTTTCTTGATCCGCCACTGGGGGACCCAGAACGAGTGGATGACGTCCTGCGAGTGCATTTTGAAGACGATCTGCCGGTTCACCGGGACGTGCAGGACGCCCTGCGAGTAGGCATATTCCTTGCCCGGATAGCCGAAGGACCAGGCGTACTGCTGGGAGAAGACGTCGACGGTCAGCTGGTGGCCGGTCGGTTCTTCGACTTCGTCGAGGACTTTCCAGCTCCAGCCGCCGAGGAAGAGGACGATGACCGTCGGGACCAGCGTCCAGACGATCTCCAGGCGGGTGTTGCCGTGGATCGGCTCGCCGTCCGATTCGTCCCCCGGCTTGGCTTTGAACGCGTGCAGCGCGTAGGCCAGCGCGACCATCACGATCCAGAAGATGACCGTCGAGAGGACGATCGCGATGTTCATCAGGTCGTCGATCTTCGGGGCCGCGGTCGAGTCCTCCGCGCCGTTCCAGTTGATCGACAACATGATCGCGCAGGTGATGGCCGAAAGGACCACCACAGCGGCCGCCATTTTCGCTATCGGGATG
This sequence comes from Solirubrobacterales bacterium, assembly GCA_035502495.1. Classification (GTDB taxonomy): domain Bacteria; phylum Actinomycetota; class Thermoleophilia; order Solirubrobacterales; family 70-9; genus VAYN01. The sequence continues at coordinate 5,078 of DATJUK010000274.1, forward strand.
CGGTTGCTGAACACCGCGCGGCATTCTATTGACGCGCGGCGGCGGGACGCTTTGCCGTCCAGGTGACGCTCGGCACTAGGGGGTCGGGACCGGCAGCCCGCCTAGGTTTCCGACCGCGGCGTCCAGGACCCCGCGGGCGACGCCCTCCCAACTCCACAGTCGGGCGACCGTCTCGACCAGCGTCGCGCGGGCCTCGGCGCGGGTCCGCTCGGGCAGCTCGAACCAGCGATCGAGGCGGTCGGCGATCGCCTCGACGGCGCCGGGCTCGACCGGGAAGGAGGTGAGCGGCGCCACCTCGTCGGGAAGGACGGCGGCGAGGCGATGGGAGACCTCGCGCATCCCCGAGTGCCCGGCGGAGAGCGGCAGCGCCCCGCAGGACGCCGCCTCGACGGCGACCATGCCGAAGGCCTCGGGGAAGGTGCTCGGCATCACCAGGGCCTCGGCGCGCGGGAGGAGCGCGGCGACCTCGTCGTGCTCCAGGCGGCCGATCCACTCGACCGAGCCCGCGGCGGCGCGGGGCGCCTCGGC
>DATJUK010000275.1:0-10208 GCA_035502495.1 Solirubrobacterales bacterium
CAGCTTCGGCAGCGTGATCATCTTCATGTATTTGCAGAAGGCCATCCGGTTGGCCTCGATCAGGTTCGCCTTCGGCGCCGCCTGCTGCAGCGGGTAGAGCATCCCGTTCTCGGTGGCGACGATGAACTCGCCCTCCGGGTGCTCTTCGACGTAGGTCTGCATCCCCGAGGTGGAGAGCATGTGGACCCCGGTGGTGTCGATGTCGCCCGCCGCGACGTACTCCATCGCCTGGGTCGAGCAGCCGCACTCGGGGTGGATCAGGAACTCGGCCTCGGGGTGTTCGGCGCGGGTGCGGGCGATGTCCTCGGGGCGGATCCCGGCGTGCACGTGGCACTCGCCGTCCCAGATATGGAAGCGGGCGCGCCGCTCGGGCTCGTCGAGGAGCCCGGTCTCACGCTCGACGAAGGCACCCAGCCACATGTCGGGGCCGAAGAGGATCTCGGTGTCGTCGCCGTGCTCGCGCCAGATGTGCTCGACCACCGAGACCGCGTTGGATGAGGTCACGCAGTAGTCGGTCTCCGCCTTCACCGCCGCCGAGGTGTTCACGTACATGACCACCATCGCCGCCGGATGCTGCGCCTTCCAGGCGCGCAGCTGGTCGGCGGCGATCGAGTCGGCGAGCGAGCAGCCGGCGTCGAGGTCGGGGATCAGCACGGTCTTCTCGGGCGAGAGGATCGAGGCCGTCTCGGCCATGAAGTGGACGCCGCAGAAGACGATCGCCTCGGCGTCGGTGGCCGCGGCGGCGCGGGAGAGGCCGAGGCTGTCGCCCAGGTGGTCGGCGACGTCCTGGACCTCGGGTAGCTGGTAGTTGTGGGCGAGGATGACGGCGTTGCGCTCGGCCGCGAGCGTCCGCACCTCCTCGCCGAGCGCGGAGATCTCCGCCGGAGTCAGCTCCGGGGCCAAGCCGGGTTGGATCGTCGGGAGCTCCTGCATGAGCCCTTCCTTTCCTCTGTTCGCCTGCAGACCTTCTCGGTCGAACCAGGTCGAATGAACGTACGGGAAGTCTAACTTGTAGCGATGCCCGAGCTGCCCGAGGTCGAGATCGCCGTCCGTCGCATCGACGCGGCGGTGCGCGGCGCCACCGTCGAATCGGTGCTGGCGCCGGGGATGAACGTGATGAAGACGTTCGACCCGCCGCTGGAGGCGCTGGTCGGACGCCAGATCACCGGCGTGCGGCGGATCGCGAAGATGCCGGTGGTCGAGTTCGGCGACCTCTCGCTGCTGATCCACCTGATGTCGGCGGGGCGGCTGCGCGTCTTCGACAAACGCGCCTCACTCAAGGACCGCGCCTCACGGGTGCTGATCCGGCTCGACGACGGCCGCGAGCTGCGCCTGCGCGAGTTCGGCACCAAGCAGCGGGCCTGGGCGAAGCTGCTGCCGAGCGAGGCCGTCGCCGCGGACGAGATGGTGGCGACGCTGGGCCCGGAAGCCTGGCCGCCGCCGCCCCTGGAGGAGTTCGCCGCCGCGATCGACAAGCCGCGCCACCTCCACCCCCTGCTGCGCCACCAGAAAGACATCAGCGGGATCGGCAGGTCGTGGGTCGACGAGATCCTCTGGGAGGCCAAGCTCTCACCGTTCAAGAAAGGCACCGAACTGGACGCGGCCGAGGTCGCGCGGCTCCACGCGGCCCTGCACGTGCTCGGCGACGCGATCGACCACTACGAGGAGACGATCGGCCCCGACCTCCCCGACAAAGTGCCGATGCCCCTGCGGGTCCACAAACGCGAGGGCGAGCCCTGCCCCCGCTGCGGCACCACGATCGAGGCCGTCTTCTTCTCCGAACACCAGATGAACTACTGCCCCCAAGAGCAGACCGGCGGTCGCGTGCTGAAGGACCGCCGCCTCTCCAAACTCCTCAAGTAAGCCCGGGGGCGGTCAGCCGGCGGTGAGGAGGAGGCTGAAGTCGAGGGCGGGCGCCGAGTGGGTGAGGGCGCCGACGCTGACGAAGTCGACGCCGGTCTCGGCGGCGACGCGGACCGTCTCCAGGTTGACGCCGCCCGATGCCTCGAGGGTCGGCTTGCCGCCCGCCGAATGGGCGTCGCGGAGCTCGACCGCGGCGCGCAGGGTCGGCGTGTCCATGTTGTCGAGCAGCAGCTGGTCGGCGCCGGTGCCGAGCGCGTAGGCGGTCTCGTCGAGGTTCCGCACCTCGACCTCGATCGGCAGCTCCGGGTGCGCCTTGCGCGCCGCGTAGACGGCCTTGGCGATGCTCCCGGCGGCGGCGATGTGGTTCTCCTTGATCAGGAAGGCGTCGAAGAGGCCGATCCGGTGGTTGGTGCCACCGCCCGCCGCGACCGCCGCCTTCTCCAGCCGACGCAGCCCCGGCGTCGTCTTGCGGGTGTCGAGGATCTTCGCCTTCGTCCCGGCGACCGCCTCGGCGTAGCGCGCGGTGAGCGTCGCCACCCCCGAGAGGTGGCCGAGGAAGTTCAGCGCGGTGCGCTCGGCGGCGAGGATCGAGCGGGCCGAGCCGCGCGCGGTCAGCACCTCGGCCGGGACGTCCTGGCGCCACTCGCCCTCGGCGACCAGCGTGTCGACCCCCTCCACCCCGGTCTGGGCCATGGTCTCGACCACCAGGTCGAGACCGAAGACCACCCCTGGGGCTTTCTGCACGATCCGCGCCGTGGCGGTCAGCTCGGCCGGGACCGTCGCCTCGCCGGTGACGTCGCCATCGCCGAGGTCCTCGGCCAGCGCCCGGGCGACCAGCTCGCGCATCTCCTCGGCGGTGATCGGGGGCGTCGCGGCCACATCGCCACCCTACCCACCCCCCTGCGTTCGCACGTGTCACCGCGATGCGGTGACAAGTGCGAACGCAGGGGCGGAGGGGGGAGAGATCTCACGTCGGGGAGACTTGAGACGTTGATTTGAAGATGGCCGAGCTACCTCCGTTCCAGACCTTGATCGACGAGCACGCGGCGGCGGTGATGGCGGTGCTGCGGGGGGCGGTCGGCCGCGAGGGGGCCGAGGACGCCTTCCAGGAGACCTTCCTCGCCGCCCTGCGCGCCTACCCGGACCTGCGCGACGCAGGCAACCTGCGCGGCTGGCTCGTCACCATCGCCCACCGCAAGGCGATCGACCACCACCGGGCCCGCGGGCGGGCCCCGGTCCCGGTCGCCGCGGTGCGCGAGGAGCCGGTCTTCGATCCCGATCCCGCCGACGGCGCGGTCTGGGAGGCGGTGGCGGCCCTGCCGCCGAAGCAGCGGGCGGCGGTGACGCTGCGCTTCGCCTCGGACCTTCCCCACGAGGAGATCGCCGAGGCGCTCGGCTGCTCGCCGGCGGCGGCGCGCCGCAGCCTGCACGAGGGACTGAAACGACTGCGAAAGGAGATGGCATGACGGCGACGACGGAGAAGAAGGGCCCGAGGCCGGAGCGGAGCATCGGGAAGCTGCGCGAGCGGGCGGCCGCCGAGGGCCTGCTCGACGTCGCCTACGCGACGGTCGACAGCCCCTTCGGCACCCTGCTGCTGGCGAGGACGCCGCGCGGGCTGGTGCGGCTCGGGCTGCCGAACGAGGACGCCGAGGAGCTGCTCGCCGACCTGGCCGGGCGGATCTCGCCGCGGGTGCTCGAGGCCCCGGCAGGGCTCGACGAGGAGCGGCGCGAGCTCGAGGACTACTTCGCCGGGCGCCGGCACGACTTCGAGCTGCCGATCGACTGGCAGCTCAGCCACGGCTTCCTGCTCCGTGCCCGCCAGGGGATCGCCGCGATCCCCTACGGCGAGACCCGCACCTACACCGACCTCGCCCGCTCGGCGGGCAACGAGCGGGCGGTGCGCGCCGCGGGCTCGGCCTGCTCGCGGAACCCGATCCCGCTGGTCGTCCCCTGCCACCGGGTGCTGCGCAGCGACGGCGGCCTCGGCGGCTACGCCGGGGGCCTGGAGATGAAGGAGAAGCTGCTCGAGCTGGAGCGGAAACCCTGAGCGCAAGCCGGATCCGGACGCGCCCCCGGCGTCGCCCGAAAATTGCCCGGCGCCGCTCGATCAAGCGTCTACTCGGGTAAACCGCGTCCCACGGTCCGCCGACACAGGGGGCATGAAGCGTCGCCCCGCCCTCCTTACCGCGTCCCTGATCCTGACCCTGCTCGCCGTGCCGGACCTGTCCCAGGCCGCCGCCGCGCCGGCGCCGGCCATCCCCCACCTCGCGCTCCGCGTCGCCACGGGAGCCGAAGAATTCGACGACGAAGGCGAAGAACTCGAACGCGAAGACTGCGAAGACCTCGGCGGCGTCCTCGGATTCGAAGAAGAAGCCGAAGAAGAAGAATTCGAAATCGAAGAATGCGAAGAAGAAGTCCGGAGCAAGAAGCCCGGCGCGGTGGCGGCCCCCGAACAGTGCCGGGTGCGCAGCGCCGAATCCTCGATCACCACGCTGCCGGGCGCCGACCGCATCGAGCTGACGGTCCGCTACCTGACCTACAGGCCCTCGACCGTCTCCCTCGGCCTGAAGCTGAAGGACGCCAAGGGCAGCCTGCCGATCGAGACCTCCACCCGGCACCTGGGCAAGAACGGCATCCTCCACCTCACCACCAAGGTCTCCGACGCGGTGATGGAGCGGGCCGCCAAGGCGAAGGAGTTCGACGTCGCCCTGCGCCCCGCCCAGACCCCCGGCTACTGCGGCACGTTGCTGGAACAGCGGCTCGACGCCAGGCACCCGGTCGGCAGCTCCCGCGTCTTCACCCAGCGGGTCGGCTAGGCCGGAACGGTGGCCGCCAGCCAGTCGGCGGCGACCGGCACCGTCGCCGGGTCGATCGTGTGGACCACGCTCGACTCCCTGTAGGTGACGTCGATCCCACCCGCGACGAGCAGGTCACGGGCGGCACGGCCGAAGCCGACCTCGATCACCGGGTCGGCGTCACCGTGGGCGATGAAGGCGCGGGTCCCCTGGCGATCCTCGAGGCTGGGCCGCCAGCCCGGCACGGTGGGGACGAAGCCGCTGAAGGCGAGCACCCCGGCGACGGCCGGCCGGTCCTCGCTCCAGGCCATCGCGTGGCTCATCGCCGCGCCCATCGAGAAGCCGCCGAGCACGGTCCGCCCGGGCCCGATCCCGGTCTCCTCCCAGAGCCGGTCGTGGAGCTCGGCGAGCGCTCCGCGGGCGGCGTCGAAGCTCGCCCGGTCCGGATAGCCGACCCGCGGCACCAGGTACCAGTGGTAGCCCGGCCAGCCCGGCACCTGCAGCGGCCCGCGCGCCGAGACGACCTGCAGCCGCCGCGCCGGGTCGACCGCGTCGGCCAGCCCGAGCAGATCGGTCTCGTCGGTGCCGCGGCCGTGGTGGAGGACCAGGAGGCCCGCGGGATCGCCCGCCGCGGGCCGTTCGACGGTGAGCAGCGGCGGCGCCATCGTCCCTGTGCCGCTAACTCGCCGACGAGGCGGCGGTCTTCTCGAGGTAGTCGCGGACGAAGCTGTCGAGGTCACCGTCGAGCACCCGCTGCACGTCGCCGACCTCGTGCTCGGTGCGGTGGTCCTTGACCATCGTGTACGGGTGGAGGACGTAGGAGCGGATCTGCGAGCCCCAGGCGACTTCTTTGACCTCGCCGCGCGCCTTGGCCAGCTCCTCGGCCCGTTTGCGCTCCTCCAGCTCGATCAGCTTCGATTTCAAGAGCTGCATCGCGACCGCCTTGTTCTGCGTCTGCGAGCGCTCGTTCTGGCACTGGACCACCACCCCGGTGGGGATGTGGGTGATCCGCACCGCGGAGTCGGTCTTGTTGACGTGCTGGCCGCCGGCGCCGGAGGCCCGGTAGGTGTCGATCCGCAGGTCGGAGTCGTCGATGTCGACTTCGACGCCCTCCTCGACCAGCGGCCCGACGTCGACCTGGGCGAAGCTCGTGTGGCGGCGCCCGGAGGAGTCGAAGGGGCTGATCCGGACCAGCCGGTGGACGCCGCGCTCGGCGGCGAAGAGGCCGTAGGCGTTCTCGCCGCGGGCGATGAAGGTCGCCGACTTGAGGCCCGCCTCCTCGCCCGGCGAGGCCTCCGCCATCTCGACGTCGAAGCCGCGCCGTTCGGCCCAGCGCAGGTACATGCGCAGGAGGATCTCGGCCCAGTCCTGAGAGTCGGTGCCGCCCGCCCCGGCGTGGACGGTGACCACCGCGTCGCCGGCGTCGTACTCGCCGCTGAAGAGGCGCGCCTCTTCCAGCTCGGCCAGCCGCGACTCGATCGTCGCCAGCTGCCCCTCCAGTTCGGCCTCGATCTCCGCGTCCTCCTCGGCCAGCTCGGCCAGGTCGGCGAGTTCGCCGACGTCGGACTCGAGCCCGCGGAAGGTCTCCAGCCGGCGCTGGGCGCGGGAGTGGGCGGCAGAGGTGCGGGCGGCGGCGTCCTGGTCGTCCCAGAAGCCGGGCTTCCCCATCTCCTCCTCGAGCGCGGCGGATTCCCGCTCTAGACCGGCCGGGTCAAAGGTAGTCCGAGAGCAGGGACAGCTGCTCGCGGACAGCGGCGATTCGCGGCGCTACGGGCTCTTTCTGCGCGGCATCGGCCATGGCTGAAGACTACCCGTGCGCGAAGCCGGCCAGCCGCAAGGCCTCGGCGCGGTCCTCGAACGGGCGCCAGGAGCGGACCCGCCGCTCGCGCAGCTCGAAGGCCCAGGCCATCTCGTCCTCGCCCGCCAGCTCCCCCTCCTCGTCGTCCCAGTGCCAGCGCCGCGTGATCAGCGCCACCGCGCGACCGCCGCCGCCCTCGGTCCCGTCCTCGTAGAGCGCCTCCATCTCGATCGTCTGCTGCACCCCGCCCCGCTTGCGCGTCGCCCACAGCCGCGCGGCCTCGACGCCCTTGAGCAGCCCCTTCATCGAGTGCAGTTCGACCTCGGGATCGAGGACGGCGAGGAAGGCCTCGACATCGCGCTCGTTGAAGGCGCGGATGAACTCGCGGACGGGATCGATTCTGGGCGTGGACGCGGCCACGGCGGGACCGGCTCAGCTCAAGAGCCGTGGCACTTCTTGTACTTCTTGCCGGACCCGCACCAGCAGGGGTCGTTGCGGCCGATTTTGTCGTGCTCGTCCTTGACCACGGTCTCGACGATGTCCGAGCCGCCGCCGTTGCCGCCGTTCGGGCCCGCCTGCGCCGCCATCTCGGCGCCGCCCGCAGGCATCGGACCGGTCTGGACCCCCGCGGCGACCCCTTCGAGCGCCGACGGCTGCGACTCGGCGGTGCCGCCCGAGTACTCCAGCGCGCTCCGGTCGGTCCCCGCTTCGTAGCCGCCGCCCTGGAACTGTTCCGGCGCTTCGGTGAATTCGATCTCGGCGTGGAAGACGAGTTTCGAGAACTCCTCCCAGATCGAATGCATGAGGTCTTCGAACATCGTGAAGCCCTCGTTTTTGTAGGCGACCAGCGGGTCGATCTGGGCGAAGCCGCGGAGGTGGATGCCCTCGCGCAGGTAGTCCATGTCGAAGAGGTGTTCACGCCAGCGGTTGTCGATCACGTTCAGCAGGATCGAGCGCTCGAGGTGGCGCATCAGCTCCTCGCCGAGTTTGTCTTCGCGCTCGTCGTAGGCCGTCATCGCGTCCTCGTCGAGGTCGTCTTTGAGCGCGTCGCGGTCGACCGCCTCCGGCGCCAGGGCGGCGACGTCGACGCCGATCGGCCAGATCTGGCGCAGCTGCGTCTCCAGCTCGGCGAGGTCCCACTCCTCGAGGATGTCGCCGGCGGTGTACTCCTCGACCAGCCGCTCGATCACGCCTTCGAGCTCTTCGCGCGCGTTCTCGGAGATGTCGCGGCCTTCGAGGATCTCGCGGCGGTATTTGTAGACGACGCGGCGCTGCTCGTTCATCACGTCGTCGTACTCGAGCACGCGTTTGCGGATCAGGAAGTTCTGTTCCTCGACCTTCTTCTGCGCGTTCTCGACGGTTTTCGTCAGCATCTTCGCCTCGAGCGGCACTTCGGTCCCCTCGTCGTCCACCGGGCCGAGGCGGTCGAGGATTTTGTAGATCCGGTCGCCGGCGAAGAGCCGGATCACGTCGTCTTCGGCGGAGAGGAAGAAGCGCGACTCGCCGGGGTCGCCCTGGCGGCCGGAGCGGCCGCGCAGCTGGTTGTCGATGCGGCGCGACTCGTGCCGCTCGGTGCCGCAGATGAAGAGCCCGCCGAGGTCGCGGACCTCCTCCGCCTCGTCCTCGCACTGCGGCTTCAGCTCGGCGGTCCGCTCGACCAGCGCCTCCTCGTAGCCCTCGTCGCCGTGGGTGATGCCCTGCCGTTTGAGGTCGGCGATCGCCAGGTGTTCGGGGTCGCCGCCGAGCTTGATGTCGACGCCGCGGCCCGCCATGTTCGTCGCGATCATCACCGCGTCCTTGCGGCCGGCCTGGGCGATCAGCTCACCCTCTCGTTCGGCGTGCTCGGGTTTCGCGTTCAGCACCGCGTGCTGGATGCCGTCGCGTTTCAGCGCCGCGGAAATCATCTCCGAGACCTCGACCGAGACGGTCCCGACCAGCACCGGCTGGCCTTTCTGGTGGCGGCTGACGATTTCGTCGATCACCGCCTGCCACTTGCCGTCTTTGGTCTTGAAGATCTGGTCGTTCTGGTCGAGCCGGATCATCGGCTGGTTGGTCGGGATCTCGACCACCGGCATCTCGTAGATTTTCATGAACTCGGTCGCCTCGGTGAGGGCGGTGCCGGTCATCCCGGAGAGCTTGTCGTAGAGGCGGAAGTAGTTCTGCAGGGTGATCGTGGCGAGCGTCTGGTTCTCCTCGCGGATCGCCACGCCTTCCTTCGCCTCGACCGCCTGGTGCAGGCCTTCCGACCAGCGCCGCCCCTCGAGGATGCGGCCGGTGAACTCGTCGATGATCATCACCTCGCCGTCGATCACCGCGTAGTCGTCGTCTTTTTTGTAGAGCGACTCGGCCTTCAGCGCCTGGACGAGGTGGTTGACGAGGTTGCCGTGTTCGCCCAGGTAGAGGTTCTCGACGTCGAGGAATTCCTCGGCTTTCTTCACCCCGCGCTCGGTCGGCGCCACCGTCTTGTGTTTCTCGTCGTACTCGTAGTCGTAGTCGACGTCGGAGGTGTCCTTCGACTCGCCGAGGCTTTTCAGTTTCTCCTTGTGCGGGACGCCGACCATCTGTTTCGCCAGGCGGGCGAACGTGTAGTAGGTCTGCGCCGCTTCTTCGGGGCGACCGGAGATGATCAGCGGCGTGCGCGCCTCGTCGATGAGGATGTTGTCGACCTCGTCCACGATCGCGAAGTCGTGGCCGCGCTGGACGCAGCCCTCGAGCGACTGCGCCATGTTGTCGCGCAGGTAGTCGAAGCCGAACTCGGAGTTGGTCCCGTAGACGACGTCGCAGGCGTATTTGACCCGGCGCGCGTCAGGTTCGTCGAAGTCCTGGAGGGCGGCGACGGTGACCCCGAGCGCCTCGTAGATCGGCGTCAGCCATTCCGAGTCGCGGCGGGCGAGGTAGTCGTTGACGGTGATGACGTGGACGCTGTCGCCTTTCAAGGTGTTGAGGAAGACGGGCAGCGTCGCGGTGAGCGTCTTGCCCTCGCCGGTTTTCATCTCGGCGATCGCCCCGTCGTGGAGCACCATGCCGCCGATCAGCTGGACGTCGTAGTGGCGCTGGCCGGTGGTGCGGCGGGAGGCCTCGCGGCAGAGCGCGAACGCCTCGGGCAGCAGATCGTCGAGCGAGGCGCCGTCGCGGGCGCGCCGTCGGAGCTCGTCCGCCTCGCCGCGGATCTCCTCCTCGGAGAGGGCTTCCATCTCCGGCTCGTATCGATTGATCGCCTCCGCGCGCTTCTGGTACGCCTTGAATTTGCGCCCCTCCCCCGCGCGCAGGGCCTTGGTGACCAGGTCCATTGCGGGCATCGCCCAAGAGTAGCGGTCGCCCCCTTGCCGCCGACTGGCGAGCGGCGTACGATCGTCCCTCGATACCCACAAGGAGGTAGCTCATGCGGATTGAGATGCGGGGACGCAACGTCGAGATGACGGACGACCTGCGTGAGTTGGTGAACAAGCGGTTCAACCGCCTGGGGAGGCAGGTATCGGGCCTGGCCACGCTGGAGGTGGTGCTCTACGAGGAGCGCAACCCCTCGATCGCCGATCGCCAGGTGGCGGAGGCGACGGTGCGCCTGAAGGGCGCGACGCTCCACGCGCGCGAGGCCTCGCCGGAGATGGCCCAGAGCATCCACAAGCTGGCCGAGGACGTGCGCCGGCAGGTGAAGAAACATCGCGAAATGCTGCGCAAGCGGAAGGTGACGCGGCGGGTGATGGGCCAGATGCGAGGCAGACCGGCGACCTAGCCGGCGGCCGGCCGTCGGC
>DATJUK010000276.1:0-21803 GCA_035502495.1 Solirubrobacterales bacterium
CGCCGCGAACTGCACCCTGGTGCAGGGGTTGTCGACGTGGCGCTGGTCGATGAACACCGTCTTCGGCAGGATCACCGTGGTGCTCGCGATGTTGGCCTGGCCCGCGGGTGCCTTCAGGGTCGCCGAGAGGGCGGGGTTGCCCGCTCTCTTCGTCGAGCCGCTCATCGCGAGCTGGAGCTTCGGCGAGAAGCCGAGGGAGGCGCAGCTGCCCACCTGGTAGGGAACCGAGGGATGCGCCTGGGCCCCGGCGACCGAGGTCAGGGTGCTGGTGATCTGCGTCGGTTCGCAGCTGGTCGGGTTGACCGCGAATTCGGGCCGCGTCAGTTCGATCCTGATTTCGCGGTAGCTCAGCGGCACGCCTTCGATGATCTGGGGCAGCGGATCGGACTTCGCCGTCACCTGCGCGGTGGTCGGGTCGACTTCCAGGGCCGTGCGCACGACCACGTCGCCGAGGTCGAAGGGACCGGCCTGGGCCGGGACCAGGGCGATCAACGAGAGCGGCGCTCCCTTGTAGGGGCCGCCGAGGAAGAGCGCCGTGGGCGCCTTGCCCGGCTGGGGCACCTGCAGGGGTTCGGTGCCGACCCCGACCGCCGCCTTGGCGACGCCGATCTGGCTCGAGGCCGGGCACTGCCCGCTCCCGGCCTGGGCCTCGGGGCACTCGGCGACGCCCTTCAGGCTCGCCAGCTGGCCCTTCGGCAGGGTGACGTCGATCCGGGAGAGGTTCTGTTCACCGTCCTGGCGGCTGACGGTCAGGACGAAGGGGGAGCGCCGGCCGGCGCTCGGGTTGACGGTCCCGCCCTTGAGGCCGGGGGCGAACCCGCCGCCCGAGCAGCTCTGGTCGAACGTCATCGGGATGGTCTGGACGACCGGTTCGGTCGGCCTCGCCCACGGGGTGTATTCGGCCTTGGCCGAGTAGGTGCCACAGGTGTCCGGCGACGCCAGCGGGGCTCCGGGTCCACTTTCCAACTGCACGTCGACGGATTCGAACGGCAGCTGTGGGAGTTCGGAGAAGACCGTCTGGATCTGCCCGGTCCGGCGGTCGACGTTCAGTTCACCCGGCAGCTTCAGCCAGAAACCCGGACCCTTGATCAGCATGTAGGTCGCGTAGGTGGAGTGGAACGGATTGTCGTTCTGCGCCGCCAGGACGAATTCGCCCTGGAGGGTTTCGTTCAACAGAGGCGTCACGACTTCGACCGTGCCGATCTTCGAACTCACCGGGCACGAGGGTGCGTCGTTGTCGGCGAGACCGACCTGCGCGAGGGTGCAACCGGACTGGCCGGCCGCCACGGAGGGTGAGATCGCCATGCCCTCGGGGAGCGTGACCGATACCTGCTTGACGTCGGAGGTCGACAGACCTTCTGGACCTTCGCTCTGCGGAACTTCCAGTTGCACGTCAAGGCCCGCCGGCGAGTGCGCCGCGCGATTTGAGGCGCTCAACTTTGCATGAGGTGCGAACGGAAGCAGTTCACAACCCCCCCACCTGATCGGGTTGCCTTCTTCGTCAGCATCAAAAGTCCGCGTATCGAACATTTCCGGAGCCACCCATGAATCACCCTTGGCGGTGAACGAGCTGGCTTCGGGCGGGCAGGACGTCGGGTTGCGGAAAAACGGCACTTTGGGAGCCGTGGATGCAAGGGGTTCTTGGAGTCCCGGGAACACGAAAACGCCACCGGGCACTGCACGTTCGCGGTCATGCACCGGACTCGCCGGATATCCCCAAAGGGTCACCTTCGCCCCGAGGGAGGCCACCGCTTGGGAGATATGGCTGCTGCCGGCCGTCACTCCATGGTCGGAGGGACGTACTTCAGGAACGATCGTCGCGACGTACCCCAGATAGTCAAATCCGAACAATGCCGGCACTTCCGGGCCGTGCTTGATATTGAACAGTCCGACGATATTCCTACCCGCGAACGTGCCGAACGAGATACTCAAGTCGACCAGACCCACCTGACTGTCGGTCGGGCAGACGGCGTTGTAGAAATTGGATGCGCCGATCAGCTGATCCATCGTGCACGTGGGAAGTGCCGCCGCATTCGCGACGATACCCGGCGGCAGTTCAAGATCGAGATTGCGCACGCTCTCAACCGGGACTTCGGCCGTTTCGGCCTTGTCCAGGAGAAAGTTGAAGCTGAAGTCAGGATGGCCGCCGGCCTGCCTCGAGATCGCTTCACCGCCCTGCCTGAACATGACACCGACTTCGGAGAAGTGGAGCTGGGCCGAGGCCGTCGACACCGCCGCCGCAGAAAATATGACCAGGCAGACGACGAAAGCGAACGTGGCACGACCAATTTTCTGAATGACGCTCATCGTGCACTCCGCTTCTTGTTCTTGGTTGATTTGTGCTTCTTCGACTTGCTTGCCTTCTTGTGTGCGCCGTGAGCCTTCTTCTTGACGCACTTGGCCTTGCCATGGCTCTTGGTCTTACGCTGACCCTTCTTGCAGGTCACCTTCTTGGTCTCGGCCTTCTTCTCACCGGGTCCCCGGAGGCTTTCGGAGCCCGCCGGCGGCGCCCCGCTGAAGACGCCTGGTGGTTCCTTGCACTGCCGCACACATTCCTGGGCACCGGGGGCATTTTGCGCGGCGAAGCCACCGTCTATGCGCGCGTCGTAGATATCGACGGCCTGATCTCGATCCCGACCGACCAGGCTCTGTTCCGTGGTGAAGAAGATGTCCCTTCCACCTTCGGAGACATCAGCAAGGACCGCTTCGAAAGGCGCGTCGCCGGGGCTGACCAAAGTGCTGCCTCCGGCGCGATACGAGTAGACATCCGACGTACCGTTGACATCCCTGGGGACAAGTTGCGCAGTCGTATCGAAGTAGACGGTCCCGTCGTCTGCGACCACCCTAGGCCGATGGTTGCTGATGAACAATTCACCCTGTTCCGGCATCCGGCCATTGGCCGGATCTCCGTTGGGAAGGCAGGAGACGCAAGTCACCTGGTTGGTTGCCGAGTCGTAGAGATGTATCGGGCCGCTGAGGCCCCGGTCTTCCGCATTGAATGCGAAGTAGCGGCCGTTCGGGCTCACACGTTCCATACCGGGGATCAGATTTTCGGTCTCGATTACGTGCGTTTCCCCGCTGTGCCACACCATGAATGCCGTTGAGACCATCCCCCGTGCTCGGCCGTTGAAGTAGATGGTGTTGCCATCTTCCCCGATTCCGAAGCTGCCCATGACAATGGTCGCGCTGCTCCCTTCCGCGCTCGGGGCTCGCACTTCCGCGTCGGCGCCTAGGTTTTCCAGGCTATTGGTAGCCAAGTCGTATCGATACAAATTGTCCTGATACTGATTGACTCCTTCCTGTACGTCAGGCGTCAACGGAGTGTTGCAGGTAAAGAACGCGTACCGACCATCCCTGGTTGCACCAAGCAAGGTGGCTCGTTGAGGCGTACTGGGATCACCTGGTATCCGAGACACCGAGATGGGTTTCGGCGGGCCACCCGACACTCGTAAGAAGACGCCTTCTTCGGATCCCAGTTCGGCCGTGTAATACACGTCCGAACCATCGGTGGACACCGCCTGATAGTGATACTGATTTGCGGCGTACACGGCCGAGCTTGCGTCCCCGTCCGGCAGGACCGAGAACACTTCGAGGCCACCTGCGGCCGTCCAACGATAGAGGGCGTTGTCCGGCGCCTGCGGAAGCAGGGGAATCGGGGATGCAAAGACCAGCCAGCTGAAATCAGGCGCACCGCCCTGAAATTTTCCAGCGTCGGTCGACGTTACGAACGTCATGTACCCTGCTTCGCCAGGTACAGCCGCAATCAGGCGCTTGGTACCGGTCACGAAATCGGTCAGGTAGAGGTTCGTTCCTCGTTCCAACGCACCAGGGGTCAACGCTCGATTGCTGGCCACCAGCGCGTGATGGAAGTCGTCGGAGATCGCCAGGGTGAACATCTGATATATGCCGCCTTCTTCCGGCGCGTTCACGGGAGGGTCGGTATCGATCTTCCCGACCCAGTCGTCTGCTCCCCGTAAGGCGACCGAATATGCCTCGAGCGGCGCCGCCTGGCTGCCTGACTTCGTGAAGTATGCGAGCCCGTTGCCGTCTCCCGCGGCCTGATAGCCGAGACCGGGAATGATTGCCGCGCCGTTCTTGGCAGGTTGCGATACCTGCTCGTAGACGCGGTTCGCAATCGTGTTCGCCCCAGCCGTGGTAAACGTCAGATCAGCCGCTGGTGCCGAGCCTTTTGCGTTCGTCGCCACCAGGCGGAAGTGATACGTGGTGCCGGGCGCCAGGCCGTCGATCCGGCGGACGACCGATTGGCTTTCACGGCCGCTGCCCGCCACTCCTTCGCTACTCGATGGGGTTTTGCTGCCATATGCGCTCGTCAGTCCGTATTCGAAGTAGTACGTCGCGGGCATCCCAACGGGATTGACCGTGCCATTCAAGGCCGCACTGTGTTCGGTGATTTCGGTCGCCTTTTGCGTTTCCGTCCCTGGCGCGGTGGCTTCCGTGTCGAACGAAGCGCTCGGCGTCGAGTCCTGCGCTCCATCGGTGTTGCTCGCCACCAGTGTCGCGAGGTAGTGGGCATTGGGTTCGACCGTGAAGTCGGTTTCGACCGCGACGGGCGTCGTGCCGTCGCCGGCGCTCGCAGCTGGTTCGGGCGACTGCTGCCAGGTCGTGCCGCCGTCTTTGGATACCTCGAAGTGGTATTCGGTGGCCACGCCGTTGGGATTGACCGTGCCCGAAAGGTGGGCGGTGAACGGGGTGATCGGCTCCGGCGTGTCCAGGACGAGGTCCGGGTGCATCTGCGGCGTGAGAACCAGGACCGTGGGGCCGAAGATGTTGAAGAAGCCGTGAGACGAGGCCGCGTAGAGGTTTCCCGAGCCTGGATCCGAGGCGACTCCGGTGAGCATTTCGGAGAAGACGTTCAGATCAAAATAGGTTTTGCCGCTGCTCGGATCGAGCACGTGGATGGAGGTTTCACAGAAGGTGCATTCCCGCCCGTCGCCGACGATCAGCTCGGTGTGCTTGGAGTCGTAGGCGAGGTAGGCGTCGCCGGACGGTTCCGATGGCCGCAGCGTGGCCTCGAAGGCGCCGGCGTTGGAGAAGCGAAGGACGCGGGAGGCTCCGCCGGCCGTCGCTTCCCCGTCAGCGACGAAGATCTTGCCCGCCGGGGAAAGCGTCAGGTCTTCGAGGTGGGTGAAGGCGGCGCCGGAGTCGGAGCCGTCGAAGGAGGAGACGAAGGCGCCGGTGGTGTCGAAGCGGCTGATGCGCTCGTTGCCGCGGTCGGCCACGAGCAGGTCGCCGTCGGTCGGGTCGACGGCGATCGCGGAGGCGAAGGAGCCGACCTCTTCGGAGCCGGTCCCGGCGGCCGGTCCGGTGTAGCCGGCGTCCAGGGTGTAGGTCGGGGTCGGTTGACCGTCGGTCGTGTAGCGGAGGATCCGTTCGTTGCCGGAGTCGGTGACGTAGACGTCGCCGTTCGAGGGGTCGATCGCGATCCCGTAGGGGGACGCGAGGTCCGCCGCACCGAAGGTGGTGAGGAGGCTCGCGCCAGGGCCGGAGCCGTACACGTCGACCCGGTGTTCGGCGGCGTCGACCACGAGGACGTTCCCGGTCGTCGGGTCGACCGCGATCCGCGCCGGTCCGGCCAGTTCACCGCTGCCGATTTCCCCCGCGGGGGTGAAGCTGTTGGCGCCCTGCGCCGCGGAGGCGCCGAAGAGGGCGACGAGGAAGAACGCGGCCAGAAGGCACGCTCCGGACAGGCCGAACCGCACGGTTGACATCGACGCCGCCCGCGGCCGGGCCTTCGTCGACTCTCCTCCTCGGCCGGCGATGCCGTTCGCGAAGCGGTCTCCGCGTCGGTCGAGCCGGCGCGCCCGGATCCCGGCGGCGAATGCTTTGTGAGCCCTCACGTGTCTCCCCCTTCAAGGCACCGGGCGAAGGGACGATCGCTCGTCCGCCTCCTCGGAAGCCCCTTGTCCACTGTTCCCTGCCCGCCGATCGCGGGCACCCTGGCCGGGCCGAGCGGCCCGTCCCACCCCCTTCTTCAGGGGCACAGCGAGCCTGACGGCCGCCGGGCGCCGCCGCCACGGAACTAATGCGAGAACTCCGCGCCAGGCTTCGTAGGTTCTTCGAAAACGCTACGCCGATCGGTGTCACGAACGGCGGCGGAGGGAGGCCGGCCGCGGTCAGAGATCGAGGCCGGCCCGCAGGCGCAGCGCCGCTTCGAGCTCGACCCGGCGCGAGGAGACCGGGTGCCCGAGGCGCTCCTCGGCGGCCCGCAGACGGTTGGCGACTGTCTGCTGGTGTATGCCCAGGGCCGCCGCGGCGGACGCGGCGTTGTGCTCGGCGGCGAAGTAGGCGGCGATCGTCTCGCGGATGCGGCGCGAGGTGGCCGAGTCGTCGGCGATCCCGCGCAGCTCGTGGACGACGAAAGCGCGGGCCTCGGCTTCGTCGTCGCCGAGCAGCGCCTCGACCACGACGTCGGCGTAGGCGACGACGGAGCGACCGAGCCGCGAGGCGACCCGGCGCGCCCGCTGCGCTTGCCGGTGGGTGACGCGGAAGCCCTCCTCGCCGAACGCCTCCAGGCCGACCGCCAGCCCGCCCTCGGGTGGTGGAGGCAGGCTCGACACGGCGTCCTCGACGACCAGCCCGAGCGACTGGCTGCCGCTCAGCCAGCCCCACCAGACGTGCCCGAAGGGACTCACCGAGAGAAGCCGGCGGCCGAGCGCCGCGGCCAGCTCGCGGGCCGCCTCCTGGCCGTCGGCGCCCCAGGCCACCAGGCCCAGGTGGTGCTGCTCGAGGTTCACGTCGAGGCCCTCGCCCGCCGTCGCCGCGCCTTCCAGCACCGCCTTGACCGCCTCGAACCGGCGCTGCTCGCCGCTGCGCAGTGAGCGTTCGAGCTCGGCCTGGTAGCCGGCCGAGACGTGGTCGCCCAGCACCGCGGCGTAGCGGAAGAAGAACCGCGACCCGAGGCGCAGCAGCTCGTAGCGGGTCTCCTCGCCGACGTCGGACTCCCTCACCTGGGCGAGCCATCCTTCCCAGAGCACCATGTGGGCGATCCGGTAGCCGCCGAGGAGCATCCGCAGATCGCCGAGCCGCGCCGCGGCCCGCGCCGCGTGGGCGTCGATCGGCGGGCACTCGCCGGGCAGGAAGCGCAGGCTGAGGCTGCGCAGCTGGGCGGCGAGGCTTTCCCGCACGAACGTCGCGAGCACCTGCTCGCCGACCGCCTCCTCGAGCACCCAGGCGGGCAGCTCACCCTGCAGGCGCTCGACCGTGGTCGCGCTCAGCTCGTCGAGGCGCGCCCCCAGCGCGCGAGCCAGACGCGCGAAGTCACTGGTCAGCTCCGGCTGGAGCGAGTCCAGCGGAGGCCCCTGCCGTCCGGCATCCATCACCCCGAATATGGACACCGATCGGTGTCATATCCACGCATATGTGCCGAAGGTCTCGGCCCGAGATTCGTAAGGTCTGCGAATCGGCGGCGAGAAAGCCGGCCCGGGGCCGGGCGCGACGGGAGGCGTCAGAGCTCTCCGCCGGAGAGCGTCGCGCGCAGGCGCAGGGCGACGGCGAGCTCCAGGTGACGGGAGCCGAGCGGTCGGCCGATCCGTTCCTCGACCACCCGCAGGCGATTGGTGACGGTCTGGTGGTGGACGCCGAGCGCGGCGGCGGCCGAGGCCGCGTTCAGCTCGGCGGCGAAGTAGGCGGCGAGGGTGTCGCGCAGGCGCGCCGAGGCGGCGGAGGGATCGTCGATGCCGCGCAGCTCGTGGGCGACGAAGGCGCGGGCGTCGCTCTCGGCCTCGGTCGCCAGCGTCTCCACCGCGACGTCCTCGTAGTGGATCACGGCCGGCCCCGGCGGCGCCACCCACTGCGCCCGCAGCGCCTGGTGGTTGGTCGCGCGGAAGCCCGACTCGCCGAAGCCCTCGAGGCCGAAGGCGAGCCTGATCCCGGGGCCGGGATCGAAGCCGCGCAGCGTCTCCCGCTGGTCGCCGTCGAGCGGGCGGGAGCCGCTGATCCAGCCCCACCAGTTGTCGTGGAGCCGCAGGGTGAGCTGGGCCGGACGACCGAGCAGAGAGGCCAACCGGCGGACAGCCTGGTCGGCCCCCTCCCCCCAGGCGACGCAGCCGAGGTGGTGGTTGTTCAGGTCGAGATCGAGGTCTGACCCCGACAGCGGGTCGGCCTCCAGAAGCGTCTTCAGGGCCTGGAAGCGGTGGTGCTCCCCCTGGGCGGCGGCGCGCTCGACGCTGCGCTGGTACCCCTCGGCCATGTAGCGGTTGACGAGGTCGGCGTACTGGAAGAAGTACTGCGATCCGTGACGGAGCAGTTCGCGTTTCGTGTCCTCATCGCCGGCGGATGCCTCGATCAACTCGAACCACGAGCCCCAGAGCGCCATCTGGGCGAAGCGGTAGCCGGCGAGGAGCGAGGAGAGGTCACCCACCCGGGCCGCCATCACGATCAGGGTCGCGTCGACGTCGGGCAGGCGACCGGGCAGGAAGCCGTCACGGAAGGCCGCCCACTCGGTGCGCAGGGTGCCGCGGATGCAATCGCCGAGCTGGCGCCAGACCTCGCCGGTCTCCGAGACCCACCGCGGCACCCGGCCGCGCATCGCCTCCAGGCCCTCGGCGGCGAGGCGGTCGAGTCGGTCCTCGAGCGCGTCGACCAGGCGGGCGAACTCCGCCGCCACCGCCTCGTCGCGGAAGCGCTCGACCGGGCTCAGGACCGTGGCCATAGACACCCGCCGGACCGGTCGAGTCCGCCCGTGGACGAGAGAAGCGCCTCCCACGCGCGAGGTTTCGCGCGAGCCGCGAGATCCCCGACTCGCATGCTCTACCTCCTTGGTGGGCGTAGATCATAACCTCGGCCGGAGCTTTTGCAAAGGAATTATTGTGCATCAATTCGTGTCGACTTCGAAACGACTGTCGAACGGATCGAGCGGGTGCGACTCGTCGAGCTCGAGGATCGGGACGAGCAGCGCGAGGAGCCGCGGCTGCAGCCGCTCGAGGCCGTCGGTGCGACGGTCGGCGAGGTGGGCGCCGATGAAGCCGACGAGCCCCCGGGCGAGAGCCTTCTCCCCGGGCCCCGCGCCCGCCGTGCCGGGCTGCGCCCGGACGTCGAGGAGGAGCTCGGCCACCGCGCCGACCAGCCGCCGGTAGGTGCGCCGGTCGGGCTGGCGCAGGGGCGAGTGGAGCAGGCAGAGCTCGGCGAGGCGGGGGCGGGCGGCGAGCGAGCCGAGCAAGGCGGCGAGAGCGTCGCCGAGCCGCCGCGCGGGCGGACGGGGCACCGACCAGCTCGCCACCACCGGGCCGAGAAGCGTGTCGAGGGCGGCTTCGCAGGCGAAGTCGAAGCAGGCGTCGAGATCGTCGAAGTGCGCCTCGAAGGTGCCTGGCGGGAGGTCGGCGGCGACGATCACGTCGCACTCCCGCAGCGCCGCCGGATCCCGGTCCTCGAGCGCGGCGAGCAGCCCGGCGACGATCCGCCGGCGCTCGCGCGCCCGCGCCGCCATCTCCGCCCGACTATGACTCGATCCGCCCTCCGTCATCCGCCCCACCGAGGCTCGCGCCTGGGCGGCGCCGGAGCCACCGAGATACGCCGAAGGAGATCCGGCGGGCCTCGTAATTGCTACGAACGGAGGGCGGGCACCCGCGCGCCCGCGGTCCGCGTCTATGCTCGGAGCCGATTTGAAGACGTGGATGATCGCTAGCTCTGGACACCGGGGAGATCACGTGGGAAAGAGACCGCTGGGCGGGCTGGTCACCGTCGTATTCGTCCTCATGCTCTGCGGGTCGCCGGCCGCCTCGGCCGCGACCGGGTCGCCGCTCGCGATCGCCACCGGCACGCACCCCGAATACCTGTCGGTCGCCGTCGGCGGCGACGGGAGCGCGATCGCCGCCTGGGCCGACAAGAGCACCCCCGGCTCCGACGTCGTCCGCTGGTGCGTGCTGCGGACCGGCGGCAGCGGGTGCGCCGGCGGTGGGGCTCTGACGCCTGCGGGGGGAAGCGCCGGGTTCACCTACGTCTACGGCACCCAGGTTCTGGTCGAGGGCTCGACGCTCGTGATCCTCGCCGACGTGGACGTCGGCAGCAAGACGGAATACGAGAGCGTCCAGGAGTGGCAGTCGGCGGACGGCGGCCAGACGTTCACCGCGGTGAACGGCGGCCAAGCGGTCGCCTCGGGCAACCCGTCGACGGACACCGTGCCGCTGAACGCGGTGGCGCTGCCGGGGGGAAGGTCGCTCGGCTTCGGCTTCGACACCGCCGCCGAGGCGCCGTCGTTCCACGCCTTCTCGTTGACCGCGCCCACCCTCTGCGGGCGCGCCACCCTGCCGACCAACTGCGCGGACGGCTACGCCACGCTCGCCCCCGCCTCCGACGCCGACCAGGTCTCGAACGCGCCCGGCAATTTCGTCGCCGACGGCAACGCCGTGCTCGGCGTCTTCCGCACCAACTTCAGCGGCGGCAACCTCGCCTGCACCGGCGTCTCGCCGTTCGGCATGGCGTTCGTCTACGGCACCGGGCTGCAGAGCACGTCCAACGACTACAACGTCGATCCGGGCAAGCCGCAGACGGCGTGGCGGGTCCCCGTCACCCTGGCCGACTGCGACGTCGACTACCTCGCCGCGGGCGTCGGGCCCAGCGGCTTCGGCGTCCTCGAGGACAACCAGGCGACCGGGCAGACCCAGTACCACCGCTTCGACGGGGCGACCCAGGCGTTCGACACCGTCCCGACCGTCGTCTCGAGCACCGGCGAGCAGCAGCCGACCGTGTCCCAGGACGGCACCGGGGGCGTCTACGCGACCTACCTCAGCGGCGGCATCGGCGGACCGGTGAGCCTCTCCCACAGCTCCGACGGCGGCGCCACCTGGACCGGGCCCGGCACGCTCGCGGCGGATCCGCTGGGCGCCGTCGCCGGCCTGATCAGCGCGGTCGACGCGGCCGGCCAGGGTTGGGCGGCGTGGACCGCGAACGGCTCGGTCTTCGTCCAGCCGTTCGTCGCCGCCGACGCCGTCCCGCCGACCCCGAGCCCGGCGCCGACGCCCGCCGGCCCGCGCAAGGGCAAGAAGGCGGGAGCCGCGGCGGTGACGATCGCCGCCGCGGCCACCAGCGACGGCCGGACGCTCACGGTGGGCGTCAGCTGCGCGACGGTCCCTTGCACGCTGCAGGTGCTCGCGACGGCCCCGGCCCCGGCCAAGTCGAGCGGCCCGCGGGGCCACAAGGCGAAGCGCGTCAAGCTGGGCCGCGGCAAGTTCAAGATCGCGAAGAAGGGCACGCGGAAACTCGCGCTGAAGCTCTCCGGCGCCGGGCGCCGCTATCTGGCCGGCAAGCGCCAGGCCGAAGCGTCCCTTGCCGTGACCGAGAAGGTCGGCGGCCGCAAGGTCGTGACCAGGCGCACGGTGAGCGTCAAGGTCTCCTCCGGCAAGCGGGCGGCGAAGTAGGCGCCGCGGGAGGCGGGAATCCGCCAGGGCGGCCATCCACGCCTGCTCCAGCGCGTAGGCTTTCCCGCATCGGAGCGCGCCCGCACCGGCGCCCGGATCCCAAGTGACCGACGCTCGCCCACAGGACATCCTCACGCCGATCACGGAGTCGGCGATCTTCCTCACCGTCTGCGTCGATCCGGGCGGCGAGGAGGTGGTGAAGGAGCTGCTGCCGGACCTCGGCGGGCTGCGGCGGTCGGTGGGCTTCCGCGCGCCGGAAGCGCGGCTGAGCTGCATCGTCGGGATCGGGTCGGAGCTGTGGGACCGGCTGTTCGGGGAGCCGCGGCCGGCCGGACTGCACCCGTTCCGGGAACTGCGGGGCGAGCGGCACACGGCGCCCGCCACGCCCGGCGACCTCTTCTTCCACATCCGCGCCGACCGGCTCGACATGTGCTTCGGGCTGGCGCAGCTGCTCGGCGACCGGCTGGGGCCGCACCTGCGGATCATCGACGAGGTGCACGGCTTCAAATCGTTCGACGAGCGCGACCTGCTCGGCTTCGTCGACGGGACCGAGAACCCGGAGGGCGTCGAGGCGAGCGCGGCGGTGCTGATCGAGGACGAGGACCCGGCCTTCGCCGGCGGCAGCTACCTGATCGTGCAGAAGTACAGCCACGACCTCGAGGCCTGGAACGCGCTCACGGTCGAGCAGCAGGAGGCGGCGTTCGGCCGCACCAAACTCGACGACGTCGAGTTCGCCGACGAGGACAAGGCGCCCGACTCGCATCTGACCTTGAACGTGATCGAAGACGAAGACGGCGAGCAGCTGCAGATCATGCGCTACAACATGCCCTTCGGCCGGATCGGCACCGACGAGTTCGGCACCTTCTACATCGCCTACGCGCGCACCCCCGCGGTCACCGAACGGATGCTGGAGAACATGTTCCTCGGCCTGGGCGACGCCACCCACGACCGCATCCTCGACTTCTCCACCGCCCACACCGGCAACCTCTTCTTCGTGCCGAGCGCGGATTTCCTCGACGACCCGGCGGTCGAAGGGGACGACGAAGGGGACGGGGCGGCGGCCGGGGCGGCGGCCGCCGAGCCCGCCGCCGGCGACGGCTCGCTCGGGATCGGCGATCTGCGCGGCGCCGATCGCTGAGGCGACGCCGGGCGCCGCTCAGCGCGGCTTGAGGACGACGACCGGGATCTTCCGGTCGGTCTTCTGCGCGTATTCGGAGAACTGCGGCTGCTGCTCTTCCTGGATCGCGTAGAGGCGGTCGCGCTCGTCCCCGGTGGCCTCCTCGGCGGTGACCTCGACCGTCTCGCTGCCGATCTCGATCGAGACGGCCGGCTGCGCCTTCAGGTTGTGGTACCAGCCCGGGTTGTTCGGCGCCCCGCCTTTGGAGGCGAAGATGGCCCAGCCCTCGCCGTCCTTCAGGTAGAGGAGCGGGGTGACGAACTCCTTGCCCGATCGGGCGCCGACGTTGTGCAGGAGCAGCATCGGCTTGCCCTCGAAGATGCCCCCGGCGGAGCCGCCGTTGGCGCGGAACTCCTCGATCACCCCGGCGTTGAAGTCGTTCGGCGTCGTCGTCATGGACGGGAGGGTATCCGGCGGCGAGCTTCGGCAATCGAGCTTGCCGGTCACCGGAAGGGAGCAACTTCGGCGGCCGAGACCCGTTTAATGGCTGAAGCCTGTGATCTCCGGACCCGGCAAACGCCTGCGCGCCCATCTCCTCGTCGGCGCCTTCATGCTCCTCGCCGCGCTCGCGGCGGCGGTCGGCCCCGCGCGGGCCGGGGCGGCGGGCGGGCGCAGCGTCCACTTCGAAGGGCGCGCGGTGCACGTGCCGCAGGGCTACCGCGTGGTCCGCGTCGGCGCGAACTCGCGGACCTGCGTGCGACTCGACCGTCGGGTCGTCTACCTCGGCGGGCCCTCGACCGAACAGCGGTGCCCGGCCGAGGCGATCCTCGGCAAGCGTCGCGCGATCGTCGTCGACCGCCATGGGCAGCGGCGCGGCGGCGGCGCGGGCGGGCCGGCGGGCGCGGCGGCGGCGCGGGCGGGCGGCGCAGCGGGGCGGGCGGGCGGCGCGACGGGGCGGGTGCGCGGCGCGGCGGGGCGCGCTGGCGCCGCCGCGGGGCGGGCGGGCGGCGCCCTCTCCCTCGTCCGGCCCCGTGCCGCCCATGCCGCCAAGGCCCCCGCCGCCGCCTCGGTCAGCGGCTCGGTCTTCACCGGGCTCGGCTTCGACACCTGCAGCGCTCCCTCCAGCAAGGCGATGGCGGCCTGGGCCGAATCGCCGTTCCGCGGCGTCGGCATCTACATCGGCGGCGAAAACAGCGCCTGCTCGCAGCCGAACCTCAGCGCCAGCTGGGTCAGCGCCCAGACCACCGCGGGCTGGCACCTCATCCCCACCTACGTCGGCCTCCAGGCGCCGACCTCCAGCTGCGGCAGCTGCGCCAAGCTGACCACTGTCGCGGCGGGCAGCCAGGGCGCGGCGGCGGCCGAAGACGCGGCGGCGGAGGCGACCGCGATCGGGATCGGCACGGGCAGCCCGATCTACTTCGACATGGAGTCCTACTCGCCGACCGCCGCTGCCACCAAGGCGGTCCTCACCTTCCTTGAAGCGTGGACCGACAAGCTCCACGAACTCGGCTACCAGTCCGGCGTCTACTCCTCGAGCGGCTCCGGGATCGCCGACCTCGCCCGCCAGGTCGGCACCACCTACAGCCTTCCCGACGACCTTTGGATCGCCAACTGGAACAACGCCCAGAACACCACCGACCCGGTGGTGCCGGCGACCGCCTGGGCCAACCATCAGCGCATCCACCAGTACATGGGCGGCCACAACGAAACCTACGGCGGGGTGACGATCAACATCGACAGCGACTACGTCGACGGGGCGACGGTCGGGGTCGGCACGCCGCCGGTCGGCGAATCGGACCCGATCGGCTCGCTCGAACTGACCGGCGCCCCGGCCAAGGGCACGGTGCGGGTGAAAGGCTGGGCGCTCGACCCCGACGCGCCGACCGAACCGCTCTCGATCAACGTCGTGGTCGGCGGCCGCGAAGGGCAGAAAGGCGTCGAAACCTACGCGCTGGGCCCGATCGCGAACCTCACCCGCAGCGACGTCGCCCTCTCCCACAAGCTCGCCGGGCCCAACCACGGCTTCGACACCCGCTTCGTCACGATCAAGTCCGGCCCCGAGCCGATCTGCGTCTACGCGCTGAACGTGGCGCTCGGCGGCAACCGCCTGCTCGGCTGCCGGACGACGACGATCCCGGTCGCGCTCACCCTCTCCGGCCTGCGCGCGACCCGCGCCGGGATCGCCGTCAACGTGTCCTGCGAATTCCCGGTCGGGCTGGAATGCCCCGGCCACCTCGGCCTCCGCACCACCTACAAGGTGGCGACCCCGAGGCGCCGCAAGCCGCCGCGGATCCACGCCGTGACCCGCTCGCTCGCCCAGCGCACCTTCCACCTGAACGGGGCGAGCTGGCACCGCTTCGTCCTGCCGCTCTCGGCCGGCGGCCGCAAGATCCTGCAGGAACGAGGCAAGCTGCGAACCCTGCTGATCGCCGCGATCCCCGGCGGCCAGCGGACGGCCGGCCTGCCCCTCGAATCACCCGCCGCGCGGCGCAAGTAGCGGGCGCCCGACGAGCCGCGGCGCGGCGCTAGTCGCCGAGCGCCTCGCGCAGGCGCGCGATCTCGCCTTTGAGCTCGAGCAGGTCCGCTTCGAGCCGATCGAGCCGGGCAATTTCGCCCTCGGCCTGGGACGGCGACGGCAGATCAGCGACGCTGACGAACTCCTCCCCCCCACCGCGGTCGACCTGGGTTAACTCCCCGGCCGGGCGGTCGACCTGAGTTAAGTCATCCGATACGGAGGTCGACCGCGCTGCGCTCTGGTTTACGGAGGTCGACCGCGCCTCGGGTGGCTCGTCGGCGGAGGTTTGGCCGTCGGCGCCGCCCAGCACCTGCTCGTAGCGGTCCTCCTTCTGGCCCGGGCGGCGGGGGTGGCGGATCACGAAGCCGCGCTCGATCAGCCGCGCCAGCACCTCGTTCACGGCGCTCAGGTCGGCGAAGCCCTCGAGCCGCTCGGTCCGGCCTTTCAGCTCGCCGGGCGTCTGGGCGCCGCGCAACATCAGCACCGCGAGCACGGCCAGCTCGCCCGAGTCGACGCCCAGCGCGTCGTCGAGCAGGTGGCGGTACTTGCGCGCCCGCGAGCCCGCCCCGCTGGTGAGGCGCGTCCAGCCGCGCAGCGCGGTGCGGCGCAGGGCGTCGGAGACCGTCGCCTCGTCGTAGTCGACCACTGGGTCCCGGTTGGTCGACTGGTTGCAGGCGAGCCGAAGCGAGTTCAGCGAGAGCGGGTAGACGTCCGGGGTCGTCCGCTGCTTCTCGACCAGGCAGGCGACGACCCGGATCTCGACGGCATCAGGCTCGGCGGGCACGGCGCGGGGCTCCTAGTCGCGGTCGGGCCGCTCGGGGTAGATCTCGTCGATCGTGCAGAGGACCCGGTAAGGAGCCTCGGCGGCGGCTTCGATCCGCTCCGCGCCGCCCGCCAGGCGGTCGACCACGGCGACGACGCCGGCGATCTCGAGCCCCTCCTCGCGGCAGCGTTCGATCGCCTCCGCAGTCGAGCCGCCGGTGGTCACGGTGTCCTCGACGACCAGGCATCGCACCCCCGCCTCGACCGGCCCCTCGACCCAGCGCTGCAGCCCGTGCCGCTTCTTCTCGCCGCGGACGAAGAAGGCGACCAGGTCGTCCCCGGCCGGCACCGCCAGCGCCGCGCAGGACGGCGGGATCGCCGCCGTCGCCGGGCCGCCGACCGCCGTCGCGCCGACCTCGTGCGCGGCCGCCGCGATCAGCTCGCCCGCCGCCCGGAACCCGCCCGGCCGCATCAGCGTCCGCCGCGCGTCGACGTAGTACTGGGCGACCGCCCCGCTGGCCAAGGTCACTTCCCCGATCACCAGCGAGTGCTCGCGCAACTCGGCGACGAGCGTGGCCTTGGCGGCGTCCAGATCAGGCATCGGCGCCTCGCTGACGATGCGGGACCAAGCGGTTCGAGGACGCAGGGAGCGCCGTGTGCTCTGCACGCAAGCGACCGAGGACGCCGAGATGCGCGGAGTCACACACCGTCAGAAGACGTAGATCGACTCGCCGTAGTGAAGCTCTTCGTAGATCCGCGGCTGGTCGGCGATGAAGGTCCGCACGCAGCCGTGGCTGGCAGCATAGGTGGGGACTTCGTGGTAGCCGTGGACGGCGTACCCGTTGTGCCAGTAGAAGGAGTAGTACATGCCCTCCGAGTTGTAGCCCGGTTCCTGGCGGTAGAACTCGTAGTGGCCGGTGATCGTCGGGGTCGAGGGCTTGCCGGTGGAGACCGGGTAGATCGCGAACGGCTTGCCGCCCTTGATCAGGACCAGCACCTGCTTGGCGAGCGGCACCTCGGCGTGTTCACCGGCGTCCGGGTACTTGACGTGGTAGCCGCCCTGGTCGGCGAAGACCGACTTGAGCAGCCCCGGCCCGGCCTTTTTCGTCCGGTCCATGTCGTTGACCTTGCGGTAGGCGAGCACCTCGCGCCCGAGCCGCGCGGTGAAGCACCTGCCGCCGCCGCTGACGTAGCCCATCTTCGCCAGGTGGGACTTGAAGGCGGCGACGACGTCCGAGCATTCGCCCCGGTTCAGCTTCGGGAAGCTGACCGTCCAGCTCTTGCGCACGGTCGAGTCGGCGCCCAGGTTCGGCGTCGCCACGTGCTTGGCCGAGACCGCGTACTTGCCGCTTTCCTTCACCACCACGCTCGATTCGAAGGTGCCGGTCTGGTTCGGCCCCGGCTGGATCTGGACCTGGCGGCTCAGCAGCTGCCTGCCGTTCAGGTAGAAGGTGACTTCGACGTGCTGGCCTTCGACGTAGGGCGCGACCGTGCCGGTGACCGGCACCGTGTCGAGGATCGTCGCCTTGCCGGCATGCAGGCCGCCGACGTCGATCTTCACCGTCGCCTTCGGCACTTCCACCTTGGCCGGGGTCACTGCCGGCGGCGGCGCCGGCTTCGCTTCCTTGGGCGCGGCCACGGCGGTGGCGGGCACCGCCAGGAGCACGGCGGCTCCGACGGCGAGGGCGAGGCGACGGATCACGCGCGGCATCGTACTCGCAAACGCGGCCTTACTGGCTCGCGAGGGCGACGATGTTGTTGAGCATGTGCAGCAGCATCCCCGGCAGGATCGAGCCGGTCCGCTCGTAGAGCAGCGCCAGCAGGAAGCCGAAGACGATCAGCGGCGGCACCGCGCTGATCCCGGTGATCGCGTGCAGGGCGCCGAAGATCAGCCCGCAGAGCAGCGCCGCGACGAGCCGCGGCAGCTTCTCCCGCAGGCCGCCGAAGAGCATGCCGCGGAAGCAGACCTCCTCGGTCACCGGCGCCGCGATCACGATCAGGATGATCTGGACCGGGATCGCGCCGAAGCCCTTGGCGATGTCCTGCTGGTGCGGTTCGGTGATCACCGCCGAGTAGAAGACGTTGAAGGCGAGGTAGAGGACGACGGTCAGCCCCATCCACTTGAGCGCCGAGGGCCGGAAGGCCTGGACGCCGAGGCGGGCGAAGATCTCCCGCGGCCCCCTGGCGCCGCGCATCGCGGCGAGCGCCATCGGCACCAGCAGGAAGCCGAGCGCGGTGCCGATCTGGGAGATGACGTTGCCCAGCGTGTCGAGCGTGTCGTCGAGTTCGCGGGCGACGAAGAGGTGGCCGCCGGAGAATTCGATCGCCGAGACTTCGTCGCCGGCGGCGATCTTGCGGCCGGTCCGCTCGGGCGCGCGGCGGGCGCCCGCCGAGGCCGCGTATTCGTAGACGTCGCCGCCCGGTTCGGCGATCCAGAGGTCGCCCGCCGAGTCGACCGTGAGCGCGGCGAATTCGTCGCCGGATTCCGGGGTCATCTCCCAGAGGAAGCGGCCGCTCGGCGAGAACGCCCAGACGGTCCCGTCGCCCTTGCCGGAGAGGACGAAGACGTCGCCGAAGCCCGCGCCGCGGTGGGAATCGACGGCGATGTCGTTGTCGCCGGAGCCGAAGTCGAAGCTGGCGGGCGCCGGGCTTCCCGGCGGTTCCAGCCGGCCCCGGTACGCGCCCTTGGCGTCGAAGCGGAGGACCGCGCCGTCGCCGGTGTCGATCGCGTAGAGGCCGCCCGCCGCGCCCGGGGCGACCGCGAGGCGTTCGGGCGCGAAGCCGGCCAGGTTCGCCGGCAGGCGGGAGGCGTCGATCGGCGCGAGCTGGGGCGCGGCGCCTGCTCCCGGCGCCGCCCCGGCGCGGCCGGCGGCGAGCGCGGTGATCCGTCCCGGGCCGAGCTCGGAGACGAGCAGGAGGCCGAGGCGCGGGTCGACCGCCAGGCCGTGGCTGTCTTCCAGCCCACCGATCCTCGCCCGCGGCAGTTCTCCCCCGCGCGCGCCGAAGACCCGCACTTCGTCTTCGTGGTCGGCGTAGAGGAAGTTGGTGGCGGGGTCGACCGCGATCGCCGTCGCGTCGCCCTTGTCGAAGCCGGCGGAGGTGGTGAAGCCGGGCGGGAAGCGCGCTTCGATCTTCCCTTCCTGAGCGCCGATCAGCAGTGCCGGGACGGCGAGGAAGATCCCCACCCCGAGCGCCGCCAGCACGCCGAGCACCGCCGCCCACGGTCCCCAGTTCGAGTAGGGGAAGGAGCGCTGCGATTTGGCGACGCCGCCGCTGCCGGCTAGGTTGGCCTCCATGTCGCCGGCAGTCTCACAGGTCTCCCGCGGAACGCGGACCCGGCTGACGATCCTGCGCCGCCTGCTGCTGCTCGCCGCCTTCCTCGTGATCGCCGCGATCGTGCTCGCCCAGTTCACCTCGTTGGGCAAGCTCGCCGCCGGGATCTTCGCCTCCACCGCGGTGCTCGGGCTGATCATCGGCTTCGCCGCTCAGAACACGATCGCCAACGTGATCGCCGGGGTGCTGATCGCGATCACCCAGCCGATCCGGATCGGCGACCGGATCACCTTCGAAGAGCGCGAGGGCCGGGTCACCGACATCACGCTCTCCTACACCTACGTCGACCCCGGCGACGGCACCGCGGTCGTGATCCCCAACCAGCTCCTGGTCGAAGGGATCGTCCACAACCACTCCGGAGCGGAATCCAAGCCCTGACCCCGGCCCACCCCCGAGCCCCGACCCGGTGCGTTCGCACTTCTGCCCGCATAGCGGGCAGAAGTGCGAACGCCACGTGGGGCGGCGCGGCTCCGTAGGCTCTGGGGGATGACGCAGCGGGGTCGGCGTCGGCAGCGGCGCCGCGGGAGCATCGGGGCCAAGGTGGCGATCGTCGCCGGGGTCTTCCTTGCGCTGATCGTGATCGCCGTGATCGGGGTCACCACCTGGGTGCTGGACGTCGCCGCCGACGCGCCCTCCCTGGCCAGCTGCAAGCACACCGAGAAGCACGGCAACTCGGTCATCTACGCGGCGGACGGCGAGCGGCTGGGGGCGATCGTCTCGCCGGAAGCGAGCGCGCCGGTGAAGCTGGCGAGGATCCCGCGCAAGCTCGAGCTCGCCACCGTCGCGATCGAGGACCAGCGCTTCTACCAGCACGGCGGGCTCGACACGCTCGGCATCCTGCGCGCCGGGGTCGCCGACCTGGAAGCGGGCGAAGCGGTCGAGGGCGGCTCGACGATCACCCAGCAGCTGGTCCGCAACCTCTGCATCGAGCACCCGAAGAAGACGCTCGAACGGAAGATCGAAGAAGCGAAGCTGGCCCTGGAGTACTCCGAACACCACTCGAAGCGCCAGATCCTCGGGCAGTATCTGAACACCGCGACCTACGGGACGGTCGAAGGGTCGACCGCGGTCGGGGTCGGGGCGGCGGCGCGGATCTACTTCTCGAAGCCGGTCTGGAAGCTGGACACCGCGCAGCTGGCGCTGCTCGCCGGCCTTCCCCAGGCGCCCTCCGAATACAACCCGCTGCTCGATCCGCGGGCGGCGAAGGCGCGCCGCAACGAGGTGCTGCAGAAGATGGGGAAGCTCGGCTACCTGGCGCCGGCGCGGGCGCGGAAGCTCGAAAGGCGCGGCCTGGGACTGAGCCCGTCCCACGGCTACTTCGCCCACCGCGAGCCCTACTTCTTCGACTACGTCGAACACCTCCTGATCGCCCACTACGGGGCGGAGACGGTGCGGCGCGGCGGCCTCCAGGTCCACACCACGCTGAGCCCGGAGCTGCAGCGGGTCGGCCGGGAGGCGATCGCCGCCGCGCTCTACGAACCGACCGACCCGGCCTCGGCCTTCGTCTCGATCGACCCGCGCAACGGCCACGTGAAGGCGATGGTGAACTCGACCGACTACGCCGAGGACCAGTTCAACCTGGCGGCCCAGGGGCACCGGCAGCCGGGCTCGACCTTCAAGGCCTTCGTCCTCACCACCGCGATCAAGCAGGGGATCGATCCCTACACGACCTATTACGAATCGAAGCCGCTGGACCTGAACCTGCCGCAGTGGGGACACTGGGAAGTCCACACCGCCGACGAGGGATACCAGGGGACGATCAACCTGCGGCAGGCGACGGTCACCTCCGACAACACCGTGTTCGCGCAGCTCGACCTCGACGTCGGGCCGGAGAACGTGGCGGCGACGGCGAAGTCGATGGGGATCACCACCCACCTGCAGGGGCTGCCGGCGGAAGGGATCGGCGGGCTGAAGTACGGGGTCAGCCCGCTCGAACTGAGCGACGCCTACGCGACCCTGGCCTCGGGGGGGATCCGCCACCGGCCGGTGGCGATCGAGAAGGTGGTGATGCCGGGCGGGAAGGTCGATCACCCCCAGGGCCCACAGCCGCAGCGGGTGCTGAGCCCGGCGGTCGCCTGGCAGGTGACCCGCCTGCTGCGCGACAACATCACCGAAGGGACCGGCACCGCCGCCTACACCGGCTGCGTCGGGCAGGCGGGCAAGACCGGGACCACCGACAACGAGACCGACGCCTGGTTCTCCGGCTACCAGCCCAACCTGGCGACGGCGGTCTGGGTCGGCTATCCCGAATCGAACGCGATCTCGATGACCAGCGTCCACGGGATCACGGTCTTCGGCGGCACCTTCCCGGCAGAAATCTGGCACTCCCTCTACGCGAACGCGGGAGTTCCGTGCGACGAATTCCACGAACCGGAAGAAGAAATCGAATGGGCGCCCGGGTACGGCCAGTTCACGGCGGCGGCGCCGGGGACCGAGGGGTCGAAAGCGAAGAAAGGCAAACGCGGCGCGGGTGCCGAAGCGGGCGAAGAACTGCCCGGCCAGAGCGCCGTCGGTGGCTACGACCCCAACGCCTACGCCCCCGGCGTGGGACAGAAACCCGCCCCGGCCCCTCCCCTGCCCGCCGAGGACGGCGGGCCGACCCCAGGCGTCGGCGGCGGCAAGGCGGCAGGAGCCGGCGAATGACCGCCCTCCCCCGTCGATGGGCCGAAAACTCAAGCGTGGCTGGAGTTTTCGGCCCATC
>DATJUK010000277.1:0-14463 GCA_035502495.1 Solirubrobacterales bacterium
GTCCACCGCCAGCTGCTCCGCGCCCGATCCGAAGAAGGTGAGCCCTTCGATCGCCGGGGCGCCCGGACCCGAGAAGTCGGTCGGATCGCCCGCGGCGTCGAACTTGAGAACCGAACCGGCGCCGATGTCGATCGCGTAGACGGAACCCGAAACCGGATCGACGGCGAGCTGGCCAGGGTA
The DNA here is from genome assembly GCA_035502495.1 of Solirubrobacterales bacterium. Classification (GTDB taxonomy): domain Bacteria; phylum Actinomycetota; class Thermoleophilia; order Solirubrobacterales; family 70-9; genus VAYN01. Next base: position 181 of record DATJUK010000277.1, read on the forward strand.
GGCGAATCCGGTCGCGGATCCGGTCCCCGCAGGCCCGAACGAATCGCCGCCGTAGAGTCGGGTCTGCGCGGCGAAACAGGTCGGCGCCGCCACCGCCAGCCACACACCGACCAACAGCAATGCGACCAGTAGTCCTCGCGACGCGCTCGTGGAGCGTCCTCGCCCTGCTCTCCCCATCCCTGCCTCCTGCCATCTCGGCGGCAGCCCCCCGAGCCACCGCACAGTTCGTCTTGCGTCCGCCACTCATCGGTAGCGCAGACAAACCGTAGACAGACAAAGTGTTACCTGTCAAGGAGAGAGCTGGTCTTAATGCGAAAGCCACAGTTACCTGTGGCTTTCGCGTAAAACCGGGCGTTGGCAGTCAGCCTTTGGTGTCTATTCGACCCATATTCCCTGCTGGGTACCGCCGGCGTTGGTCCCGCTGATCGTGACCGTGCCCGAGTATTTGCCGGTCGTCCAGGTGCCCGCATTGATGCACCCGGATGTGGCCGTATAGGTGATGCCTTCCACTGTGACGCCGGCCTTGATCGTGCGAGTTTTGCCGGCACCGAGGTTTTCGAATACCACATGTTTGAGGCCGGTCTGGGGCGGGACGTGCACGACGCATCCGGTCGATTCGATTGTGATTTCGTTGCTGCCTTCGCAGACGACGTCGACGGTCGCTGTCGGTGGACTGCTTCCTTCGACCAGGTGGAAGGTGTATTTGCAGCCGTGCGGTTCGACCTTGGCGCCGAGGAAGCCGAAGGCGGTGCATTCGCCGTAGGTGGGCGCCAGCGTGGCTGTGCTGGTTGTTTTGCTCGCGCTCGTGCCCGCAAAGCTGGAATTCGCGCATTCGACCGTGCCGGATTTCGTCACGAACGTGTTGTCGGAACTGCTGCCTTTGAAGGTGACCGGTTCGCTTTCCGCGTGAAACAGCGGTGCGGCCGATGCGGCCGCGGCCGACAGCGCGGTCAAGGCAAACGCCGCTGCCACCGTGAGGCACAGCGTGAGGATCTTGCGTCTCATCGTCTTCTCCCTACTTGACGGAGACGGGCCGTCCCGCCTCCTTTACCAGTCAGGGTTAGACCGCTGAACAGTGTTGTTTCAACCCGATCGAAATGTTCCGACCTGACTGCCGTCCGATGCCGAGCTTTTCCCCTGCATCCGCCGTGCGACAGATCGGCGCGCGCGCCGTCCCGCGAGTCCGCCTATCGACGCCGAGGTCCCTCGAGCGCCGCCGTCATGCTTTCCGCGAGCGGTAGCGCGAGCCTCTGGTTGCCGCTCACGGCCAGGCCCCGCCCATCGCCGTCGAGCAAGGCGGACATCCAGGTCGCCGTCCCGGCGCTGATCGCCGCGCTCGCGAACTGTCGCAGGTCGATCGTCACCGATACGACGCGGCCGCGATCGACTCGCACGACCCCGCCGGCGGCCCCGCGATCGCCCATCCTCACCACCAGTCGGCAACTGCCCGAAACGCTCGCCGCCGCACGTATGCGCGGGCCGCCGAGGAGCAGGGCGGCCTCCACCTCGACGGCGCCGATCGGGGCCGCCTTGACCCCCGACTCGAGCTCCCAGCACGCCGCGGAGATCAGCGGCCCCACCGCCCGGGCCAACCAATCCGTCGGCGCGTAGGGAGTGGCCCGGTCGGTCGACCCGCAGGCGCGAACCAGGCCGGTCACCTTGAGGGCGTCGACCCGCCGCGACAGGGTCGGGTAGTCGAGCGACCCGATCAGCCGGTCGAGCTGCACGAGCGAGAGCGGCGCCGCGGCGAGCGCCCGGACCAGCAGCGAGCTCCAGCCATCGGCAAGGGCGACGAGGACGGCGTGCGATGTCGGCGTGCCGAGCGCGACGGAGGCACCGGGCCGCGCGGCGAGCCAGCCCGCGACGCGCTCGGCGACCCGCAGCAGCCCGCGGCCGGACTCCAGCAAGCCGACCTCCGTGCGCCCGGGAAAGACCTCGGCCCTGCGCCGGGCCAGGAGGCCGAGCTTCTCCAGCGCGCGCAGGTGACCCCGAAGCGTCGTCGGCGGCGGCACGCCGACGGCCGTCCGCAGATCCCCGATGCCTGTCGACCCGGTGTCCAGGGCGATCAGGATCCGCGCGTCGAGGCTGTCGGCCAGCACCGCGAGCGCCAGCGCACCCGCCCTGTGGGCCTGATGCCGAGCGACCACCTTCTCCCCCTAGGTTCGCTTGCTCCCCTTCTATATCAAGGCCGATTTGAGCAGTCAAAAATTCCTGGGTTTCTGGATGGAGCACGCTCTCCTCCCGCGCGGCGCGCTGCCGGCATACTCGGCCCGTGCTCGAGCCAGGCGACACAGCCCCCGCGTTCACGCTGCCCGACCAGGACGGCAAGAAGGTGAAGCTGTCGGACTTCAAGGGCGAGACCGTCGTCCTCTACTTCTATCCCCGTGCCGATACGCCCGGCTGCACCACCCAGGCCTGCGGGGTGCGGGATCGGGGCGAGGAGTACGCGAAGCTGGGCGCCAAGGTGATCGGGGTCTCCCCCGACGAGCCGGAGGCGATCAAGAAGTTCGACGACAAGTACGGGCTCGGGTTCACCCTGGTCGGTGACGTCGACCATGAGGTGGCGGGGAGGTACGGCGCCTGGGGCGAGAAGTCGATGTACGGGAAGAAGTACATGGGGATGCTGCGCTCGACCTTCATCATCGACCCGAAGGGCAAGGTCGCCCGGGTCTTCCCCAAGGTGCAGCCGAAAAAGCACGACGACCTCGTGTTGAAGGCCCTGGGCGAATTGGCCGACGCCTAGGGTCGGCGTCGCCTACACCGCGACCACGACGATGAAGGCGGCGTAGAGGCAAAACCAGGCGACGACCGCGGGCAGGCTGAAGCGGCGGTTGCGGTGGAGGGACTCGTAGGCGAGCAGGCCGCCGACGAGGCCGAGGCAGATCGAGACGATCGCGTTGGCGGTGAGGTGCCAGTGGGTGAAGATCAGGCCGATCCCGATCGGGATCGTCGACTGGAAGACCATCGCGCCGCTGACGTTGCCGAGGGCGAGGGCGTCCTTGCCCTCCCGCACCCAGAAGAAGCTGTTGACCTTCTCCGGCAGCTCGGTCGCCAGCGGGGCGAGGACCAGAGCGAGGACCAGGGCCTCGATCCCGAGGCTGTCGGCGATCTTCAGCAGCTCTTCGACGAAGAGGTGGGCGCCGCCGACCATCGCGCCGAGGCCGACCAGCAGCTGCAGGGCGCAGAGGACGGCCGGCGGCTTGCCCTCGGTGCGGTCGGCGCGGCGGTCGAAGTAGAGCGGGTCGAGCGTCTCCTCCCCCTGCACCTCGCCGGACGATGCGAGGGTACGCCGCACGTAGAAGAGGTAGGCGCAGACGAAGAGGATCCCGAGCGGCAGGCGGATGCCGAGCGGCGGCCCCCACGCCAGCGCCCCGGCGAGGGCGAAGAAGGCGAGGAAGAAGAGCAGGTCCCGCTCCAGGGTCGGCCCGTGGGCCGCGAGGGCGACGCCCTGGGCGCGCCGCTCGCGGTAGAGATAGGCGAAGAGCCCGATCAGGCCCATCGCCAGGGTCGCGAGCAGGAACGGGGCGCCGACGATCGCCCCGATCGCGACGTCTTCGGAGCCTTCCTCGGCGCTGACCAGGGCGATGATCGCGATCAGCGTCTCCGGGGTCGCGGTGCCGACCGCGGCGAGGACGCTGCCGACAGCCCCCTCCCCCAGCCCGAGCACGTGGCCGAGCCACTCGACCGCGTTGGTGAACAGCAGCGCCCCGGAGAGGACCACCGCGAAGCTGACGAGCAGGAGCAGGTATTCCACGGTCAGGCGAAATAGAAGGCGAGGCCGAAGACGAGGTAGACGGCGAGCAGCTGGACGCCCTCGAACCAGGTCGACTCGCCGTCCTGGATCACGTAGTTGGCGACCATGATCGCGATCACGATCGCCCCCAGCTCGAAGCCGTTGAAGACCAGGGCCAGCGGATAGGGCCCGATGAAGTAGGAGGCGATCACGAGGACCGGGGCGACGAAGAGGGCAACCTGGCCGCTGGAGCCGATCGCGATGTTGACCGCCAGGTCCATCTTGTCCTTGCGGGCGACCAGGACCGCCACCCAGTGCTCGGCCGCGTTGCCGACGATCGCGACGACGACGATGCCGATGAAGAACTCGGAGAGGCCGATCGACGCGGACGCTTCGGTGATCGAGCCGACCAGCACCTCCGACATCACCCCGACCAGGACCCCCGCGACCGCCAGGGCGATCACCGCGGTGCGCACCGACCAGCCCCAGCCCTCCTCGTCCTCGTAGTCGGGATTGAAGAGGTCCCGGTGGGTTTTCAGCGAGAAGACGAGGCCGAGGACGTAGGTGATGATGAGGACGATCGCGACGGCGAGCGAGAGGTGCTCGACCGTGCCGCCGTAATGGGTGGCCTGGCTGCCCGGCAGCGGCAGGCCCTTGCCCTCGACCAGCTCGAAGATCGCCGGCATCAAAAGCGCCGCGGCGGCCAGCATCAGCATCGAGGTCTGGATCGCGGCGCCGGTGCGGTTGAACGTCTGTTTGTCACGGCCGAGCCCGCCGGCCAGCATCGCGGCGCCGAGGACCAGCAGCACATTGCCGACGATCGAGCCGACGATCGAGGCCTTGACCACCTCCTGCAGCCCCTGGCCGAGGGCGAAGAGGGCGATGATCAACTCCGGCGCGTTGCCGAAGGTGACGTTGAGAAGGCCGCCGATACCCGGCCCCGCGCGGGCCGCCAGCTCCTCCGTCGCCCGCCCCATCAGCGCCGCGGTGGGGATGATCCCGAGCGCCGAGGTGGCGAAGACCAGCACCGCCGAGGCCCCCGCCAGGTCGAGCGCCACCGCGATCGGGATCAGCGGCGTCAGCAGGTACGGATACCCCTGCGGGGTCCGCAGGAACGCCGCGTCGAGGCGCGGCGTTCCCACGGGCGGCTGTGGCGGCTCGGTCTTTGGCGCGGTCAGGCCGCTATTCCATCAGCGTGGCGCACTTCTGGACGTCGGCGGCGCTTTCGGCCTTCTTCAGGCATTCGCTGAATTCCTTCGACTTTTCGACCGCCGGGATTTCGGCTTCTTCGAGCTTTTCTTCCACCTGGGCGCCGACCCCGGTCGACGAACCGCCGCCGGAGGAGCCGCCGCTGCCACCGGTGACGCCTTCGAGCAGGTTGCCGAGCCCGCCCGCGCCTCCGCCTTCCATCATCCCGAGGAGTTCGAGCGGGTTGACGCCGATCTTCTCGAAGAGCTTTTCGATCGGCTGGGCACCGGCCGGGGCCTTGATGGTCTGCTTTTCGTTCACCTTGGAGAGGGTGAGTTCGAGTTCGACTTCAGAGGTTTCCTTGCTGCCCTTCGGTTCGATCGTCATCGCCGCGGTGACCTTGCGCGGGATGTGGTCGTCTTCGCCGACGTTCACCGTGACGTGGGCCTTCTTGACCGTTTCGGAGAGTTCGGACTCCTGCGACTTGAGCTGATCGAGCGGCAGCGCGCCGGTCGCGTCCAGCTCCGACGAGCAGGCCGAGTTTTCGGTCAGCTTGATCACCGCTTCGACCGCGCTCTTCGGGTCGAGGTCGCCGCTCAGCTTGGTCGTGCCGACGCCGTCGACGTCTTCGGAGCCTTCGTTTTCGAGGTTGTCGACGAATTCACCGAGTTCGAGCGACTCGGCGGCTTTCTGGCAGGCCGAGGTCCCCCCGGCGCCTTCCTTCGAGCCTTCCTGCTCGGCTTCTTCGAAGCCCGATTTGATGAAGCCGAAGGTGGTCGGGTCGACTTCGTAGTTGGTCCCGTCGTAGGCGATGAAGGCGCGGTCGCCCAGGAGCGTGAGGCCGCCTTCGAAATCGACGTTTTCGCCCTTCGCCTCGCCCTTGGCACTGATTTCCAGCGCCAGTTCCGGCAGGCTCTGCTTGCCGGTCGACTGGAAGGGACCGGAGAGGTCGACCTTCAGGTTGCCGCCGTTCTCGCCTTTCGAGTCGACGTTCATCGAGAGGGCCACTTCACCGCTTTCGACGCCTTCGAAGGTGGCGTTTTCGATCACCTTCTGCGGGTCTTCGCTGCTGCCGCCACCGCTCCCACCGCAGGCGCTGAGGATGGCGGCCAGGACCGCGAAGGCAGCGAGCAGGAGGACAGATCGTTTACGGCTCAAGGGATTCGGGCTCCTTCGATTCGGAAACGGGGAAGAACCACCACTGTACGGACTATTCGCCAAATCCGCCTTCGAGCGATTCTTCCGCCGGCGGGGTCTTTTCGTTCGAGGGGATGCCCGCGGCGAAGGGCAGGAGCAGCGCGCCGAGCACGATCAGGGCGATCCCGACCCCGACCAGCCAGCGCAGGCGGAAGACGTGGCCGACGATGCCGATGGCGAAGCCGGCGCCGACGATCGCGATGTATGCGCCCGGGCTCTGTGGCAGGGCGGCCGACGGCAGGAGCAGGTCATCCACGGGCGCGGATTATCATCGCCGCCATGCCCGATGAGTCCGTAGAGGACGTTAAGCGCTCCTTGGCCGCGGTCGGCTACCTCGCCGACGAGCCCGCCGCCCTGGTCTCCTTCCTCGCCCAGAAACTGGGCAAGCCGGTCCTGGTCGAGGGTCCGGCGGGGGTCGGCAAGACCGAGCTGGCGAAGGCGCTCTCGCGCGCCACCGGGCGCCCGCTGGTGCGCCTGCAGTGCTACGAGGGCCTCGACGAGGCGAAGGCGATGTACGAGTGGAACTACCGCAAGCAGCTGCTGCGGATCCAGGCGGGCGGCGAAGCGGGCTGGTCGGACGTGCAGGAGGACATCTTCGGCACCGAGTTCCTCCTCACCCGGCCGTTGATGCAGGCGATCTCGAGCGAGGAGCCGGTCGTCCTGCTGATCGACGAGATCGACAAGACCGACCAGGAGTTCGAGGCGATGCTGCTCGAGCTGCTCTCCGACTTCCAGATCACGATCCCCGAGCTGGGGCAGATCAGCGCCACGACGATGCCGATCGTCGTCCTCACCTCCAACGACTCACGCGAGCTGACCGAGGCGCTGAAGCGCCGCTGCCTCTACCTCTGGCTCGACTACCCGGGGGTCGAGCGGGAGATGGAGATCGTCCTCCTCCACGCGCCGGAGATGCCCGCCGAGCTGGCCCGGCGACTGGTCGAGGTGATCGAGATGGTCCGCGCCCTCGACCTGAAGAAGCCCCCCTCGATCGCCGAGTCGATCGACTGGGCCCGCACCCTCCTCCTGATGGGCGTCGACGACATCGACCGCGAGACCTTCACCCAGTCGATGTCGATCATCGTCAAGCACCGCACCGACATCGACCTGGTGGCGGAGCGCGTCGGCCTGAAACTGCCCGAGCGGGCTTAGGGCCCGGCGGGGGCTGAAGCCGCGGAAGGGACGCGGAAGGGACCCGGCCATTTCGGAGGCGACCCTGGCAGGCTGTGGTCGCCTCCGAAATGGCGGGTCACGGGAGACGGGCGAGGGTTCGGGGGGCGAGGATCGCGCGAGGTCGGGACGGAGACGGTCGGAGTCCCGTGAGGGAGGCGCGAGGGACGTCACCGTTGCGTGAGGGAGTCGTGACGATCGTGCACTCTTGTCACGGGCCCCAGGTTGATGGGCCGAAAAGTACTGCTATAGCAGTACTTTTCGGCCCATCAACCTGGGGGTGCTGTGGGGGTGTGGCGGCTCTCCCCGGATACGCGCGGACTCTGCGCACTTCCCGCCGGAAGCCTCGCGTCCTGGGCGTCTCGGGGCGACCACAGGCTGCCCGGGTCGCCGCGAGACGCCCAGGACGCCCGTCCCCCGCCGTCACGGCCGCGAATCGCGCCGGGCGTCGGCTTCCCTAGCCCTCGAGCTCCGAGCGGTCGAAGATCTCGGTGAGGACGGCGGGGTCGGGGGCGCCGTCGTAGGCGAGGCGGCCGTCGCGGATCGCGACGCAGCGGCCGGCGGCGGCGATCACGTCGGGGCGGTGGGTGGAGACGACGATCGCGGCGCCCGCGGCGCGGGTCTCGGCGAGGAGTTCGAAGAGCACCTCGCGGCTGGGCGGGTCGAGGCCGTCGAGCGGCTCGTCGGCGAGGAGGACGTCGAAGGGACGGACCAGGGCGAGGGCGATCGAGGCCTTCTGCTTCATCCCCTTCGAGAGTTCGGCGCCGAGCGCGTCCTCCCAGCCCTGCAGGCCGAGGCGCTCCAGCAGTTCGTCGATGCGCGCGCCCGGGTCCTTCGCCCCATGCAGGGCCGCCACGTATTCGAGGTGCTCGGCGACGCTCAGGTCTTCGTAGAAGACTGGCGTGTCGGGGAGGTAGGAGAGCGCCCGGCGGGCGGCGAGCGAGCCGGGCGGCGTGCCGGCGACCTCGATCCGGCCCGAGGTCGGCTCGAGCAGGCCGGCGGCGAGGTTGAGGAAGGTCGTCTTGCCCGCCCCGTTCGGGCCGATCAGCGCGACCAGCTCCCCCGCCTCGATCTCGACGGTGAAGGAGCCGAGGGCGATGTAGCCGTCGTAGTTGCGGCCGAGGCCGTGGGCGGAGAGTGGCGGGGGCCCCGAGCCGGCCGCGGTCGCCGCGGTCGCCCCGCTCACGTCGCCTCCCGTTCGATTTTGGCGAAGCGCCAGGTGAGGAACCCGAGGGCGACGGCGAAGACGACCAGGAGCAGCACCTCGGTGGCGGCGGCGGCGCCGACCGCCGCGCCGTCGCCGTGCGCTTGCAGGTGCAGGCGGCCGCCGACGACGGCCCAGGCGACGAGCGCCGGCAACCCGGCGAGGGCCGAGGTGGCGATCGGCGCCCCCGCCATCGCCATTTCCAGCTGCGGCACGAGGGCGTACTCGTAGGGGTCGTTGGTGGCGCTGAAGGCGGCGGCGCCGATCAGCAGCAGGGCCACCGGGATCAGGCTTACCGCGCCGACGCCGAGCGCCAGGCCGAAGTCCCCGCCGATCCCCGCCGCCGCCACCGCGGCGATCGCGACGACCAGGCAGCAGGCGAGGGCCGGCGCCGGAAGGTGGCGTCGCATCAGCCGGGGCGCCGGCAGCGGCAGCAGCGCGCGCCGGGTCGGGTGGTCGGACTCCTGGGCGAGCGGCTCGATCAGGTCGAGGGCGGCGACGAAGAGGAGCGGCCCGGGCAGGACGAAGAGGACCGGCGTCTGGCTGAAGCCGGCGACGGCGAGCGCGCCGGCGGCGACGGCGAGCAGGACGACGCGGACGATCCGCACCGCCGGCCAGCGCAGGAAGCTCTGCCAGTCGCGCCGCCAGATCGGCGCCCGCGCGGCGCTGCCGCCGCCGAGGCGCAGCCAAGGCCGCCGCCGGGGCCGCTCGGAGGCGAGCTGGCGCCGCAACAGGACCACCGTGCGGACGTCTTTGACCGCGGCCGAGAAGCGGATCTCGGCGACCAGCTGGGCCCGCCGGCGCGCCGCCTCCAGGCCCAAGCCGCCGATCCCGAGCAGGCCGCCGGCGAAGAGCGCCACGGCGAGCGCCGCCCCCACCGCGGCGAGCACGGCCCGGGCGCCGTGCTGGAGCGGCAGCGTCGCCGCCTCGCCGAGCATCGTCGCCGGCGAGGTGCTCCAGCCGAGCGCCAGGTCGAGCGCCGACCAGGCGACCAGCGCGGCCCCGAGGGCCGCCGCGGTCCCCGGGCGCAGGCGCCGGCCGGAGGCGGCGAGCGCCGAGCCGAGCACGGCGACCGGCACCAGCGCCCCGAACGCCGCCAGCGCGCCGATCCACTCGACCGCCGTCCCCGGGAAGCGGCGGAAGACGAAGTTGCCGACCACGGCGCCGAAGATCGCCGCCGAGATCGTCGCGATCCGCAGCTGGGCGAGCGCCGCCGGCCGCAGCGCCGCGCGCCGGGAGACCGGGGCGAGGAGCGTGTACTGGACCTCGGCGGCCTCGATCGCCAGCGGGCCTCCCCGGGCGCCAGCCCGCAGCCCGGCGTAGATCAGCAGGGCGACGGCGAGGCCGATCGCCGCCGGCGCGTGGGCGCGGATGCCGTCCACCGAGGCCGGGTCGGCGGGCACTTCGTGCAGCGCCCCGGCGAGGAAGCCGAGTGCGAAGACCGCCACCAGCGCCCCCAGGTAGACCCGGTAGAGCACCTCCATCACGTCGACCCGGGCGACGTAGCGCCGCCGCCGCGCGCGCCGCATCGCCTTCATCGCGGCCACCGGGTCGGCGGCGGCGAGCACCATCCCAGCCGACCGGTCCGCCCCACTCATCGCCCTATTATCGGTGCGGTGAGCCCGGCCTCGCCCTACGGCCCGAAGGCGGACCCCGGACCGCCGGGGTTCGGTCCCAAGCTGCTCGGCTTCTGCGAGGAGCTGCGCGGCGAGGGGGTCGCGGTCGGGACCTCGGAGATCCTCGACGCCTTCGCCGCGCTCGAACACGTGCCCTGGACCTCGCAGGCCGACTTCCGCGAGGCGCTGGCGACGACGATCGCCAAGTCCCAGGACGACCGCCGCGTCTATGACCTCGTCTTCGACCGGTACTTCTTCCGCGCCGCCGAGGCCGGCGCGATCGAGCAGGGGATCGGCGAGCGCGACGCGAGCGAGATCAACCAGGGCGCGCAGCCGGCCGGTGAGGCGGGCGACCGGCTCGACAGCGAGCAGCTCTCCGAACTGATCCGCGACGCGATGGAAGCGGGCGACGAGAACGCGCTGCGCGACCTGGCGCGGCTGGCGATCGCCGCCTTCGGCCGCGAGGAGGGCTCCGGCGTGGTCGGCGTCGACGTGCAGCGGATCCGACGCTCGCTCGGCCTCAGCGCCGGCGCCCAGCCGCCGACCGAGGGCGGCGAGAACCGGCCGCCGATCGACCGCGACCAGCTGACCGGCTTCGAGCGCCACCTGCGGCGCGAACTCGAACGCGACCTGATCGAGCGCACCGAGACGCTGCCCGCCTCGCGGCCCCTGGCGGAGCTCGACCGCGCCCTCCCCACCAGCCCGACCCAGGACCTCGCCGCCGTGCACCGCGCGGTCTCGCAGATGAAGCGCCGGCTGGCGACGCTCGGCCACGAGCAGCGCGGGCGGAAGAAGGGTCAGATGGTCGACGTGCGGCGGACGATGCGCGCCTCGCTGGAGACCGGCGGCGTGCCGATGCACCTGCGCTACCGGCCGAAGCGCCCGCGCCGGCCCGAGATCTACGTCCTCTGCGACGTCTCCACCTCGGTCACCTCGGCCAGCGTCTTCTTCCTCTCCGTCCTCCACGCCCTCCACGACTCGTTCCGCAAGCTGCGCAGCTTCGTCTTCATCGAGCGCATCTCCGAGGTCACCGACGTCTTCGAGCACGAGCGCGACTTCGCCGCCGTGGCGCAGAAGATCTCCAGCGAGGGCGGCGTCGCCGACATCTCCGGCTACACCGACTACGGCCGCGTCTGGCTCGAGTTCCTGACCGAGATCTCCGAAGACCTCGACCCGCGCTCCACCGTGATCGTGCTCGGCGACGCGCGCACGAACGGCCGCGAGCCGCACGCCGAGGTCTTCGGTCGGATCAGCGAGCGGGCCGGGCGGCTCTTCTGGCTGAACCCGGAGCCGAAGCTGTACTGGAACTACGGCGACTCGGTGATGAGCTCCTACGAGCGCTACTGCGACGGCACCTTCGAGTGCTGGACCACCCGGCACCTGGAGAACTTCGTCGACGTCGTCGCGGGCGGCACCCCGGCCGCCGAATGAGAGCGCCGCGAGGCCGCCTCACCCCGAGGGCGCGGCGGTGCGAGCGGCGCTGACCCGGCGGGTCGGCTCGTCCGGCGAGATCTGCCACTGCTCGTTCACCTCGGCGCCCGGCGGCGGCTCGACCGGGCCGTCGAGCAGCGGATCCTCGGTCGCCCGCATCCACTCCTCGAGCCGGCCGCGCATCTCGGCCAGGGCCGCGGCGGCGCCGGGATCGTCGGCGCGGTTCTCCATCTCGGCCGGGTCGAGCACCAGGTCGTAGAGCTGCTCGCGGGGGACGATGCGCTCGCCCCATCCCGCCTCCAGCCAGATCTCCTTGGAGGCCGAGTCGTCGCAGTTGGCCAGCACCGGGCCGGGGTAGTCGTCGAAGCGACGGATGTACTTCCAGCGCTCGGTGCGGACCGAGCGCTGCGGCTCGTAGGCGGCGTGGTAGGTCATCTCGGCGAAGGTCGCCTCGTGCAGGGCGGCGACCTCGCCTCGCAGCAGGGGGATCAGGGACTCGCCCTGGAGCCAGCCGGGCGGGTCGACCCCGGCCACCTCGCAGAGGGTCGGGTAGACATCGAGGTGGGTCACCGGCTGGTCGATCACCTTGCCGCCGGCGAAGGCGCCGGGGCCGCGCATGATCAGCATCACGCCGGTGCCGCGGTCGGTCAGGGTCGCCTTGGCGCCGGGGAAGGCGACGCCGTGGTCGGTGGTGCAGATGACCAGGGTGTCGTCGACCAGGCCGAGGTCGTGGAGGGCGTGGAGGACGGCGCCGATCCCCTGGTCGAGCGAACGCACGCTGGCCTTGAACTCGGCCATGTCGCGGCGGGTCGCGGGCAGGTCGGGGAGGTTGCCGGGGGGCAGCGAGTAGAGCGTGTCGCGGACCGAGGTCGGGGCCGAGAAGTCGCGATGGGTCTCGAAGAAGCCGACCGACATGAACCACGGTCTGCCGGTGCGCTTCGCCCCGCGCAGCGCCTCGATCGTCAGCGGCGCCACGTCGTCGGCCTTGTTCGAGCCGACCTTGATCACCTCGTCGTAGCCGATCACCGCCGGGTCGCGGGAGATGTGCTGCTCGCCGACCAGGATCGAGTGGTAGCCGCCGCGCCGCAGGGCGTGCACCCAGTGCTGCCCGTAGTCGTGGAGCTCCCAACCGCGGTGGGCCAGGCCCTCCATCCCGTTGTTGTGGCAGTAGAGGCCGGTCAGCAGGCTGGCGCGGCTGCCGGAGCAGGTAGGCGCGGCGCAGAAGGCCTCGCGGAAGAGGACCCCCTGGTCGGCCAGCATCTGGATGTTCGGGGTCGGGACCTGGAACCCGTAGGGCTGCACGACGCGGCCGGTGTCGTGCGAGTGGATGTAGAGGACGTTGGGTGCGCGGTCGGCGGTGGCGATGATCGCTCCCTACCCGGGTAGTTGATGCGGACACGCCGAGGGTAACAACGTCCGACCAATTGTTGAGTAACCTACTCGGGAAATGATCCCCGACCGCTCCTACATCGTCTGCGCCACGCCCCGCAGCGGCTCGACGCTCGTCTGCCACGCGCTCGGTGAAACCGGCGTCGCCGGGCGCCCGGAGGAGTACTTCGAGGCGCTCCGCCACTCCGGCCGGCCGCGCCGCCCGGAGGAGTACTTCCTCGGCGTCGAGGACCAGTCGATCCGTGACCACCTCGGCGAGCGCGGCGTCGGCGCCGAGCAGACGCCGCGCTCGCCGCTCTGGAGCCGGGCCGCCTACGACCGCTACCTCGAATGGGCCTTCGAGGCCGGGACGACCCCGAACGGGGTCTTCGGCGCGAAGCTGATGTGGGGTTACTTCGGCGACTTCGTCAGCCTCGTCCGCAACGTCCCCGCCTACCGCGACGTGCCGCTGGCCGAGCTCCTCCCCACCGTCTTCCCTGACCTCACCTTCGTCCGCGTCGTGCGCGCCAACAAGGTGCGCCAGGCGGTCAGCCTCTGGAAGGCGGTGCAGACGGCGACCTGGCGCGAGGACCAGGCCTCGAGCTCCAGCGCGATCTCGGTCGAGGACGACGGCTCGCCGCCCTACCGCACCTTCATCGAGGAGCACCGGCCGCAGCTGCGCTTCCACTACCGGGCGATCGACCACCTGCTGCGCGAACTGCTGATCGAGGAGGCCTCCTGGGACGCCTTCTTCGAGCACGCCGGGATCAAGCCGATCCTCGTCCTCTACGAGAACTTCGCCGCCGACTACGAGACCTCGACCCTGAACCTGCTCGACCGCCTCGACCTCTCGCCGCCCGACGACTTCAGCTTCCAGCCGCGGATGAAGAAACAGTCCGACAGCTTCAACGACGACTGGACGAAGCGCTACTCGGAGCTGCGGCTGGGCACCGAGTTCGACCTGGTGCCGGTGCCGACCGTCAAGAAGTAAGCGCCACTGTCGATCGGCGCACGAGGGCCTTTTGGGACGACCGGCGCCTCGGCGGACCGGCGAAGAAAGTGGACCGACCCGAGCGCAAACCGATGCCGGCTTCGCCGCGATGCGCGCCGAATCCACGGCGGTCCGAAGCAAGGCCCGCGCCGATTCCCGCACCCCCCTGGCGCTCATCCTCGGCTTCGCGGGGATCCTGGCCGCAATCCTTCATCACGCCTGAGCGCCGGGGGGGGCGCGGGTAGTGAGCGAGGGACGGCCGCGGGCTCGGGCGTCTGCGGCGGGGGACGGCGGGCCCGGGCAGTCTGCGGCGGGGACCGGTGGCGAGGGTCGGAGGCATGGTGGCGGGGGACGGCGGGCCCGGGCGTCTCGGAGGCGACCCGGGCAG
>DATJUK010000278.1:0-14072 GCA_035502495.1 Solirubrobacterales bacterium
CGAGGTAACGGTCGGACCCTCCGAGCAGACACGGATCAAGGCGGCCTGAGCATGAGTCACTTTCCACCTCGGCACCTGATCTCGATCGACGACCTCGACCGGGCCGGCATCGAGCGCATCCTCGACCGGGCGGAGAGCTTCGCCGAGGTCGGCCGCCGCGACATCAAGAAAGTGCCGACCCTGCGCGGCCGCACCGTCGTCACCCTCTTCTACGAGTCGAGCACCCGCACCTCGAGCTCCTTCGAGCTCGCCGCCAAGCGGCTCTCCGCCGACCTCGTCTCGGTCAAGTCGGCCGGCTCCTCGGTCGACAAGGGCGAGTCGCTGAAGGACACGGTGGCGACGCTCTCCGCCTACGACCCGGCGGCGATCGTGATCCGCCATCCCTACGCCGGCGCCGCGCAGATGGTCGCCGACTGGACTCCCGCCGCGGTGGTCAACGCGGGCGACGGCAAGCACGAGCACCCCAGCCAGGCGCTGCTCGACGTCTACACGCTGCGCCGCCGCCTCGGCTCACTGGACGGCAAGAAGATCTGGATCGTCGGCGACGTCCTCCACAGCCGCGTCGCCCGCTCCAACCTGATCGCCTTCGGCCTGATGGGCGCCGAGGTCACCCTCTGCGGCCCGCCGACGCTGATCCCGCGCGGGATCGAGGAGCTCGGCTGCGCGGTCACCCACTCGCTCGACGGGATCGAGGAGGCCGACGTCGTCTACGTGCTGCGGATGCAGTTCGAGCGCATGGACGGCAAGTTCGTCCCCAGCCTGCGCGAGTACGCCGCGACCTTCCAGATCGACACCCGCGTGCTCGGCCCGCGCCAGCTGCTGATGCACCCCGGCCCGGTCAACCGCGGGGTGGAGATCTCCGGCGAGGCGATCGACTCGCCCCAGTCGCTGATCGCCGAGCAGGTCGCCGCCGGCCTGGTGGTGCGGATGGCGATCCTCTACGAGCTGCTCGCCGGGCGCCCGGAACGCCCCGCCGCGCTCGGCGACGGGATCGGCGCGGCCCAGCCAAGCGCGCCGACGATCGGGCAGCCCGCGTGAGTGCCCAGAACCTGACCGAGATGCTCGACGTGCGCGAAGGCGCGCCCGCCGACCTGGTCCTGCGGCGCGCCACCCTGCTCGACCCGGTGGCCGGGATCGACGGGGTCCACGACCTGGTGATCCGCGACGGCCGGATCGCGGAGCTCGCCGGCCCCGGCGAGGCCGACGCGAGCGACGCCGAGGAGCTCGACGCCGAGGGCCTGCACGCCTTCCCCGCCTTCTTCGACCCGCACGTCCACCTGCGCACTCCCGGCCAGGAGCACAAGGAGGACCTCGAGACCGGCACCCGCGCGGCGGCGGCCGGCGGCTTCTGCGGGATCATCGCGATGGCCAACACCGCGCCGCCGGTGTCCAGTGCCGCCGAGGTCTCCGCCCTGCGCGAGCAGGCGCGCGCCCAGGCCTCGGTCCCGGTCGGCTTCACCGCCACGGTGACGGTCGGGATGAAGGGCGAGGACCTCACCGAGATGGTCGAGCTGCGCGAGGCCGGGGCGGTCGGCTTCACCGACGACGGCCTGCCGATCCAGAGCGCCCGGATCATGCGCCGGGCGCTCCAGTACCAGGCGCTCGCGGGGCTGAACATCGCCCTCCACGAGCAGGACATGGAGCTCTCCGCCGGCGGCGTCATGCACGAGGGGCCGGTCTCCGCCGCCCTCGGACTCGGCGGCTGGCCCTCGGTCGCCGAGTCGACGATGATCGCCCGCGACGCCGCCCTCGCCGCCTACGAGAAGGCCCGCATCCACGTCCAGCACCTCTCCGCCGCCGAGTCGGTGGAAGTCGTCCGCGCCGCCAAGGCGGCCGGCGTCCAGATCAGCGCCGAGGCCAGCCCGCACCACCTCTGCCTCACCGAGGAGGAGGTCCGCAGCCTCGACCCGCGCCGCTTCAAGATGAACCCGCCGCTGCGCGCCGAGTCCGACCGCCAGGCGCTGATCGCGGCGCTTCGCGACGGCACGATCGAGTGCATCGCCACCGACCACGCGCCGCATCACCTGGACGAAAAGGAGGTCCCGTTCGAGCAGGCGGCCTTCGGGGTGACTGGCCTGGAGACCGCCTTCGCGGCGCTCCACACCGAGCTGGTGCTGCCCGGGGTGATCGACCTCGGCCTGCTGGTCGAGCGCCTCGCCGGCGGCGCCGCCCCCTTCGACGTGCCGCGGCCGACCCTGGCGCCCGGCTCGGAGGCCAACGTCGCCCTCTGCGACCTCGGCGCCGAGTGGACGGTCGGCGAGGACGGCTACGAGAGCCGCTCCTCCAACTCCTGGTGCGAGGGCCGCACGCTGACCGGTCGCGTGCTCGTCACCGTCGCCGCCGGCCAGGTCGCCTTCAGGCTCCGCTCCTTCAGCCTCGGGGTGGCGCGATGACCGGCGCCTACCTGCTGCTCGAGGACGGCGTCCGCTTCGACGGCGACCTCGTCGGCCACCCGGGCGAGGTCACCGGCGAGGTCGTCTTCAACACCTCGATGACCGGCTACCAGGAGGCCGTCACCGACCCCTCCTACGCGGGCCAGATCATCGTCTTCACCTACCCGCTGATCGGCAACTACGGCGTCTCCGGCGCGGCGATGGAGTCGGAAGCGGTGCACGCCCGCGGCGTGGTGATGCGCGACGCCAAGAACCGCGAGGACGCGGCCGGCGCCGAGGGCGGCTGGCTCGACTGGCTCGACGACTGCGGCGTCCCCGGGATCACCGGCATCGACACCCGCGCCCTGGTCCGCCACCTGCGCGAGCGCGGGGCGATGCGCGGCGGCATCTTCCCGGCCTCGGTGCCGGAGGGCGAAGCCCGGGAGAAGATCGCCGCCGAGCCCTCGATGGCGGGCGCCGACCTCGCCCGCACGGTGACCCCGCCGGAAGCCGTCCGCTTCGACGGCGACGGCCCCCACGTGGTCGGCATCGACACCGGGATCAAGCTCTCGATCGTCCGCCAGCTGCGCGAGCACGGCGCCAAGCTGACCCTCGTCCCCTGCGACTGGAGCCCCGGGCAGGTGCTGGGCGAGGATCCCGACATCGTCTTCCTCGCCAACGGCCCCGGCGACCCGGCGGCGCTCGACCACGTCGTCGACACGGTGCGCGGGATCGTCGGCAGGCGCCCCGTCTTCGGCATCTGCCTCGGCCACCAGCTGCTCTGCCGGGCGGTCGGCCTCTCGACCTACAAGCTGCCCTTCGGCCACCGCGGCGCCAACCACCCGGTCAAGGACCTGGAGACCGGGCGCATCGACATCACCTCTCAGAACCACGGCTTCGCGGTCGAGGGACCGGGGGGCGAGCCGAAGATCGACGGCGACGAGCCGGTGCGCTGGGACACCGACTTCGGCGTCGCCGAGCTCTCGCAGCTGAACCTGTACGACCGGACGGTGGAGGGACTGACCTTGCGCGATGTACCTGGAGCGACGGTGCAGTACCACCCGGAGGCGGGGCCGGGGCCGCATGACGCCCGCCACCTGTTCGAGCGCTTCCTGGCGCTCGCGGAGGGCCCCGCCTGATGCCGCGCCGCGACGACATCGAGAAGATCCTCCTGATCGGCTCCGGGCCGATCGTGATCGGCCAGGCCGCCGAGTTCGACTACTCCGGCGTGCAGGCCTGCAAGGTGCTGCTCGAGGAGGGCTACGAAGTGGTCCTCGTCAACTCCAACCCGGCGACGATCATGACCGACCCGGAGTTCGCCACCGCCACCTACATCGAGCCGCTCCTGCCCGGCCCGGTGACCAAGATCCTCGAAAAGGAGCGCCCCGACGCGCTGCTGCCGACGCTCGGCGGCCAGACCGCGCTGAACCTGGCGATGACGCTGGCCGAAGACGGCACCCTGGAGCGGCTCGGGGTGGAGCTGATCGGGGCGAACGCGGAGGCGATCTCGAAGGCCGAGGACCGCGAGAAGTTCCGCGCGACGATGAACGAGGCGAACCTGCGGATCCCCTGGTCGATCACGGTGGAGTCGGTGAAGGAGGTCGAGGAGGGCCTCGCCTCGGGCGAAATCACCCTGCCCGCGATCGTCCGCCCGGCCTTCACCATGGGCGGCCAGGGGGGCGGGGTAGGCCATACCGAGACCGAACTGCGCCAGGTCGTCTCCGAGGGCCTCGCGGCCAGCCCGATCAACCAGGTGCTGGTCGAGGAGTCGGTGATCGGTTGGGGCGAGTTCGAGCTCGAGGTGATGCGCGACCGCAACGACAACGTGGTGATCATCTGCTCGATCGAGAACGTCGACCCGATGGGCGTCCACACCGGTGACTCGGTCACCGTCGCCCCGGCCCAGACCCTCGCCGACCCGCTCTACCAGGAGCTGCGCGACGCGGCGATCAAGGTGATCCGCGCGATCGGGGTGGAAACCGGCGGCTCCAACGTGCAGTTCGCGGTCGACCCCGAGACCGGCGACGTCGCGGTGATCGAGATGAACCCGCGGGTCAGCCGCTCCTCGGCGCTCGCCTCGAAGGCGACCGGCTTCCCGATCGCCAAGATGGCGGCGAAACTGGCGGTCGGCTACGCCCTGGAGGAGATCCCCAACGACATCACCCGGGCGACCCCCGCCTCCTTCGAGCCGACGATCGACTACGTCGTCACCAAGATCCCGCGCTTCGCCTTCGAGAAGTTCCCCGGCTCCGAGGGCCGGCTCTCGACCTACATGCAGTCGGTGGGCGAGGCGATGTCGATCGGGCGGACCTTCCGCGAGTCCTTCGCCAAGGCGATGCGCTCGCGTGAGCTCGACGCGCGCCCCGAGTTCCCCGCCGACGACGAGGAGCTGCTGCGGGCCCTGGCGATCCCCACCGCGGAGCGCTTCGACCAGGTGCTGGAGGCGCTGCGCCGCGGGCTCGGGGTCGAGGCGGTCCACGAGCACTCGCTGATCGACCGCTGGTTCCTGCGCGAGCTCGAGGCCCTGGCCCAGGACGGCGACGGCACCGACGGCCTCGTCCGCACCTACAAGTCGGTCGACACCTGCGCCGCCGAGTTCGAGGCGGCGACCCCCTATTACTACTCGGGCCACGAGCGGGCCCGCGCCGACGGCAGCCCGCCCGCCTCCGAGATCCGCCGCGACACCGGCCGCGAGTCGGTGGTCATCCTCGGCGCCGGGCCGAACCGGATCGGGCAGGGGATCGAGTTCGACTACTGCTGCGTCCACGCGGCGATGACGGCGCGTGAGCTGGGACGCGACGCGGTGATGATCAACTGCAACCCGGAGACGGTCTCGACCGACTACGACACCTCCGATCGGCTCTACTTCGAGCCGCTGACCGCGGAGGACGTGCTCGCCGTCTGCGCCCAGGAGAGCCCGGAGGGCGTGATCGTCCAGTTCGGCGGCCAGACGCCGCTGAAGCTGGCGCGGACCCTGGAAGAGGCGGGCGTGCCGCTGCTCGGCACCCCGGTCGACGCGATCGACCTGGCCGAGGACCGCGGTCGCTTCGGCGCCCTCCTGCGCAGCCTCGAGATCGCCCATCCGCCCTACGGCACCGCGCTCTCGGCCGACGAGGCGCTGGTGATCGCCGAGCAGGTCGGCTTCCCGCTGCTGGTGCGGCCGAGCTACGTGCTCGGCGGCCGGGCGATGGAGATCTGCTACTCGACCGAGGACCTGCGGGCCTACCTCGACGTGCACGTGAAGGCCGACCAGGAGCACCCGCTGCTGCTCGACCGCTTCCTCGAGAACGCGATCGAGGTCGACGTCGACGCGCTCGGCGACGGCGAGTCGGTCCACGTCGCCGGGATCATGCAGCACGTCGAGGAGGCCGGTGTCCACTCCGGCGACTCGGCCTGCGTGATCCCGCCGATGAGCCTCGGCGAGGAGATGCTGGACGAGATCCGCGCCACCACCGAGCGGATCGCCCTCGCCCTCGACGTCGTCGGCCTCCTGAACATCCAGTACGCGATCGCCGACGGCAAGCTCTACGTGATCGAGGCCAACCCGCGCGCCTCGCGCACGGTGCCGTTCGTCTCGAAGGCGATCGGGGTGCCGCTGGCGAAGGTCGCCGCGCGGCTGATGCTGGGGGAGAAGCTGGCCGACCAGGACCTTCCCGAGGGGCTGCCCGAGCACGTCAGCGTGAAGGAGGCGGTGCTGCCGTTCGCCCGCTTCGCCGGCGCCGACTCGGTGCTCGGCCCGGAGATGAAGTCGACCGGCGAGGTGATGGGCGTCGCCGCCGACTTCCCCACCGCCTTCGGCAAGGCCCAGGCCGCGGCCGGGGTCGTGTTGCCGCGCGAGGGCTCGGTGTTCATCACCGTCACCGACACCGACAAGCCCGCCGCGACGCAGCTGGCGGCCCGCCTCCACGACGTCGGCTTCGAGATCATCGCCACCGGCGGCACGGCGATGGCGATCGAGCGGATGGGGGTCCCGGTGCGGCGGATCAACAAGCTCCACGAGGGCTCCCCGCACGTGCTCGACCTGATCCGCAAGCGCGAATGCGACCTGGTCATCAACACGCCGAGCGGGTCGGGCGCGCGCGCCGACGGCTACGAGATCCGGACCGCGGCGGTGAAGCACGGGATCCCCTCGATCACGACGATGACCGGGGCGGCGGCGGCGGTCCGGGCGATCGCCTCCGGCGGCGGGATCGACGACGAAGTCCGCAGCCTGCAGGAGATCCACGCGGGCGCCGCCTCCTCGGCACTGGCGGGGCCGAAGCGGGACCGATGATGGATCCGGCCCCGCTTCCAGGTCCGGGGGCGGCGCCGCGCGCCCCGTTCGGTCGGCGCCTCTGCGACGTTTCCTCGAATCGCGACTCGGGCGGCTACCGGGTCGTCTCGCTCCTCGATCGCGAAGGCCCTGAGCCGGCGGCGGGGCAGTTCTACATGCTGGCCGCGGCCGCCGGCTGGGGGGCCCGCGACGGCCGCGCCTTCCTGCCGCGGGCGATCTCGGTCGCCGCGACGATGCCCGCGGCGGGCGGCGGGGTCCGCCTCGACTTCCTGCTCGACGCGGTAGGGCCGGGGACCGGGCGCCTCTGCGACCTGGAGCCGGGGGAGGGGGTCTGGGTCACCGGCCCGCTCGGCAACTCCTTCGCCGCGCCGCGCGAGGTCTCGCCCGCGGCCGCCGGGGCGGTCCTCGTCGGTGGCGGGGTCGGCGTCGCCCCGCTCGCCCTCCTGCGCGGAAGGTTCGCCGCGCGCGGCGTCCCGCACCGCGTCCTACTCGGCTTCCGCGACCGCGCCCACACCGGCGGCCTCGACCTCTTCTGCGGCTCCTCAGGGGCGCTCTGCCCGGAGGTGAGGCTTGCCACCGAGGACGGCTCGCAGGGCGTCCAGGGGCGCGTCACCGACCTCCTGCTGCCGATCCTGGCGGGGGACGACGCGGCCTCCGGCGTCGTCTACACCTGCGGGCCGCCGGCGATGCTGGAGGCGGTGCGGGCGCTCTGCGCCGAGCACGGGGTCGCCTGCGAGCTGGCTCTGGAGTCGCCGATGGCCTGCGGCTTCGGCGCCTGCTTCGGCTGCGCGGTGCCGAAGCCGGGCGGCGGCTTCCTCCGGCTCTGCGTCGACGGCCCGGTGCTGCGCGGCGGTGAGGTCGAAGAGGTGAGCCACGCGTATGCCTGAACTCTGCGGGATCGACCTCGCCACGCCGGTGATCAACGCGTCGGGCACCTACGACGCGATCGCCGCCCGCCAGACCTTCGGCGACGCGCTGCTCGCGGACTTTCCCTTCGCCGCCTTCGTCTCCAAGACGATCACGCCGGAGCCGCGCGCCGGCAACGCGCCGCGGCGGATCTGGGAGACCCCGGCCGGGATGCTCAACTCGATCGGCCTGCCGAACAAGGGCCTCGACGGGTTCCTCGCCGAGGACCTGCCGAAGCTCGCCGAGCTGCCGGTGCCGCTGATCGTCTCGATCATGGCGACGACGCGCGAGGACTTCGCCCGCTGCGTCGAGCGCGTCGCCCGCCGCCGCGAGGTCGCCGCGATCGAGCTGAACGTCTCCTGCCCCAACGTCCACTCGGGGCTGATCGTCGGCGAGGATCCCGCCGAGACCGAGGCGCTGCTGGACGTCCTGCGGCCGCTGACCGAGAAGCCGCTGATCGTGAAGCTGACCCCGAACACCGCCGACCCGGCCTCGGTGGCGGCGGGGGCGGAGCGGGGAGGGGCCGACGCGGTATCCCTGATCAACACGCTGAAGGGGACCGCGATCGACCCGGCGAGCGGCGAGCCCGCGCTCGGCAACGGGTACGGCGGCCTCTCCGGTCCGGCGGTGCGACCGGTAGCCCTCGAGCAGGTGCGGGCGGTGCGCGCCCGGGTCGAGTTGCCGATCGTCGGCATGGGCGGGATCTCGAGCGGCGCCGACGCTGCCGAATTCCTCGCCCTCGGCGCCGCGGTGGTCGCGGTGGGGACCGAGAGCTTCCGCGATCCACGCGCCGGCTCCCGGGTCGCGACGGAACTGGAGTCCTCACTCCTCTCTGAGCGCTCTAGTCAGCCCGCGCTTGACCTCGACTAGAGGTTGAGATGAATTTAGGCGCAAATGGGTGAGGTCGGCTTGCACGGCCCCATACCCGGGCTATACTCGCCGCCGCATGACGACCTCCTCAGTGAAGACCTCGCTCGCGGCCCCGGAAAGGTCCCTCGACCAGAGGATGGAGGCCCTCAAGCGAGCCAACGACATCCGCACCGCCCGGGCCAAACTGAAGAAGGACCTGAAGGCGAGCCGGGCGAGCATCCACGCGATCCTGCTCGACCCGCCCGAGTACGTGATGACCGCGAAGGTCTTCGACATGCTGCTCGCGGTCCCGAAGTACGGCCGGGTGAAGACGAACCGGATCCTCAACCAGTGCCGGATCTCCCCGTCGAAGACGATCGGCGGCCTCAGCGAGCGTCAGCGCACCGAGCTGGTCTCGCTGCTCCACCGCTGACGGCGGCTGCAAACCGGCGCATCCAGCGACCGAAGGGAGCGTTGCGAGCGCGCAGCGCGAGTTCCTCGCTCGCTCGCGTGCAGAGCACGCCACGCTCCCTGCGTCCGGACGACCTGCTTGGTTTTCGCTCGCCGTTATGAACTCCGAGTCGGCAAAGGTCTTCGTCATCACCGGCCCCTCCGGGGTCGGCAAGGGCACGCTGATCAAGCTGCTGCTCGAACGCGTCCCGGACTTGGCGCTCTCCGTCTCGGCGACCACGCGCGCGCCGCGCGAGGGTGAGGAGGACGGCCGCGATTACCACTTCCTCACCGAGGAGCAGTTCCAGGAGCGGAAAGCGGCCAAGGACTTCCTCGAGTTCGCCAGCTACAGCGGCAACCACTACGGCACCTTGAACTCAGAGCTCGAACGCTGCCTCGAGAAGGGTCGTTCGGTCGTCCTCGAGATCGAGGTCCAGGGCGCCCAACAGGTCCGTCAGTCGAAACCCGACTCGGTCCAGATCTTCATCGCCCCACCCGACCCGGCCGTCCTCCGGGAACGCCTCACCGGGCGCGGCACCGACTCCGCCGAGGCGATCGACAAACGCCTCAAGGTCGCCGAACAGGAGCTCGGCGCCCAGGACGACTTCGACCACCGCATCGTCAACGACGACCTCGACCAGGCCGCTGCCGAGCTGGAGTCGATCGTGCGCGCCTCGATCGGCCGTCCCTAGCGTCTGCACAAAGTCGTCGTCACGACGAGTTTGTGCAGACGGGACGAGGGGCCGACCCTCTACACTGCTTCGTCGAATGATCAAACCACGCGTAGACAAGCTTCTCGACCACGCCGATTCGCATTACGCCGCTGTCGTTGTCGCGGCGAAGCGGGCGCGGCAGATCAACAGCTACTTCCACAACCTCGGCGAGGGTGGCTTCGGCGAGTACCCGCCCCCGATGGTGGAGACCAACGCCGAGGGCAACTACCTCACGATGTCGCTGGAAGAGCTGGCCGAGGGCAAACTCAAATACGAGTACCGCAGCTAGGCGCGTAGCGCCCGGCTCCAAGGAGCTCTTATATGGCCCGGTTGCTGCTGGGTGTGAGCGGAGGGATAGCGGCGTACAAGTCGCTCGAGTTCGCGCGCCTGGCGACGCTGGCCGGGCACGGCGTCCGCGTCCTGATGACGCCGAACGCCGAACGCTTCGTCGGCGCCGCCTCCTTCGAGGGGATCGTCGGCGCGCCCGTGCTCACCTCCGAGTTCGAGCGCGACCCGATGCGCGGCGCCTTCCCCGGCGAACCGGGCGAGGGCGGGCATGATCCGATCGGCCACCTGGAGCTGGCCGCGAACTGCGACGCCTTCCTGGTCGCCCCGGCCTCGGCCAACACGGTGGCCAAGCTGGCGGGCGGCTTCGCCGACTCGATGCTGACCACCTCCTTCCTCGCCTGCACGGCGCCGCGGCTGGTCGCGCCGGCGATGAACGACCGCATGTACGCGGACGCGGCGACCCAGGCGAACCTCCGGACCCTGCGCGAGCGCGGGGTGGAGGTGATCGAGCCCGAGGAGGGCCTCCTCGCCTCGCGCGGCGAGCACGGCCGCGGCCGCCTGCCCGACCCGGAGCGGCTGCTCGCCGCGGTCGAGGCGGCCCTCGGCGGCGAGCGCGGCCCCTGGGAAGAGGTCGGCGAAACCGAGCCGGCCGAGCCCGCCGAGCACCGCCCGGAGGAGCGGCGCCCCGACGTGCGCGGCGCCGACGAGGCAGGCGCGGCGGTGACCGGTCCCTGGAACGGCCTGCGGGTGATGGTCACCGCGGGCGGCACGCGCGAGCCGATCGACTCGGTGCGCTTCATCGGCAATCGATCGAGCGGCCGGATGGGCATGGCGCTGGCCGCGGCGGCGGCGCGGCGCGGGGCCGAGGTGACGCTGATCGCGGCGAACGTCTCCCTGCCGGAGCCCGCGGGGGTCCTGCGGATCGACGTCGAGACCACGGCCGAGCTCGCCCACCAGACGATCGAACGGTTCGAGACCCAGCACGTGCTGTTGATGGCCGCCGCCCCGGCGGATTTCCGGGCCGAGCCGATCACCGGCAAGATCAAGCGCCAGGACAGCCTCAACCTGAACCTGCAGCCGACCGAGGACATCCTTGCCGCGGTCGCCGCCCAGCGGGGGGAGAGCCAGACCGTGGTCGGCTTCGCCGCCGAGCACGGCGGCGACGCGGTGAGCCGGGCGCGGGCCAAGCTGACCCGCAAGGGCGCCGACCTGATCGTCCTCAACGACGTCTCCGACCCGCGGATCGGCTTCGAGAGCGACGAGAACGAGGTCACCCTGGTGGCGGCCGAGGAGGAGATCCTGGTGCCGCGCGCGGGCAAGGACGCCGTCGCCGAGGCGATCCTCGACCGGGTCGAGGCGCTCCGCGCCACCGCCGACAGCGACGAAACCCGCGCCGTCTAGGTCGCTTCGGCCCCGCAAAAAGGACGTTTTCGCCGATTTGGAAGGCCAGCTATACTGGCCCCAAGCTTTTCTGTCCCTATCTGTATCGCGCAGTCGAGAAGTGGGCCTGGCCCGCTTTTTTTTACGCCATTTACGCCCCGAGGCACCCATTGAGCGACCTTCAAGCAGACATCCAGAGCGAACTGGCCGAGCTCGACCCGCAGCTCGACCTGCTCGCGGTCGAGCAGCCCGGCAACGAGATGCTGCGCCTCTTCATCGACCATCCCGACGGGGTCGACCTGGCGCTGTGCGAACGGGTCACCCACCATCTGAACCACCTCCGCGCCGACTACGCGCTGGAGGTCTCCTCGCCCGGGGACAAGTACCGTCGTAAACGCGCGAGCAGCACCGCTTCCGAGACCAAGGAGTCGCCCCAGTGAGCAAAGAGATCGTCGACGCAGTCAAAGCGCTCGAGCAGGAGAAGGGAATCTCCGCCGACAAGTTGATGGACGCTCTCGAGGACGCGCTGCTCTCGGCCTACAAGAAGACCCCGGGAGCGGCCAAATACGCGCGCGTCGACCTCGACCACGAGACCGGTGACTTCCTCGTCTTCGAACTGATCCTGCCCGCCGAGCTGGAGGAGAAACTGCTCGCCGAAGCGGCCGAGCAGCAGGAGGAGCCGGAAGTCGACCCGGAGACCGGCGAACTGAAAGAGCCGGAGGACCCGGAGCTCGACCCGGAGATGATCGCCCCTTACGAGGACCAGATCACGACCCGCGACGTGACCCCGGAAGACTTCGGCCGGATCGCCGCGCAGACCGCCAAGCAGGTGATCCTGCAGCGGATCCGCGAGGCCGAGCGGCAGATGATGTACGACGAGTACCAGGACCGCGTCGGCGAGCTGATCACCGGGATCATCCAGCAGTCGGACAAGCGCTACACGCTGGTCCAGCTGCGCGAGCGGGTCGAGGCGCTGCTGCCGAAGTCGGAGCAGGTCTACAACGAGCGCTACGACCACGGGATGCGGGTCAAGGCCGTGATCACCGACGTCTCCGACTCGACCAAAGGCCCGGCGATCGTCGTCTCCCGCCGCTCCCCGGAGCTGATCAAATCGCTGTTCGAGCTCGAGGTGCCGGAGATCGCCGACCGCCTGGTGGAAATCGTCGGCGTCGCCCGTGAGCCCGGCTACCGCTCGAAGATCGCCGTCGTCTCGCACGCCGACGGGGTCGACCCGGTAGGCGCCTGCGTCGGCCCGCGCGGCTCGCGCGTCCGCATGGTCGTCTCCGAGCTGCGCGGCGAGAAGATCGACATCATCCCTTACAACGAGGAGCCCGCCCGCTTCGTCGCCAAAGCGCTCTCCCCGGCCCGCGTCCGCGAGGTGATCGTCGACGACGACGAGCGCCAGGCGACGGTGATCGTCCCCGACGACCAGCTCTCGCTGGCGATCGGCCGCGACGGCCAGAACGCCCGTCTCGCCGCCCGCCTGACCGGCTGGCGCGTCGACATCAAGTCGGAGACCGAGTTCGCCTCCGAGGAAGCCGACGTCGAGTACGAGGGCGAAGAAACCTTCGACGGCCGCTGCATGGCGGTCCTCTCGAACGGCCGCCGCTGCCCGAACGCGGCGATCCCCGGTTCGACCTACTGCGGCCTGCCCCAGCACCAGGCGCTCTCGCGCTTCGACACCAGCCAGGTGGCGGTGCTCGGCGACCTCTCCGAGGCCGAGGTGGAGATCCTCGCCGACCCCGACGCCGACCAGGGCCAGATCGACGAGATCGTCGCCCGCGCGGCGGCCAACTTCGTCGAGGAGGCCGAAGAGGTCGCCGCCGAGGAGTCGGTGGTGGACGAGATCGTCGACGAGGCGATCGCCGCGGAGGAGGCCGAGGAGGCCATCGAGGACCCGGTGGAGGCCGAGCTGGCCGAGGAGGCCGCCGACGAGGCGGCGCTCGAGGCCGAAGAGGGTGCCGACGGGGCAGCCGCCGACGGAGCCGCGGAGGGCGCCGGCGAGCCGGTGGCCGAGGAGGCTGAGCGCTCCTAGTGGCAAAGAAGCGGGTTCACGAGATCGCCAAGGCGCAGGGCGTCAGCTCGAAAGAGCTGCTCGCGGCGCTGAAAGCAGCCGGGATCGAGGCGAAGGCGGCGGCTTCGAGCGTCGAGGAGGCCGACGCGCTGCGCGCCATCGGCGCCGCCAACGGGGGCGGCACCGCCACCCAGGCGCCGCCGAAACCGAAAGAGGCCCCGGCCAAGGCGGCACCGGCGCCGAAAGGCGAGGCTGCCGCGCAGGCTGCTCCGGCCGAGCCGAAACCGGCCGCGCCGGCGCCACAGGCCGCACCGGCCGGCGACGGCGCCAAAGCCGCCGCCCCGCAGGGCGGCGCTCAGAAAGCCGCTCCCGCCTCCAACGCCCCGGTCAAACCGCCGGCGAAAAACCCGAACACCTCGACCAAACCGGTGCGTCCCGCCGGCCAAGGCCAGGGCGCCGGCGGCGGTGCCGCCGCGGCGGGCAAAAAACGCCGCGTCGTGATCGACTCCCAGGCCGCCCGCCGCGACCAGATGGGCGGTCCGCCGCCGCAGCGCCCGCCGCGCCGCCGCGGCGGCCGTCGGCGTCGTCCGCTGCTGGAGGAGCCGCCGATGGGGCCGCAGACCCCCGCCGAGCCCGAGGCGACCAAGGTCAACTCCGGCGCCACCGTGCGCGAGCTGGGCGAGGCCCTCGGCCTGGCCCCGGCCGAGGTGATCAAAAAACTGATGATGATGGGCGAGATGGCGACGCTCACCCAGACGCTCACCGACGAGTCGATCCGGGCGATCGCCGACGAGTACGACCGCAAGATCGAGATCGTCCGCGCCGCC
>DATJUK010000279.1:0-25632 GCA_035502495.1 Solirubrobacterales bacterium
GGCGCGCCTTCGGCACGAAGGCGCGCACCTTTTATCCGTGACGAAGACGTGAGGGCACCCTGTGTACGCCAGGGCGACCTCGGGTTCCCGAAGGAGGACCTGACCGGTGGAGACGTCACCGGGGTCCGCCGCGACGCGCACCGGATCGTGTCCTTCCCCTGAGAGCTCCCGTCCCGGGCGTCTCGGAGGCGGCCTCAGCCTGCCCGGGTCGCCTCCGAGACGCCCGGGCCCGCCGTCCCCGGCCACCGGGGCCAGGACCCTCGCCCGTCCCCGGCCGCAAGGACCCGAACCCCCGCCCGTCTCCGGCCGCCGGGCCCGGGCCCTTCCCGTCCCCGACTCCGGCCCTCCCGGAACCCTTCCCGTCCCCGTCGCCGTTCCCGCCCCGGCACGGGTCCCGGACCTGCCTCTGCCGCTGCCCCGACTCCCGCCACCCGTCGCGGGCCCGATCGGCAAGCCCAGCCCCACCGATGGCGGCGGGTCAGCGCTCGACCATCGGGGTCATCGCGTTGATGCCGGTCGCCTCACGGCCGATGATCAGTTTCTGGATCTGGGAGGTGCCCTCGTAGAGGGTGGTGACGCGGGCGTCGCGCAGGTAGCGCTCGACCGGGTAGTCGTCGACGTAGCCGGAGCCGCCGTGGACCTGGATCGCCAGGTTGGCGCATTCGACCGCCGACTCGGTGGCGAAGACCTTGGCGACCGAGGTCTCCGTCGTGTTCGGCTTGCCTTCGTCCTTGAGGAGGCCGGCGCGCAGCACCAGCATCTTCGAGGCGTCGCGCTTCAGGATCATGTCGGCGATCATCTCCTGGACCAGCTGGAAGCGGGCGAGGGGGACGCCGAACTGCTGCCGCTCCTTCGCGTAGCTCACCGAGGCCTCGACGCAGCCGTCGCAGATCCCGACGCAACCGGCGGCGACGCTGTAGCGGCCCGCGGCGAGCGCGGTCATCGCCACCTTGAAGCCGTCGCCGACCTCGCCGAGCAGGGCGTCGTCGCCGACCTCGACCGCGTCGAGCGAGAGTTCCGCCGTGTCGGAGGCGCGCAGGCCGAGCTTGCCGTGGATCTCGGCGCTGGTGAAGCCGGGGGAGTCGGTGGGGACGAGGAAGGCGGCGAGGCCCTTGTGCTTCTTCTCCGGATCGGTCTGGGCGAAGATCAGCTCCACCTCGGCGACGTTGCCGAGCGAGATCCACATCTTCTGGCCACTGATCGACCAGCCGTCGGCGGTCTTCGTCGCCCGGGTGCGGAGATTGGCGGCGTCGGAGCCGGTGTCGGGCTCGGTCAGGCCGAAGCAGCCGAGCCCCTCGCCGCTGCAGAGCCGCGGCAGCCAGCGCTGCTTCTGCTCCTCGGTGCCCCAGTGGGCGATCGGGGTCGAGACCAGCGAGGTGATCACCGAGACCACGGTGCGGGCGGAGGAGTCGGCGCGGCCGATCGCCTCGACGATCAGCCCGTAGCCGACGTAGTCGAGGCCGCGGCCGCCGTAGGCTTCGTCGATCGTCGCGCCGAGGTAGCCGACCTCGCCGAGCTTGCGGGCCAGCTCGCGGTCGAAGCGTTCGGCGCGGTCGTTCTCGCGCGCGTTCGGCAGGATCTCCCGCTCGGCGAACTCGCGCGCCGATTCGGCGATCAGCTTCTGCTCGTCGGTGAGGTTGAAGTCCATGCCTGCCTTTCGTTGCTCGTTGCGGGGGTGTGCGCGGGTCAGCTCTCGGCGGCCAGCTCGCGATCGCGGGCGGCGGCGAAAGCCTCCTGCGCCTCGCGGGTGCGCGGGCCGGGGGCCGCCGGGAGGGCGGTGCCGTCGATCGAGGCGACCGCCTGGACCTCGCGCGTGGTCGAGGCGAGGAAGGCCTCGGAGGCGCCCTTCACCTCGTCGAGGCTCCAGGCGCCCTCCTCGATCCCCGGCACCGCCTTCAGCAGGCGGTCGCGGGTGATCGAGGCGAGCACGCCCGCCTCGATCGCGGTGGTGCGCAGGGCGCCGTCGGCGACCCAGAAGATCGAGGAGGTCGGCGGCTCCAGGACGATCCCGTCGGGCCGCACCAGGAGCGCCTCGTCGGCGCCCGCTTCCTTCGCCAGCCGCGTCGCCAGCATGTTGGCGCCGTAGGAGAGCGACTTGATCCCGTTCAGGATCACCGTCGGCTGGTAGGTGACCGCGGCGATCGCGATGGTGGCGCCGTGGACGGGGACGTGCTCGGTGGCGGCGATGCGGCGGCCGCCGCGGGTGACGATCAGCCGCAGCTGGCCGTCGATCGGCCCCGCCTCCTCGAGCAGCGCCGCGATCTCGGCGCGCAGGGCGGTCCGGTCGAACTCGAGCCGCAGGCCGGCGGCGGAGCGTTCGAGCCGGGCGACGTGGTCGTCGAGGGCGAAGGGGCGACCGCCGTAGAGACGGATCACATCGAAGGCTCCGTCGCCGCGGTAGAGGCCGTCGTCCGCGAGCGGGATGACGGCCTCGGCGGTCGGCCCGATCCCCCCGTCGACGCTGGCCAGCTCGGTGAACCCCGTCATGGCGGCGAGGCTACCTCACCGCGACGGGGCGGGCGTATGCTGGAACGGTGCTGCTTCTGCTGGGGACGGTCGCGGTTCTGCTCTTCGTCGTCGGCGTGCTCGTCGTCGTCGGTCATTTCTACCCCGGGCACGACCACGAACTGGTCGACTGGTTCCCGACCCGCTCGCCCGCGGTCGAGGTGCAGAACGAGATCGACGACGTGCGCCAGATGCTGGAGGCGCAGAACGAGATGCGCCGCCGCCGCGGCGCCCCCGAGCTGACCGAGGCCGACATCGAGCAGCGGGTCCGCGACGACGAGACCTGGAAGGCGCGGATGCGAGGCGGCGGCTGAGCGGTGTGGAGCGAAACCGTCCCTACGCGGCGGAGAGGCTCCACGGCCGGCCTGGGTGTGGAGCTTTGCTCTCGCTATACGAGAGCAAAGCTCCACACACGCGGCTAAGCCGCGGCGGGGGCGGCGTCCGCGGCGGGGGATCTGGCGCGCGTCGGGAGGGAGAAGGCGAGGATCGCGGCGCCGAGGCCGGCGCCGAGGGCGAACCACCAGCCGCCGCGGATGCCGTGCAGGAGGTCGCCGCCGGCCGAGTCGACGAGGGCGACGAGGACGGCGACGCCGATCGCCGAGCCGAGCTGGCGGGCCATCCCGAAGACCGCCGAGCCGGTGGCGAAGCGGCCGGGCGGCAGCGAGGCGGTCGCCGCGGCGGGCAGCGTTCCCAGCGTCATCCCGACCCCGGCGCCGCCGAGGATGAAGGCGGGGAGGAAGGTGGTCGCGTATTCCGGCCGCGGGCCGACCGCGGCGAGCATGAAGGCGAAGCTGCCGGCGAAGACGAGGCCGCCGACCGTCGCCACCGGCCGCTGGCCGATGCGCGCGCCAAGGCGTCCCGAGGGGGCGGCGAAGATCGCCGCGGTCAGCGGTCCCGGCGCCAGGGCGAAGCCCGCGCGCAGCTCCGACCAGCCCCACACTTCCGTGAGCAGGAGGACGCCGGAGAGGAGCATCGCGCCGAAGCCCATGAAGAAGACCAGCGTCGCCAGGTTGGCGAGGGCGAAGGAGCGGACCCGCAGCAGCGGCAGCTCGATCACCGGGGCGCGGTGGTTGGCGGAGCGCCGCAGGAAGGCGGCGACGAGCAGCGCCGCAGCGAGGAAGGAGCCGATCACGCGCGGATCGCCCCAGCCCCATTCGGGGCCCTGGACGATGCCGAGGGTGAGGACGCCGATGCCGAGCGCCAACATCAGCGCGCCGAGCAGATCGGGGCGGCCGTCCTCGGGTTCCTTCGCCTCGTCGAGGACGCGGATCGCGACCAGCGCGGTGAGCAGGCCGAGCGGCACGTTGACGAGGAAGATCCAGTGCCAGCTGAGCTGCACGAGGAGGCCGCCGATCGGCGGCCCGAGGGCGGCGGCGACGCCGGAGATCGCCGACCAGATGCCGATCGCGACCGGGCGCTGCGCGGCCGGGAAGGCGGGCAGGAGGAGGCCGAGCGTGGTCGGGATCATCATCGCCGCGCCCGCCGCCTGGAGCACCCGGGCGGCGACCAGGAAGGGGATCGTCGGCGATGCCGCGCAGAGCGCCGAGGCGGCGGCGAAGGTGAGCAGGCCGGTGACGAAGACGCGCTTGCGGCCGACCCGGTCGGCGATCCGCCCGGCCGGGACCAGCAGCGCGGCGAAGACGATCGCGTAGCCGTTCAGGACCCAGGAGAGGCTGCCGAGCGAGGCATCGTCGAAGGAGCGCGAGAGGTCGGGGAAGGCGATGTTGACGATGAAGAGGTCGAGGCTGGCCATGAAGAGGCCGATCGAGGTGATGCAGAGCACCTTCCAGCGGTGTGCCATCTCGTCGCTCCGATCCGCCGCGGGAGGCGCCGCGGCGTTGGTCGCTTGCATTTCGAAAGCCACGGTAACAGAAGTGGCTTGCATAAAACAAGTAACTGGCTAGAATCCTGTCCATGGCGATCGACTCCTACGCCGACAAGAACTGCTCGATCGCGAAGCCGCTGAGCTTCCTCGGTGAGCGCTGGACGCTCCTCGTGCTGCGCGATCTGTTCCTCGGGCGGTGCCGCTTCGACGAGTTCCAGGCCTCGCTGGGGGTGGCGACCAACGTGCTCAGCCAACGCCTGGCGACGCTGACCGAGGAGGGGATCGTCGAGCGCCGCCGCTATTCCGAGCACCCGGAGCGCTTCGAGTACGTCCTCACCGAGAAGGGCCGGGACCTGCAGCCGGTGCTGCTGGCACTGCTCGCCTGGGGGGACCGCTACACGGCCGAGGACGGGCCGCCGCTGGAGGTCGTCCACGGCGACCACGCCTTCCACGCGGTCCCGGTCTGCTCGGAGTGCGGCGAGCCGATCGACACCCACAACGTGAGCAGTCGGCCCGGGCCGGGGGCGGACGAGGAACAGCGACGCAGGCAGCCGGCGTGGCTCGGGCGCTGATCGTCGGCTGCGGCTGCGGCGGCCGCGCGCTCGGCGCCGAGCTGCGCGACGACGGCTGGGAGGTGCGGGGGACGAGCCGTACCGAGGAGGGCCTGGTGGCGATCGAAGAGGCCGGGATCGAGCCCGCCCGCGCCGACCCGGAGCGGCCGGGGACGATCCTCGACCTGGTCGGCGACGTGACCGTCGTGCTCTGGCTGCTGGGCAGCGCCGAGGGCGCCGCGGAGAACCTCGCCGCGATCCACGGTCCTCGCCTCGAGTCCCTGCTCGAACGCCTCGTCGACACCCCGGTGCGCGGCTTCCTCTACGAGGGCGCAGGCACCGTCGACCCGACGCTGTTGGAGGGGGGCGCGGAGATCGTGAATCGGGCGGCGAGCACCTGGCGGATCCCGGTCGCGGTCACCGAGACGCCCCGCGAGCAGGGGCCGTCCTGGGCCGAGGAAATCGAGTCCACCGTGATCGAGCTCCTGTCGCGCCGCTCGCATGGCCCTTCGCAGGCTCCCTAGCCGATCCGCTTGAGGAAATCCCCGAGGATCCGCGCCGTCGCGCCCCAGATCATCTGGCCGTCGACCTCGTAGGTGGGAGTGTGGACCGGCACGCCGCGGCGGACGAGGCGGCGCATCGCGTAGCCCTCGCGGAGGCGGTCGAGGGTGAAGGCGAGGACGGTCTCGACCTCGGTCGGGTTCGGCTCGAGGGCGAGTTCCTCGGGCGCCGCCACGAGGCCGACGAAGGGCTGGATCCGGTAGCCGGTGACGAAGGTCGATACGGGTGGCAAGGCGCCGACGACCTCGACCCCGGCCGGATCGAGGGCGATCTCCTCGCGCGCCTCGCGCAGCGCGGTGGCCTCGAGGCCGACGTCCCCGGCGTCCTGGCGCCCGCCGGGGAAGGAGACCTCGCCCGCGTGCCGGCGCAGGTCGGCGCGCCGCTCGGTGAAGATCAGCCCCGGCCGCTCGGGCCAGCCGAAGAGCGCCAGGAGCACCGCCGACTCGCGTCCCCGCACCTCCATCGCCGCCGCTTCCTCGGCGGAGAGCAGCAGTCGGCGAATGTCCCCGTTCTCGCTCAAGCCCCGATCATCCCGAACCGTCGCCTCCCACCACGCGGTCGTCCCTATCCACCTACGGCGCCGGTCAGGTCGACCGCGCCGCAGGGTGGCTTACTCATGTCGACCGCGCGTCGGTGGGCGGGCGGGGGCCGGGGCGCGGAGCATGGTGGGGGCGACGGCGAGGGTCACGATCAGGCCGCCGGCGGCGGCGATCAGGAAGGCGGCGACGGCCGCCCCGGTGCCGCGGGTCTGCTGGACGTAGAGGGTGAGCGCCGTGGTCGCCGCCCCGAAGCCGGTGTAGGAGAGGGCGACGGCGGCCCACAGGGCTCGGAATCGTGGTCGGCGACGGAGCAGCGCGAGCGCGCCGCTCAAATGATCACCTGGACGGTCCCGGCGTCCACCGACCAGGCGGCGCCGGCGACGTAGGAGGCGCGCTCGGAGCAGAGGTAGACGATCGTCGCGGCGACCTCCTCGGCGCTCGCCAGCCGGCCGTTCGGTTTGCCGGCGCTGACCTCGGCCAGCGCCGTCTCACGATCGCCGCCGCCGCCCGCCGCGATGTGCTGGTCGAGCAGGCCGCCCGGCTCCAGCCAGAGCGCGTCGGCGACCGCCGCCGGGGCGATCGCGTTGATCAGCACGCCGTCGGCGACGAAGCGGTCGGCGAAGAGGCGGGAGAGCGAGAGCTCGGCCGCCTTCGCCACCGAGTACTCGGGCATCGTCTGCGAGGGGCGCTTGGCGGCGGTCGAGCAGACGTTGACGATGCGGCCCCAGCCGCGCTCGGCCAGCACCGGGGCGATCATCCGCATCGCCCGCATCGGCGCCATCACGTTCAGCTCGTACTGGCGGCGCCAGTCCTCGTCCGGGACCTCGAGGACGTCACGGCGGCGCGCCGTGCCCGCGTTGTTGACCAGCACGTCGATGCCGTCGAAGGCCGCCAGCGCGGCGCCGAGCATCTGCTCGCCCGCGTCCGGCTCGGTGACGTCGAGCGGCAGGGTGGCGATCTCCTCGTCGCCGCCGTCGAGCCCCTCGGCCGCCGCGGCGAGCCGCCCGGGGTCGCGCGCCACCAGCAGCACCTTGGCGCCCTCGGCGCGCAGGAGCCGCGCGGTGGCCAGGCCGATCCCGCGGCTGCCGCCGGTGACGACGCAGACGCGACCGGCGATGCCGAGGTCCATCAGACGCGGGCTTTTTCGGCGACGGCGATCGCCGCGCCCTGCTCGAGCAGCTTGTGCACCGGGCACTTCTCGGCGATCGTCATCAGCTTCTGGCGCTGTTCCTCGTCGAGCCCGTCGGGCAGGGCGACCTCGACCGCGAAGTGGGTCGGCTTGCGTTCGGCGTCGGCCCTCATCTCCACCGCGACCTCGAGCCCGTCGACGTCCCAGCCCTTGCGTTCGGCGTAGAGCTCGACCGTGATCGCGGTGCAGCCGGCGAGGCTCGCGGCGAGCAGCTGGGTGGGGCGCGGGCCGGTGTCGGTGCCGCCCGCCGCGGCGGGCTCGTCGACGACCATCTCGCGGCCGTCGCCGAAGTCGACTTCGTGCGCGAAGCCGGCGATCCGGCGGGCGACGACGTGGGCGTCCATCAGCCCTTCCCGCGGCCGGCGAAGAGCTCCGGGTCCTCGACGTCGGCCCAGCGCGCCATCGCGAAGACGAGGTCGGAGGCGCGGTTGACGAAGTGGATGATCGTCTCGCTCGCCAGCTGGTCGGCCTCGGCGAGGGCCGAGATGCGCCGCTCGGCGCGGCGGACCACGGTGCGGGCGACGTCGAGCTGGGCGGAGAGCTGGTTGCCGCCGGGGATGACGAACTTCGGCGGCAGGTCGACCTCCGACATGTAGCGGTCGATCAGCGCCTCGGCCTCGCCGACCATCTCCTCGGTGACGCGGCTGACCCCGTCTTCGAGCCGCTCCGCCGCCTCCGGCGCCGTCGCCAGCTCGGCCCCGGCGACGAAGAGGTCGTCCTGGAGGCGGAGGATGTCGGCGGCCAGCTCCGCGCCGCCGTCGCGGCCGGCGCAGAGCGCGCGGGCGACGCCGAGCGCCGAGCAGGCCTCATCGAGCGAGCCGTAGGCCTCGGTCCGCGGGCTGTCCTTGGGGACGCGGCCGCCGTACCAGAGCGAGGTCGTCCCGTCGTCGCCTTTCTTGGTGTAGATCTTGACCACGCGTGAATCCTTTCAGCCGACCGGGCTGAAGACGAACCCGGTCATCACCTTGGGGAAGAAGTAGGTCGACTTCGGCGGCATGTTCTCGTCGGTTTCCGCCACCGCCTTCACCTGCTCGATCGGCACCGGCCGCTGGATGAAGGCGAGGTCGTAGATCCCCTCGGCGACCATCTCGACCGCGGCGTCGACGCTCTTCGCGTATTCGAGCCCGCGCCGCTCGGTGATGTCCTCCTCGCTCATCCCGGCGAGGCCGATCAGCACCAGGGTCTCGAGGATCGCCGAGTCGAGCCGGCGGTAGGCCTCCGGCTTGCCCGCGAGCCGGCGGTCGAGCTCGGCGGTGTCACGGAGGCGCAGCCGGCGCGAGCTGCCGTCGGCGGCGTCGAAGAGGCCGAAGACCCCGACCCCCTCGGCGCCCGCCGGGTCGAGCTCCTCGCGCGGCACCTCGGTCATCTCGAAGAGCTCGGCGAGGCCGGCGAGGAGGCGCTCGCGGCGCTCCGGATCGTGGGCGAAGCCGGAGAGCAGGCGGTGGGTGGGGAAGACGGTGAGGCCCGGATCGTCGAGGCCGGTGAGCGCCATCAGCGTGTAGTTCTGCGGCCCCTCGCCGCCGACCTCGTCGCGGTAGGCGCGCGCGGTCTCGTAGCGGTGGTGGCCGTCGGCGATCAGGAGCTGGGCTTCGGAGAGCGCCTCGACCACGGCGGCGACGACCACCGGGCCGGCGACCCGCCAGACCCGGTTGACGGTGCCGTCGGCGTCGGTCACCTCGCCCCAGGGCTCGGGGGAGAGGGCGGGCTCGACCAGCGGCCACGGGTCGACGGTGGAGAGCGAGAAGATCGGCGAGAGATTCAGACGCGTGGCCCGGGTCAGCTCCAGCCGGTCGCGCAGTGGCCCCGGGTGGGTGCGCTCGTGCGGCCGGACGGTGCCGGTCTCGTAGTCCTCCACCCGCACCCGGGCGAGCACCCCGTGGCGCGTGTGCCGGGTGCCGTCGGGGGCGGTGTAGTCCTGGGACAGCGCCCAGACCGCGTCCTCGGAATCGGCGATCAGCACCCCTTCGGAGCGCCAGGCGTCGATCAGCCGCGCCGCGTCCTCGTAGGGGTCGCCGACCGGGCGGCTCGCCGGGTCGGCGGGGTCGAACGGCACCGGCAGGTCGACCGCCACCGCGTTGTACGGGGAGCGCGCCAGGAGCGCCGCCCGCTCGGCCGCGTCGATCACGTCGTAGGGCGGCGAGGCGACCGCGCCGAGCCCCCCGACCTTGGCGAGGTCGTAGTGCAATGCCCGCAGCGGCTGGACGTCAGCCATCGTCCAAAGCTACCCTGCCCTCCGTCGGGGCGTGGCGCAGCCTGGTAGCGCGCCGCCTTTGGGTGGCGGAGGTCCCCGGTTCGAATCCGGGCGCCCCGATCAGACTTAAGAGCACCGAACCAGACCGAACGCGCACGAACAAGCCCGGATCCCGAGGGGGTCTGCGATCCCGATCGCCGCGGCGACCGGGGGCGTGGCGCGGGCCAGGATCGCGACGCCGCGCGTCAGCATCCCTTCGGTTTCATCGGGACATTCCTCTTGAGCACCGTCGCCATCCTTTGCCTTCCCGTCTAGCCGCGGACTCCGAACTTGACCGCGCCCGTGTGCACGACGACCTGGCGACCATCGATCTTCTGGGTGACGGTCAGGAGGACCTTCAGCCGACGGTGGGCGGCGAGCAGGCGTCGGCCGCCGCCCCCGAGCTTCACCTTCAGCGTGCCCGAGTGGCCGTGACGGATCGTGACCGTCGACCGTCCGAGGACGAGCGCCTTGCGCAGGCGCCGGTCGCCCGCGGTCACCTCCGACGAGTCGCCCGAGGAACCCGTGGCGGTGAGCTCACCGGTGAGCATGCAGTTCGGGCCCGAGGCCGGGCATGCGACCGGCACCGAGGCGGTGGTCCCGGTGTCGGTGATCTTTCCGAGACGCGCGTGACTGCCGCCCCCCGAGCCGGAGCCGTTGCCGCCGGCACCCGAGCCGGAGCCGGACCCGTTGCCGCCGCCTCCCGAGCCGCCGGACCCAGGTTCGGAGGGAGGCGGCGTGGCGGGCGCCGCGACCGAGGTGACGGTCGTCTGGCCGTAGCTCGGCTGCAGGAGCCCGTCGCCGGAGTAGCCGGCCGTCAGGGTGGCGGTGGCGACGGCCAGGGGGCTGTAGGTCAGCGCGCAGGTCGCCGCGCCGGGCGCCGACGCCGACAGCGTGCAGGTCGAGGAGTAGGCCGAGAACACGCCAGCGGAATCGCTGATCATGTCCACCGTGCCGGTCGGCGACGGGGTGCCGGCGGGAGCCGGCGAGGCGCCCTCGGTGACCGTCGCGGTGCAGGTCGTCGCGTCCCCCACGACCACCGGGTCGGGGATGCAGCTGAGGCTGGTCTGCGAGGACGGCGACGACGACCCGGCCGCGTCGGGGGTGCCGGCGATCGTCCCCATCGGGGCATCGGAGACGGCGGGAAGCGGGTCGGTGCTGCCGTCGAGGTCGAAGACCTCCATCCCGGATCCGAGGATCGCCGCGAAGAGCTGATGGCCGTAGACGCTGAGCTCGATCCGTTCCGGGGTCGTCGCGCCACCGAGCGTCTGGGTGACGTTTCCGGCCAGGTCGGTCTGGTAGATGTGGCCCTGTCGGGTGTTGTCATAGGTCGCGGCATACATGTGGCCGCCCTCCTCCAGCACCGAGTCGACCGCCTGGTTGAGGTTCCCTTGCAGGGTGAACTCCGAGGTGCTGCCGCCCACCAGGCCGGCGCTCGCCGAGGATGCGTAGCTCCACCACACGTGGCTTTCGGGATCCGACGCGACATCGAAGATGTTGGTGTAGGCAGGCGGGTCCGGGTATTCCTTGCCGACGTTGCCGAGGACGTCGTAGGAGGCGTCGAGCGAGCCGCTCGGGTTGACCTCGCCGATCGCCACCGGGCCGCCCGGGTCGTAGGTCGAGGAGTAGCTGTCGAAAAACATGTTCGACCCGCTCGCGGTGATGCTGTCGCCGATCGTCGTGCCGGCGGGCAGCGGAGCCCAGGTCGGATCGTCGTTGCTGCCGTCGGTCTCCACCCGGCCGATGTAGGCCCGGCCGCCTACGTTGCGGGTGTAGAAGACCTCGGAGCCGACGAGCGCCACCCCGAGATCGCCGGTCGAGCTGCTGAGCCTGACCGGCGCGGTGGCCCCGGTGTAGGGGGCCGACCAGACGCCGCCTTCGGTGGCGTAGTAGACGTTGGCCGAGGCCGAAGTGGCGCTGACCAGGGCGCCGAGGGCGACGGCCAGTACCCCCGCCAGGACGCGCGTCAGAAATCGCGGCTTCACCATCAGAGCGGAAGCTCGAACTGGAACGGCAACCTGACCGCGGGCGCGGAGCAGGTCCCGTCCGATTCGACTCCTTCGGCGGGGGCCTTGACGGCGGCGGTCGCCGTGAACTTCGAGTCGCTGGTGAAGCGCCCGTCCAGGGTGACCGTGGACGCCATCGGATAGAGGATGCCCATGGTGTCGCGGGAATTGCCCTTGAACGAGATCGCGTGACCCTTGACCTGGGCGATCACTTTGTAGATCAGTTCGCTCGGGCCGGTGAAACCGGTTTCGCCGTTCGTGCACGTCGCCGGGAAGGCGATTTCCACTTCGGCCGAATACCTCGCCCCCTTCTTCGTCACTTTCGCCACCACGGAGTGACTTTTGGCCCCTGCGATCGAGTCGCCGCCGTAGACGCCGACCTTCGGGGCGAATGCCTTGCGGGGCTTCGCGCCCGCCGGAGCGACGACTACCGCCGTCGAGGCCAGTACGCAGGCCAGGATCGCTCCGCCGCGCCAGATGTTGACTCTGCTCATGGGTCCTTTCACGGCGCGCTTCCCCAGGAGCCCGCTCATCCGGATGTGTCGATAGGACGAAGATGGGATTCTCGACGGGTCGACGCGCCGGTGGTTAGGACGAGAGCGCACGATCTACGGACGAGCGGGCGCAGTCGCCGCTGGAGCACGACGAGGGCCGCCCGGTGGAAGTCTCCGGCGACCCGTTATTCCGTCCTGTGACCGGAACGAGACCGATGACACGGCGTCGAGCTCGCGAAGCGATGCGGCGAGGCGATCTGGACGGTCCGGACGGGCCCGTCAGGAGCCCGTGGCGAGGAAGACGGCGGCTACCTTGTCCGTGCGGATCGTGAGGCGGTCGACGCCGCGGGTGTGGATCGGCCGCCCTCGCGGTGGTCGAGGTGCCGACCACCGGCAGATCCTGGAGCTCGACCTCGGCGGCACGGGGGACCATTGCGCCGAGGTCGCGGGCATTGAGATGCTCCACGGGGACGACGACAGAAGGGCTTGGGACGAGTTGCCACGAAGTGCTTTTCCACACGGGCGGGGGGACTCCCAGGAGGGCGAGGGGGAGTCGATCTACGACCGGATCGGGCGCGGGTACGGGACGGCGCGGGGCGAGGATCCGCGGATCGCGGCGGCGATCGAACGGGGTCTGGGCGCGGCGCGCAGCGTCGTCAACGTGGGGGCGGGGACGGGCTCCTATGAGCCCCGCGACTGCGAGGTGACGGCGGTCGAGCCCTCGGCGGTGATGATCGCCCAGCGGCCGGCGGGGAGGGCGCCGGTGATCCAGGCGGCGGCCGAAGCGCTGCCGCTCGCCGACGACAGCTTCGCGGCGGCGATGGCGATCTTCACCGACCACCACTGGGAGGACCGCGCGGCGGGCATCGGCGAGCTGCGCCGGGTCGCCCGCGACCGGGTGGTGATGGTGAACGCCGATCCGGCGCTGATCGGCGACTTCTGGCTCGCCCGCGACTACCTGCCGGCGTTCGCCCGGATCGCCCCCGAGCCCTATCGCGAGCCGGGCTACTGGGAGGCGGAGCTGCGCGGGCTGCTGGGCGAGGTCGAGATCGAGCCGATCCCGATCTCGGCGGACTGCCGCGACGGCTTCTGCGGGGCCTGGTGGCGGCGCCCCGAGGCCTACTTCGACGCGTCGGTGCGAGCCGGGATCTCGGTCTTCCAGGTGCTGCCCGAGGAGGAGGTGCGCGCGGGCCTCGAGCGCCTGCGGGCCGACCTCGACGACGGCACCTGGGCGCGCCGCAACGCCGAGCTGCTGGCGCGCGAGGAGACCGACCTCGGCATCCGCCTCGTCGTCGCGCGCCTCTAGCCGACCGGGGCCGGCGGCGGGCCGAACTTCTTCTTCACCCGCGCTTCGCAGCTGCCGCGCTTCGAGCGCGACTTGGCCTTCCTGCACCGACGCAGCGCCGTCGCCCGCTTGCGCAGCCGCTGTTTCGCCCGCGCGGCGGCTTCCCGGGCCGCTTGCGCCGCGGCCTGGTCGGCGGCTTCCAGCCTCCCCCGAAGTCCCCGTACCGCCATCGCGGGCGGAGGGCTACAGCGTCAGCTGAGCTCGGCCGAGGCGGCGTCGGGCTCGGACGGCCGCCGCTCGGCCGGCGGCGCCACCTTCCCGGGCGCCTTGCGATCGGGCACGTAGACCAGGTGCGAAGCCGCATCGTCGCGCAAGAGGCAGCGCGGGCAAAGCTCGATATGGGCGAAGCGGGCCGAGTTGAACCTGCTTCCACATCTTTCGCAGAGGTAGATCGTCGTCTCCGTTCCGAAGCCTCCCTAGCCTGAGCGCAAGCCAGCCTACCCCTTCAGGGACACCGGCTCGCTGCCGATAACGCCAACGATGCTGGAGCAACAGGACTACAGCGCCCGCCGAGTCGAGCGGGCGGCCTTCGAAACCGACCGGCTGCTGGTCGTCGGCGACGTGACGCTGCCGCCGGAGGGCTACCAGAGCCGCTTCTCGGACTCGCTCAACCGGGCCGAGCTCGAATTCCTGCCGCTGACCAACTGCGACGTGACCTCGCTGACCGACGGCCAGACCCGCAAGCAGCACTTCATGGTGCTGGCGAAGCGCCACATCCGGGTCGCCTACCCGGTCGACCCGTCGCGGGCCGAGGGCTAGCGGCGCCGCCTCTGCGCCTCGCGTGTCCAGTAGGGCGCCAGGTCGGCGAGGAAGGCGAGGCCGACGATGAACCACTCGAGGCCGTGGACGCGTTCGGAGCTGTCCCACATCACCGCGTAGGCGAGCGTCGTCCAGGGCAGCAGGAAGAAGCCGACGAAGGGCACGATCCAGGCGTCGTAGGCGCGGCTCAGCAGGTCGCTGAAGATCCAGATCGCGAACAGGGCCAGCCGCGGCGAGATCAGCGCGAAGAGGACGACGAAGCACCCCACGCGGGGACCGTATCCGGTCCGTCGCGGAAAGCGCGCGGAGTTCACAGACTTGTTAGACCCGGGGCGTAGCCTTTCTCACAGAACTTGAGAGAGGAAGACGCGATGGACATTGGCAAGTTGATGGGGATGTTGGGCGCCGAGGAGGCGCAGATGGTGAGCGCCGAGGAGGCGCTGCCGGGGCGCGGCGAGCCGGGGTTCCAGGTGCCGGAGACGCACGCGGTGCTGGGCAACCCGCTGAGGCCGCCGTTCCCGGACGGGATCGAGGTCGCCTACTTCGCCCTCGGCTGCTTCTGGGGCGCGGAGCGGCTCTTCTGGGAACTCGACGGGGTCTACTCGACCGCGGTCGGCTACCAGAACGGGATCACCCCGAACCCGACCTACGAGGAGGTCTGCTCGGGCAGGACCGGCCACGCCGAGGCGGTGATGGTGGCCTACGACCCGGCCAAGGTCTCCTACGAGGACCTGCTGAAGGTGTTCTTCGAGGAGCACGACCCGACCCAGGGCATGCGCCAGGGCAACGACGTCGGCACCCAGTACCGGAGCGGCATCTACTACGTGGACGACGCGCAGAAGGAGACGGCGGAACGGGTCCGCGACGCCTACGACGCCGATCTGCGCGCCGCCGGCAAGGACCCGGTGACCACCGACGTCGAGCCCGCCGGGCCGTTCTACTACGCCGAGGACTACCACCAGCAGTACCTGCACAAGGTCCCGAACGGCTACTGCGGCCTGAAAGGGACCGGGGTCGCCTGCACCATCCCGACCGCCGCGTAGGCGGACGCCGGGGCGGGTGAATAGCATCACCCGCCCGTGGCACCCTCCCTGGGCTCCTACATAGCCGGTTGCCTCGCCGTGATCGGGATCGTCGCCGCCGTCG
Source organism: Solirubrobacterales bacterium (assembly GCA_035502495.1). GTDB lineage: Bacteria > Actinomycetota > Thermoleophilia > Solirubrobacterales > 70-9 > VAYN01. Next base: position 15,151 of record DATJUK010000279.1, read on the forward strand.
GGCTCGGCGGCTACTGGTTGCGGCGCTGGATCGTCCCTGAATTCTCGGGGGCGCTGGCGCGCCTCGCCGACGTGACCCTGGGGGTGGCGCTGCTGCTGATCTCGCTGGAGATCCTCGGCACCCTGAGCGTGCTGCGCTTCGGCTGGATCATCTTCGTGACGATCGCGATCGGGCTCGGCGCGGCGCTGCTGGGCTACTGGAAGGCGCCCGAGCGGGGCGAGGAAGTGAAACCGCCGGCGGTGGCCAAATGGGCGCTGATCCTGGCGATCGCGGTCGCCTCCTTCACGGTCGCCGAGTGGACCTTCCCCTCGCAGCTGAACCTCGACCTGGGGATGTTCGGCGGCGACACCACCTGGTACCACATGCCGTTCGCGGCGACGATGGCCCAGGAACACTCGACCGTCCACCTGCACTACACCGACCCGCTGCGCCTCGCCGCCTGGTTCTACCCGCAGAGCTCGGAACTGATCCACGGCGCCGCGATCGTCCTCTTCAAGACCGACTGGCTCTCGCCGCTGATCAACCTCTTCTGGGTGGCGATCGCCCTGCTCGCCTGCTGGTGCGTCGGTCGCCCCTACAAGGTCGGGCCGGCGACCCTGATCGCGGGGGCGATCATCCTCGACTCGGGGGTGATGATCGAAACCCAGCCCGGGGAAGCGCGCAACGACATCATGGGGTTGGCCTTCCTGGTCGCCTTCGCCGCCTTCCTGATCAACGGGCACCAGCGCCGGGCGCCGCAGGAGGGGACGGCGGTCCAGGACGCCCCCGAGCGCGGCGCCGCCCTGCTCGACAAGGGCCCGCTGGTGCTGGCGGGGATCGCCGGCGGCCTGGCGATCTCGGTGAAGACCACCTTCCTGGTGCCGGTGGTGGCGATCGGGATCGGCGTCTTCCTCTTCAGCGGCAAGGGGCGGCGCTGGACCACCGCCTGGATCCTCGCCCTCTCGATGCTGATCACCGGCGGCTATTGGTACCTGCGGGCGGCGATCAAGAGCGGCGGCAACCCGATCCCGATCACCAAGTTCGGGCCGCTCCACCTGCCGGTGCCCGACCAGATGCCGCTCGACCCGCGGCCGCGCTTCGCCGTCGCCCACTACCTCGCCGACCCGACCGTCTACCGACGATGGTTCTTCCCCCAGCTGGAGAACGCGCTGGGCCCGCTCTGGCCGCTGATCCTGATCATGGCGGTGGCGGCCGCGGTCTTCATCGTCTGGCGCTCCAACAACAAGATCCTGCGGGTGATCGCCGCCGCGGCGCTCCTCACCGCGGTCGTCTACGTCTTCACGCCGTTGACCGCGGCCGGGCAGGAAGGCTCGCCGACGGGCTTCTTCACCAACACCCGGTACCTGATCCCGGGGCTGATCCTGGCGATGGTGATGCTGCCGATCGCGCGGCCGTTGCGGGCGCCCGACCGGCGCGCCGAGATCACGCTGATCTTCCTCGGCGCCGTCTACTGGATCACCGTGCTGACGACGCCGAAGTGGTACCCGACCTACATCGTCGGCACGATCTTCATCACCCTGGCGCTGGTCTGGACGCCGACCGCGCTGGTGCTGGGACGCTCGCGCGGGTTCATGTCACGGCGGATCGTCACCGCGGCGGCTGCCCTGATCGTCCTGCTGGCGGTGGTGCTGGGGCGCGACCAGCAGGTCCAGTACGCCCAGCAGCACTACAAGAAGACGACCCTCTTCCTCGGCGAAGGCGGGCCGCAGAAGGCATACGCATTCGCCCAGAAGCTGCAGCACCAGCGGATCGGGATCGTCGGCTCGAGCGAGATCATCTTCGGCCAGTACGGCTTCTTCGGCAACCCGCCGACCAACGAAGTCGAGTACGTCGGCGTGCCCGGCCCGCACGGGTCCTACCGCCTGGCGACCTCCTGCTCGCAGTTCGTGGAACGGATCAACGCCGGCGACTACGACTACCTGATCATGTCGCGCGAAACCGTCGACTCGAAGGAGAGCGAACAGGGCGCCTACTGGTACCCGATCTACGACTGGGTGCGGCGGGACCCGGCGCTCGACCTGGTGATCGCCGAGCCGACGATCGTGCCCCAGCCCGACTACGTCTTCAAGGTGAAGGGTGAGCTGTCGCCCAAGTACTGCCCGAGCAAGGCGCAGGAAGAAAAGTTCGAAGAAGAAGTCGAAGTCGAAGAGGAACAGGCGGAGCTGGAAGCGCGGGAAGCCGAACAGAAGGCCGAAGCGGAAGGCGAATCGACGGTCGAATAGAGGGTTTGGCGAAACTCCCGCGCACGTCCGGCGGCGGTACGCGCGGGTTTCGCCGATCCCTCTAGGCGCCGAGCGCGTGGGCGCGGATCAGCTCGGCGGAGCGCTGCGGCTGCTCCCACCAGAAGAGGTGGCCGACGCCCTCGAAGATCTCCAGCTTGGCGCCCGGGATCAGCGAGGCGATCAGCTCGCCGTTGGCGACCGGGATCATCCGGTCCTCGGTGCCGTGGATGACCAGGGTGGGCGCGCCGATCTCGGCGAGCCGCTCCTGGGTGTCGTGGCCGCCGACCGCCTGGATCTGCAGTTGGACCGTCTGCTGGCGGGCGGGCAGGGCGCTCGCCATCGCGGTGAAGTCGTCGTAGTTGGCCGGGTCGGCGCGGAAGCCGGGGGAGAGGTTCACCTCGTACATCGCCCGGAAGACCCGGTCGAGGTTGCCCGAGCCCATCGCCTCGAGCAGCGGCCCGGCGTCCTCCGGGGCGATCAGCGAGGAGCCCGGCCCGCCCGGGTAGGTGCAGCCGAGGGTCAGGGTGCGGAGGCGCTCCGGCGCCTGCAGCGCCAGCTGCTGGGCGACCATGCCGCCCATCGAGATGCCCAGCACGTGGGCGGTCTCGAGGCCCGCCGCGTCCATCACCGCGAGCGCGTCCCCCGCCAGGTCGGCGATCGTGAACGGCGCGCTCACCTCGTCGGAGTTGCCGATCCCGCGGTTGTCGAAGACGACGCAGTCGAAGTCCGGTTCGAGGCGGGAGAGGAACGGCTCGCCCCAGGTGAGGTGGGTGCCGCTCATGCCCTGGATCAGGAGCAGCGGCTTGCCGCGCCCGGAGCGCTCCCAATAAAGCTCTGCCCCTGCGTCCCCGGCCTTCGGCACGCGGCGATCCTACGGCATCGCCGGCTGCCTGGCCAGGCCGACCCGCGGATCGCCACCGGTAAGGCGAAACCGCCCGGATCAGCGGATAGGGTCAGCGCAAGGTCCAATCCTCGCCGGATGGCTTGCGATCCGGCGTCCGGTCAGGAAGGAGCTCATACGTGAGAGTGAAACGCTGGTTCTGCGCTCTCCTCGCCTCGTTCATGCTGCTCGGCACGGTGGCGATGCCGGTTGCGGCGGCAGTGAAGCTGCCGGCCCAGCTCGCCGGCAGCAAGGCGTTCCAGTTCGCCAAGCACACCTGTGCGCACGACATCCACTGCGTCAAATACGGGATCACCAACTGCAACCGCCAGAGCCTCCACGTGGTGCTCTGCCGGATGTACGTGGAACGCTCGACGCCGGTCCAGGGGCGCTACGCCTGCCAGAAACTGGTCCGCGTCGTACTCGACCCGATCACCTACAAGATCATCGTCACCGGCACCACCAACTGGAACTGCCACTGACGTCCGCCTGAAGCGCGCCCCGGCACCGTCCCAGAAGCGGTGCCGGGGCCGTCCAGGCGCCTCGCCGTCTGGGGCGCCACAATGCCCCCGGGCCCCCGTAGCTCAGCTGGATAGAGCATCGGACTTCTAATCCGACGGTCGCTGGTTCGAATCCAGCCGGGGGCGCTCAGGCGAGCCGGCCGTCACGGTGGTCTCCCTGCCGGCCCGGGGCGAGCTCACTGCCTTTCCCGGGATTCTTGGCCGGGACGATCTGTGGAGCTGCTCATCAAGGCTCTACGACACCGGCGCATAGCGACGGTGCAGCATCAGCGCGTTGCCCTCGGTGTCGTCGAAGAAGGCCATGTCGCAGACGCCGGTGTCGTGACTGCGGCTGAATTCGACGCCGCGCTCCTCCAGCTCCCGGCGCCCGGCGGCGACGTCGTCGACGCGTAGTGCCAGCGGCGCCGTGTGGGGAGCGAACTCGGTCCCCATCTGCAGCGGGTCGACGAGATAGAGGGAGACGTTGCCGGTTTCGATCTCCGGCCACGGGTCGTCCCAGTTCGGGCTGTGGAGGCGCAGCACGTCGCGGTAGAAGGCTTTGGCCCGGTCCATGTCCTGGACCGGAACCGAGACAAAGTCGGTGCGTTCGAATTTCATGCCTCGATTGTGGCTCGGCCGTCCCGCGCTGTCTTGAAAAAATGCGACAGATGCCGAACGAGATCGTCACCCCGCGCTCGGCCGGCCGGGTGGCGGGCATGGTCCGCGTCGCCCCCGACCCGACCGTCGCCGATCTCGTCGACCTGCACTGGATCGTCACCTGGGACCGCCGCGGCTCGGCGCCCGTGCGGCGCGAGGTTCTGCCTGACCCCTGCATCAACCTGACTGTCGAGCCCGCCGGGCGGTTCATCTACGGAGTCGGCTCCGGGCACGGGGTACGGGTGCTGGACGGCGCCGGGATGGCGCTCGGCACCAAGTTCCGACCCGGCGCCTTCTCGGACTCTGGCCGGGGTCGGTGTCCGAGTTGAGCGGCCGGACGATGACGCTGCCCGAGGTGTTTGGCGCGGCCGGGGAAGAGCTCGACGACGCCCTCGCCGTCGCCTCCGACGTCGCCGCCGCGATTGCCGCGGTGACCGCCTTCGTCGCGGCCCGGCGCCCGGCTGCCAACCCACAGCGGCTGCTCGCCGTCGAGATCGCCGAGGCGATGCGCGGCGCCGGCCCCGGCGCCACCGTCGACGGGTTGGCCGCCGAGTTCGCGATCTCGCGGCGCACCCTCCAACGCCTCTTCGCCCGGCACATCGGCGCGGCTCCGAAGCAGGTCCTTCAGCGTTTCCGCCGCCAGCGGGCGGTCGACCGCCTGGGTGAGCCGGGGCGCCCCGATCTGGCCCGGATCGCCGCCGAGCTCGGATACGCCGACCAGTCGCACCTCACGCGCGACTTCCGCGCGACCCTTGGCCGCGGCCCGGCGGCGCTGGCGCGCCGGCCCTGATCAGCGAAACGGGTCGAGCTTCGATTCGCGCACCGGGTTCGTCTTGTGGATGGCCAGGGGCGCGGTCTGTAGGGCCAAATCCATAGCTCGCACCTTCCGCATGTGACATCTGGGCAACGGATTGGGTAACACGGCGCCAAACGTGGGGGCACAACCCCGCCTCTAGGCTCTGCTCCCCATGGACACGGCCCTGCCATCGAAGCGACGGGTGAACAGGGCGGGGGAGCGGCTCCGGGAATTCTGGGACGGCGAGCCCGTCGAAGACGACGAGTTGACAACCGAGATCAAAGTCGTCCTGGCTTGGCGCGCCCAATTCGCCGGACCGATCGGACTGACGATGCCCGGGTTGCGCAACTGGGTAGGCCGTTACTCGTCGATGAGCATCACGCCTGTGCAGCGGATGAAGCGACTGCCACGGATCGTCGAGAAGCTTTCGCGGCATCCCGGTATGCAGTTGGCCCGGATGCAGGACATCGGCGGCGCCCGTGCGGTGCTCAGAAACCGCGAAGAGGTGGACCGTGTCTACGGAAGGATCACCCGGAAATGGAAGGTCGACCGGGTCAGCGACTGGCGCCAGGAGGGGCGACCGGACTCCGGTTATCGTGCGCTCCACGTGATGGTTGCCAAGCACGACACGATCAGCGACCAGGATCGCGTGGTCGAGATCCAGCTGCGGACCGAGCAGCAGCAGCGCTGGGCAGAGGTTGTCTCCCAGACCGAAGACCGGCTCGGCTTTGCCCTGCGCGACGGCGACGGGCCTACGGAGCTCGTCGACTACTTCCGTATGGCATCTGATGTACTGGCGGCGGGCGACGGCGACATCCCGCCCTTGACCGTCGATTTTGCTCGTAGATTCGACGAGCGGCGCCGGCAGGTGGCGCGCTACTTCGGGTAGAACTACACCGGTATGGCCATCCATCAGTTCCTGATCGTCTACGACGCCTCGGCTCAGCGGCTCCTCGAGGCGACCGACCTCGGTGTCGACACGGGCGCCGCTGTCGCCGCCTACGCCGAGTACGAGGAGCGCTATCGAGGGCAGGGTGGGATCGAGGTCGTTCTGATCGGCTCCGACTCGATCGAGACGATCAAACAGACCCACGGTCACTACTTCGGTCGAGTCGACCCGTCTGAGTTCTTCGAGGCAGTCATCGCTTAGCTAGCGGTTGTAGCTGTCGCGGCAAGGACGGCTTGGTCCGGATCAAGGTCGACACGGACCGCCCGGAGCATGTCCGCCATCGAGCGCATCGCCCGCGTCGGCTCGGTCGTCGTGACCTGACCGCCGTCGCGGCCGAGGGCAAGAGGATCGCCTGAAGGCGGCAGGGTCGGGGCCGCCACGGCGCGCGACGGTCAGCGGCGGCCGGGCGCGCTCAGCGGACGCTCGGCGGCGGCCGCGACCCGGCGGCCGACCTGCTTGGCGCAGACGACGATGGTCATCATCGGGTTGACGCCGAGCGCGGTGGGGAAGAGCGAGGCGTCGGCGACGTAGAGGCCGGCGGTGCCGTGCAGGGCGCCGTCGGGGGTGCAGGCGCCCTGGCGGGGGTCGGCGGCGATCCGCGCGGTGCCCATCGGGTGGAAGCCCTCGAGGCGCAGGTCGGCGGGCTTGAACCGGGTCGCCTCGAAGCTCGCCAGCTCCTCGCGACGCAGGACCTTGACCCCGACGACGTTGGGGTAGACCTCGGTCGCGCCGGCGGCGAAGTGGACTTCGGCCGCGCGGGCGATGCCGAAGGTGACGCGGGCGGCGTCGTCGCGGTCGAGGCGGTAGGAGATGCGCAGCCCGTCGTCCCGGCCGGTCGCGACGCGGCCCGCCGAGCGGTCGGTCAGCTGCACCCCGATCGAGCCCATGTGGGGGTAGTCGAGCATCGCCCGCTGGTGCTCGACCCCGGAGCCGACCAGCCAGGCGCCGCCGAAGGCCAGCGGCGTGAAGGTGGCCTCGAGCAGGATCCCCTGCTCCTCCCACTGGTCGAGGTAGTAGCTCTGCATCACGCCCTCCCAGCCGCGCACCTCCTCCGCGTAGCGGGCACCGACCCAGCAGGCGGGGTGGATGTGGAGGTTGGCGCCGACCGCGCCGCCGCCGAGGCCGGAGCGCATCAGCAGCTCCGGCGTCCCGAAGGCCCCGCCGGCGAGCACCACCGCGCGCCGCGCCCGCACGGTGAAGGTGGAGGCGGGGCGCTCGTCGTCGCCGCCCGCCCGGCATTCGACCCCGACCGCGCGCCCGCCCTCGACCAGCACCCGCCGCGCCTCGACCCCGGCCCGCAGGCGCGCCCCGGCGGCGACCGCGCGGGGCAGGTAGCTGACGTGCATGCCGCGCTTGGCGTCGATCGGGCAGCCGAGCGGGCAGGAGCCGCACTGCACGCAGCTCCCCGCGTTGCGGGCGATCGGCCCGCCGCCGACGCCGAGCGCCGCCGCGCCCGCCATCGCCAGCTGCCCGTTGCGGCCCATCCGCTCCGGGTCGAGCTGCCGCACCCGCAGCATCTCCTCGGCCTCGGCGAAGTCGTCGCTCAGGTCACGCGCCCACCCGACGCCGAAGCGGGTCGCCCAGTCGTCCAGCACCTGGTCGGGGGCGCGGAAGCAGGTGCCCGAGTTGACCACGGTAGTGCCGCCGACCGCCTTCGCCACCGGGATCGGGATCTTCGGCTTGCCCGCCGCGATCGTCAGCCCGGCGTCGCGGTAGAGGCCGCGGACCGCGTCGAGCTGGTCGCGGGGGTAGCTGTCGCGGTCGTAGTGGCGGCCCGCCTCGAGCACGAGGACGTCGAGGCCTGCCTCGGCCATCGTCGCCGCGGCGACGGCGCCGCCCGCGCCCGAGCCGATCACCACCACGTCGCATTCCTCCCCCTCGCGGCGCGGCTCGGTGTCGCCGAGCGAGCCCGCCGGCTCGGGCAGCGTGCCGTCGGCGAGCTCACAGCGCAGGTCGTAGCCGACCCGCGCGCGCACCTCCGGGGTGACCGCGTAGCCGAGCGTCGAGAAGAGCTTCGCCATCAGCAGCAGGTCGACTTTCAGCGCCGAGCGCGCGCCTTCCAGCTTGGCCAGGAAGCGTTCGCGCGCGGGCTGGTCGAGCCGGCTGAAGCGGCGCGGGAACGGCAGCCACTCGAAGGCGCGCAGGCCGAGCCGCAGCTGCGCCAACAGGCGGGGCGGGACGGCGGCGAGGAAGTCGGCGACCGGCCCGGAGGCGTCGACCTCGAGCTCCGCCGCGGGCAGGCCGTCGATGCCGGGAGCCATCGCCGCGCAGATCGCGCTCAGGGTGGCGCGTTCGGCGGCCCCGAGGCCGGGGCGGCGCCCGCTCGGCGGCGGCGGGCCGTCGATCCGCCCGGCGAGGACGTAGAGCCAGAGCGCCACCAGGATCAGCGAGCCGTCCACCAGCGCGCCGAGCAGGTAGGCGAAGGCGCCTTCCTGGAGCAGGAAGAAGGCGAGCGAGGAGAGCGAGGAGGCGGCCTTGCCGGCGGCGAGGAGCAGCAGCAGCGGCCGGTAGCGGACGACGTCGGACTGGGCGATCAGGCAGAGGCCGGTGATCACCACCATGTAGGCGAAGCCGAGCGAGAGCCAGAGGTACTCCTGGGTGTGCGGCGCGCGGGTGTGGTTGCCGACCAGTTCGCCGACGTTCGACATGAAGTCGAGCGAGGGGCTCGGCAGGACGAGGTAGAGGAGGCCGACGACGGCGAAGCAGACGGCGAGCACGCGCAGGCCGAAGACGACGAATCTCTCCGCGGCGGCCCCTTGCACAGGGCGAGCCTAACTGGCCGGCCGGCCAAGTGCCAGCCCGGAAGCTAGGCTGGCGCGGTGGAGGAACGGGCGCGATTCAAGGAGGTGGCGGCCAGGCGCGGCCACTACGAGAGCTTCTACGTCAAGGCATGCCATCCCGACGGCGGGCTCGGGATCTGGATCCGCCACACCGTCCACAAGCGGCCGGGGCAGGAGCCGACCGGCTCGATCTGGTTCACGCTCTTCGAGCGCGAGGCGCCCGCCCCGAAGGCGACCAAGCTGACGGTGCCGGCGAGCGGCCTGGCGGTGCCGGAAGGCGGGTGGATCCGCGTCGCCGAGGCCGAGGTCGGGCCGGGGGAGGCCCGCGGCTCGGTGGACGCGGCAGGGCTCGCGGCGAGCTGGGCGCTGCGCTTCGACGGTGACTTCGAGCCGTGCCGCTACCTGCCCGCCGACTGGCTCTACGCGGCGCCGCTGCCGCGGACCAAGTTCGTCGCCCCGGTGCCGGACGCGCTCTTCGAGGGCACGCTGGAGGTCGGCGACCGCTCGCTCGAGGTCGCCGGCTGGCCGGGGATGGTCGGCCACAACTGGGGCACCGAGCACGCCGAGCGCTGGGTCTGGCTGGAGGGCACCGGCTTCGCCGACGCGGCCGGCACCTGGTTCGACGCCGGCGCCGCCAAGGTGAGCCTCGGCAGTCGGGTCAGTCCCTGGATCCCGTCCGGGATGCTGTCGCTGGACGGGGTCCGTCACCGCCTCGGCGGCCTCGGGGCGATCCGCTCCTCGGCGATCGAGGAGTCAGCGGAGGGCTGCTCGTTCGTCCTCCCGGGCAAGGACATCGTCGTCCGCGGCCGCGCCGCCGCGCCGCGCCGGGACTTCGTCGGCTGGGTCTACGCCGACCCGACCGGCGACGAGCACCACACGATCAACTGCTCGGTCGCCGACCTCGAGCTGACGGTCGAGCGGCCCGGGGTGCCGGACCGCGCGCTTACCCTGCGCGGCGGCGCCGCCTACGAGCTGGGGATGCGGGAGACCGACCACGGCATCCCGGTCCAGCCGTTCCCGGACGGCTGAGATCGCCCGGCGGCGCAGACACTCGGCGAAGAAGGCGAAGGCGCGGCGGGCGAAGGGCCGTGCGAAGGCGCGGCAGTTGCCGGCCTGAGGCCCGGGCTCAGGCAGCGCGGTCGCCGGCGCCGCCGTCGATCGCCGTCGCCAGCTCCGAGCGGGAGACGATGTCGAGCTTGCGGTAGGCGTTGGTGAGGTGCATCTCGACCGTGCGCAGGGAGACGAGGAGGTCCTGGGCGATCTCGCGGTTGGTCGCCCCGCCCGCCGCCGCGGCGGCGACGCGGCGCTCGCCCGGGGTCAGCGAGTCGGCCCCGGAGAGGGCCTGGCGGCGCGGCCTGGCGCCGGCCACCAGGAGCTCCTCATGGATCCGCTCCTCGAGCCGCTCGGCGTCGCAACGCCGGGCCAGGTCGGCAGCCTGGCGCAGCACGTCGCGCGCCTCGCCCCGCTGGTTGCCGCGGCGCAGGGCGGAGCCCGTCTCCGCCAGCGCCCGCGCCAGCTCCAGCCGCGCCGGCGAGTCGCGTAGGACCGCCACCGCTTCGCGCAGCGTGGCGAGCCCCTCCTCGCCGCCGCGCAGCATCCCGAGCGCCCGCAGCGCCACGCCTTCGGCCCGCGGCGCCGCGACCGCGCGGGCCAGCCGCAACTCCTCGGCGGCCAGCGCCAGCGCCTCCTCGCGCTCGG
>DATJUK010000280.1:0-2620 GCA_035502495.1 Solirubrobacterales bacterium
GAAAAGCGCTCATATAGAGCGCTTTTCGGCCCATCGACACGGAGGCCCAAGGAGGTTGGGGGCTGCGTATCCTCAGGCGCGTGAGCGATCACGGGCACGATCACGCCGGGGGACACGGGCATGGCCACGGGTTCGGGGCGCATGCGCTGGAGGCGCGGCGGGAGGACTCGCGGCGGCGGCTCGTGGTCGCCCTCGCGATCAACGTCGTCATGCTGCTCGCCGAGGCGATCGGCGGGGTCGTCACCGGGTCGCTGGCGGTGCTCGCCGACGCCGGGCACCTGCTCTCCGACGTCGGCTCGATCGTCCTCGCGCTGATCGCGGCGCGGCTCGCCGCGCGGCCCGCCAGCGGCCGGCGCACCTTCGGCTACCAGCGCTCCGAGGTGCTGGCGGCACTGGTCAACGGGCTCACGCTGGTCGCGGTCAGCGTCTTCATCGGGGTCGAGGCGGTCGGCCGCTTCTCCGACCCGCCCGGGATCGCGGGCGGCGGCGTCCTCGCCCTCGGCGTCCTGGGCCTGCTCGGCAACGCCGCGGCGACCTTCTACCTCGCGCGCGGCGAGCGCGAGGACGTCAACCTCGAGGGCGTCATCCGCCACTCCTTCGCCGACGCGCTCGGCTCGCTCGGCGTCATCGTCGCCGGCGCCATCATCCTCGCCGGCGGCTCCGACATCGTCGACCCGATCGTCGGCCTGCTGATCTCCCTGCTCGTCCTGGCCTCCTCCTGGCGGCTGCTGAAGGAGCCGTTCGACGTGCTGATGGAGGCGGCTCCCGCCGACCTCGACGTCGACGGGATGGGCGCCGCGATCTGCCGGGTCGACGGGGTCCGCTCGGTCCACGACCTGCACGTCTGGACGGTGACCGCCGGTTTCCCGGCGCTGGCCGCCCACGTGGTGGTCGCCCGCGGCGCCGACCGCGACCGGATCCGCCAGCAGCTGGAGATGGAACTGGGCGGCAGCTTCGGCATCGAGCACACGACGCTGCAGATGGAGGAGGAGGCGGAGGGCGGTTTGTTGCGGGTCGAGAACGCGCCCGCCGGCTGAGGGCGCCTTGGCTAGCTTCGTCGGGTGCCTCCGTCCCGACCGCTGGCGATCTTCGCCGGGCTTCTCGCCGCTCTCTGCCTCCTCGCCGTCGCCGCACCGGCGGCCCCGGCCGAAGTCCTCTCCTCCGCGCTCGAATCGAAGGAAGCCCAGCTGGAAGAAACGCGGCACCGCAAGGGGGTCCTGACGACGACGATCTCCCGCTACGCGCGACGGATCGAACGGCTGCGCGCGGAGGTGGCGAGGATCCGCGAGCAGGAGGCGGCGACCCGCGCCCGGCTCACCGCGACCGAGCGCCGGCTGGCGAGCGCCCGCGACCGGCTGGAGGTCGCCCACGATCGCCTGGCGCGGATGCGGGCGCACCTGCGGGTCGCGCTCGGGGCGCTGCGCGAACGGCTGGTCGCGATCTACGAGCAGGGCAGCCCGGCGTTGATCGACGTGCTGATCGGCGAAGGCGACCTCGAAGACATCGAAGCGCGGACCGAACTCCTCGACCGCATCCACCAGGCGGACGCGGCGAACGCCCGGCGGGTGCGGAGCCTGCGTGACGTGGTGGCGCTGACGGTCGAGCGGCGCGCCGCGGCGAAGGGCGAGATCGAAGCGGCGCGGAACTCGATCGCCGCCGAACAGCGCGCGCTCCTCGCCACCCGCGGCGAGCTGCAGGGACGGCGGGGCGATCTGATCGACGCCCGCGGCGGACAGGAAGCCGTGCTGGCGAAGGTCCGCCACCACGAAACCGAGCTCGACGGCGACGTCGAATCGATCCAGGCGAAGATCGCCGCCGAGCTGGCGGCCACCGGCTCGATGCCGCTGCCCGCGGGGGCGATCAAAGCGGGGTCCGGCTCGATGATCTGGCCGGTCGACGGGCCGATCGCCTCGGGCTTCGGCGCCCGCACGATCGAAGGGCACTACGAGTACCACCCGGGGATCGACATCGCCGTGCCGGAAGGCACGCCGATCCGTGCCGCCCTGGCGGGCACTGTCGCCTTCACCGAGTCGGAGGGCGAAAGCGGCGGCTACGGGAACTACACCTGCATCGACCACGGCGGCGGTTTCTCCACCTGCTACGCCCATCAGTCGGCGTTCGCCGTGGGCGCCGGACAGCAGGTCTCCCAGGGCGAGGTGATCGGCTACAGCGGCTGCACCGGCTACTGCCTTGGTCCTCACGTCCACTTCGAGGTTCGTATAAACGGTGAGGTAACCGATCCGTTGAGTTATCTTTAGCGGGGTTGGGCCGATGGGGAATCGGGCATAGAACCCGGACCGGGAGCCAAATTCCCCGTCCTTAGGCAGAACTGGTACTGACGGATACCGATTTTTAAGTAAAAGTGGTCAAGCAAGCTCACACCTATCTGGTCGGCGCCCTCTCGGGCGTGACCCTGATCGGCATCGCGATCGCCGTCTTCGTCGTGCTGGTCTCGGCGCAGGTGTTCCACGAGTGGCCGATCGCCGAAGTCTCGAGTCACCAGCAGAAACCCGCCTTGGCCCCGGCGAAGGCCTTGCCCGCGGGTGGCGGCGGGGCGACCGGCCCGGCGCTCGCCGGAGCGGCCGGGAGAACTCCCCGGTCGCATGCCGGCAAGCGCGTC
>DATJUK010000281.1:0-5539 GCA_035502495.1 Solirubrobacterales bacterium
CGGCAGCGGCGGCCATCTTCGTCAGTTCGCAGGAGTGGCGGGTGTCGTTGGTGCCGGTGCCACAGACGAGGTAGACGTCGTCGCCGACCTCCTTGCGGATCGCCTCGAGGAGCTCGATCGTCTCGCCGTCGGTCAGCGTCGGGCACTCGCCGGTACTGCCGCCGACCACGAGGCCGTGCGAACCGTGTTCGAGCAGGTGCGCGGCGAGGCGCCGGGCGCCATCGGCATCGACCGCGCCGGACTCGTCGAACGGCGTCGCGATCGCCGTCAGGATTCCTCGCAGCTCCTTCATCGCCATCAGGGTACCTCCTAGGTGCGTTCGCAGTTTGCCGCGCCTATCGCGGTGAACTGCGAACTCATCGCGGGGCCCTCAAAGCAGGTTCTCGAGGCCGACCGTGAAGTGGTCCGGCAGGCCGCCGACCTTGCGCGCCGCCAGCAGGACGCCGGGCATGAAGGACCAGCGATCGATCGAATCGTGGCGGATCGAGAGGGTCTGCCCGAGCCCGCCGAAGATCACTTCCTGGTGGGCGACGAGGCCGGGCAGGCGCACCGAGTGGATCGGCTCGTGGACCTTTCCGCCCGCCGCGGTGATCAGCTCGGCCGTGCGGGCCGCCGTCCCCGAGGGCGCGTCGACCTTCTTGTCGTGGTGGAGCTCGATGATCTCGGCGTCCGGCATGTGCCGGGCGATCGTCTGCGAGACGACCATCATCAGCACCGCACCGATCGCGAAGTTGGGCGCGACGAAGCAGTTTGCGGTCGACGTCTCGGCGGCGGCGCGCGCCGCCTCGAGGTCGAAGCCGGTGGTGCCGACGACGACGTGGACCCCCGCCGCCAGGCACTCTTCGACGTTCTCAAGCGCCGTCGTCGGGACGCTGAAGTCGACGACGACGTCGCTGTCGCCGAGCACCTCGGCCAACGGGACCTTCAGCGCCGGATCGGCCTTGCCGCTCAGCGTCAGGTCGTCGGCCGATTCGACCGCGTTGACCACGGTCGCGCCCATCCGCCCGGCGGCGCCGGAGACGGCGACTCTGGTCATGCCGCCACCAGGGCCTCCGAGACCGGGGCCAGCGCGGCCCGGAAACGGTCTTCGTCGGCGCCGACGCAGGCCGCCGAGAGGCGGTCCGCGGCGTAGAGCTCGGCCGCCAGCTCGGTCAGCTGATCGACCTCGACCGCGTCGACCTTGGCCAGCATCTCGTCGAGGCTTTCGATCGGCAGCCCGAAGAGCACCGAGCGGGAGATCCGCGTCATCCGCGCCGCGGTCGACTCGGAGGAGAGGACCAACCTCCCCTTGACGCTCTCCTTGGCCCGGTGGAGCTCCTCGGTCGAGACCGCCTCGGAGCGCAGCCTCGCCAGCTCGGCGCCGATGATCGAGCAGGCCTCCTCGACGTTGTCCTCACGGGTGCCGACGTAGGTGGCGACCAGGCCGGTGTCGGTGAACTGCTCGTTGTAGGAGCCGACCGAGTAGGCCAGGCCGCGCTTCTCGCGCACCTCGCGGAAGAGCCGCGAGGAGGTCGAACCCCCGAAGATCGCGTCGAGGACGGCGAGCGGGAAGCGCCGCTCGTCCTCGCGGTCGATGCCGGGCGCGCCGAAGCAGATGTGGTACTGCTCGGTCTCCTTGCAGAGAAAGCTGAGCCTGGGTGGCTCGGTCAGCGCCGTCGGCGCCAAGCTATCGCCGTCACCTTCCGCGGGCGGGTGCATCAGCTTCTCGGCGAGCGCGACGATCGCCTCGTGGTCGAGGTGCCCGGCGGCGCCGACGACGATCTCGGAGGCGGTATAGCGGGCGTGGTGGTAGCTCGAGATGTCGGGGATCGGGATGTTGGCGATCACGTCGGCCTCGCCGAGCACCCGACGGCCGAGCGGGTGCGAGCCGAAGACGGCGTCGGCGAGCACGTCGTGGACCCGGTCCTGCGGCTCGTCGTCGTACATCGCGATCTCCTCGATCACGACCTGGCGCTCGGAGTCGATGTCGGGGTAGGTCGGTGCCAGCATCATCTCGGCGAGCAGGTCGAAGACCTCCTCGGTGTGCTCGTCGAGGAAGCGGGCGTGCAGGTGGGTGGTCTCCTTGCCGGTCGCCGCGTTGACCGAGGCGCCGAGCCCGTCGAACCGCTCGGAGATCTCGATCGCCGAGTAGCGCTCGGTCCCCTTGAACAGCAGGTGCTCGAGGAAATGCGAGACCCCGGCCTGTGCCGGGGTCTCGTTACGCGATCCGGTGCGGACCCAGAGGCCGAGCGCCACCGAGCGGACCGAGGGGACCTCCTCGGTGACCACCCGGACGCCGGAGCCCAGGGTCGTGACGCGAGCGCTCAACCGCGGCGCTCCCGTTCACGGCCGCGGCCGCCGCGATCGCGGTCACGTCCGCGGCCACGGTCGCGGTCGCCGCCGTTGCGACGGCCACCGTCGCCGGAGCCGACCGACGCCAGCTCCTCGGGCGATTTGCCCGCCACCGAGGGATCCTCGGTGAGGCGCAGCCCGATCCGGCCGCGCTCCTTGTCGACCTCGACCACGGTGACGTCGATCAGGTCGCCGCTGGAGAGCACGTCGTCGACCGAGTCGACCCTCTCCCCCGGCTTCACGTTGCTGATGTGGAGCAGGCCGTCGGTGCCCTTGACCAGCTCGACGAAGGCGCCGAAGGTCGTCGTCTTGACGACTTTGGCGGACTCGTAGCGGTCGCCGATTTCGGCCTCCTTGGTCATCGAGGTGATCCGCTGGACCACGCCGTCGACCAGTTCGCCGGTCGGCGCGTAGACGCGGATCGTGCCGTCGTCCTCGACGTCGATCTCGGCTTCGAACTCCTCGCACATGCCGCGGATCGTTTCGCCGCCTTTGCCGATCACGGCGCCGATCTTCTCCGGGTCGATCTTGATCGACTCGATCGCCGGGGCGTGCGGCGAGAGCTTCTCCCGCGCGCCGTCGATCGATTCGGCCATCTTGCCGAGGATGAACTGGCGCCCCTTGTTGGCCTGCTCCAGGGCGTCGCGCAGGATGTCGAAGGTGACGCCGGTGATCTTGATGTCCATCTGCAGGGCGGTGATCCCGTCAGCGGTGCCGGCGACCTTGAAGTCCATGTCGCCGAGGTGATCCTCGACGCCGGCGATGTCGGTGAGGACGATGTAGTCGTCGCCCTCCTTGATCAGCCCCATGGCGACGCCGGCGACCGGTGCGGTGACCGGGACGCCCGCCGCCTGCAGCGCCATCGAGGAGGCACAGACGGAGCCCATCGAGGAGGAGCCGTTGGACTCGAGCGTCTCGGAGACGACCCGGATCACGTACGGGAACGACTCTTCGTCCGGGATCGTCGCCGCCAGCGCCCGCTCGGCGAGCGCGCCGTGACCGATGTCGCGGCGCTTCGGGCCGCGCATGAAGCCCGCCTCCCCGACCGAGTAGGGCGGGAAGTTGTAGTGGTGCCAGAAGCGTTTGGTGGTCACCAGGCCGAGCGTGTCGATGCGCATGTCCATCCGCGTCGTCCCGAGGGCGACGTTGGAGAGGATCTGCGTCTCGCCGCGGGTGAAAAGCGCCGAGCCGTGCACGCGCGGGGAGATGTCGACCTCGGTCTCGATCGGCCGGATCTCGTCCTGGGCGCGACCGTCGGGGCGCTTCTTGTCGACGGCGATCGCCTTGCGGATCGTGTCCTTCTCGATCGCGTCGAAAGCGGAGCCGACCTCGGCCTTGCGGGCCGCGACGGCGTCCTCGTCGCCCGAGTCGGGGGCGTAGCGGTCGATCACCGCGGCCTTCACCCCGTCGATCGCCTCGTAGCGCTCGAGCTTGCCCTCGGTCGCGATCGCGTCGACCAGTGCCTGACCGTGCGAGGAACGGATCTCGGAGAGGAGGCGCTCGTCGAGCTTCGGCTCCTCGTGCTCCTGCTTCGGCTTGCCGGCCTTGTCCTGCAGCTCCTGCATCGCCGCGGTCAGCTTCTTGATCTCGCCGTGGGCGATGTCGAGGGCGTCGAGGATCTCGGCCTCGGTGACGCCCTGGGCGCCCGCCTCGACCATCAGGATCGCCTCGTCGGTGCCGGCGACGATCAGGTCGAGCTCCAGCTCCTCGTGCGACTCCTCCGGCGGGTTGACGACGAAGTCACCGTCGAGTTTGCCGATCCGGACGGCGCCGACGTGCTTGGCGACCGGGACCGGCGAGATCGCCAGCGCGGCGGAGGCGCCGTTCATCGCCAGGATGTCGTACGGGTGCACCCCGTCGACCGACATCGGCATCGCGACCAGCTGCGTCTCGTAGTGCCAGCCGGCCGGGAACAGCGGCCGGATCGGCCGGTCGATCATGCGCGCGGTCAGCGTCGCTTTCTCGGAGCTTTTGCCCTCGCGACGGAAGAACGAACCGGGGATTTTGCCCGCGGCGTACATGCGCTCCTCGACGTCGACGGTGAGCGGAAGGAAGTCCACATCGCGAAGGCCGCCGATCGTGGCGGTGTTGAGGACCATCGTGTCGCCACTGCGGACCACGACGGCGCCGCTCGCCTGCTTCGCGAGTTTTCCGGTCTCGAAGGAAATCGTGCTGTCGCCGACATCCGCCGTGACGCGGGTCACGTTAAACCTGCTCATTCGTATTTTTACCTCCGGCCGTCCGGATGACGGCCATCGTTTTCTTTACAGAACTCTCGTTCCTATTCCCGTCAAAGAGTACATCCCCTGGCCTGGCGGGGAGAACCGGGCCGGATGGGCGTCCAGATGCACGGGGATGGCGGCGGGGTTGCAGGGGACGGCAAGATTCGAGGCCTGCTCGATCGGGGACCGGACGTGAGCCTTTCGCCAGAAGTGCCCGAATTCGGCGCGCAAGCGTGAGAGACGTCACGCTTCCACAACGCCCCCAGGTTGATGGGCCGAAAAGTTGCCCTATAGGAGCAGTTTTCGGCCCATCAACATCTGGCCTGTGACGGAAGTGCGCGATCGTGCCGTCTCCCTCACGCCGCAGTGACGTTCCCGGCGTCTTCCTCACGGCTCCCCGGCGATACCCGCATCGAAGCCGCACTCCCGCCGTCCTCTCATCACCCGGCCCGTTCGGAGACGGCCACAGCCTGCCGGGGTCGCCTCCGAAAAGGCCGCGTCCTGAACCCCCCGGCGCCAGCCCAGGTCGGCTGTGAGCCTTGACGCCCTGCGGGAGCCCTAAGCCGAAATCGCCTGGCGCACGATGTCCGGCCCGGGGAACTCCCCCGGGCTCGGCGACTCGTAGGTCCAGGCAACCTTGCCGTCCTCGTCGAGGAGGACCAGCGTGCGGTTGGCGATGCCGGCGGCGTCGATGTAGGAGCCGAAGGCCTTGGCGACCTCGCCCTTGGGCTCGAAGTCGGAGAGCAGCACGGTGTCGATGCCGAGCTTCTCCTGGAAGGCCTTGTGGGCGTAGGGGCTGTCGACGCTGAGGCCGACCAGGGTGATCCCGGCGTCGGCGAGCTCGCCCTTGACGCCCTCCTGGTAGACGGAGAGCTGGTCCGAGCAGACCGGGCTGAAGTCGAGCGGGTAGAAGGCGATCAGGACCTTGCGGCCCTTGAAGTCGGCGAGCGAGACCTCTTCCCCGTCCTGGTCTTTGACGGTGAAGT
>DATJUK010000282.1:0-38208 GCA_035502495.1 Solirubrobacterales bacterium
AGCTGCTCGGCCAACGGCGTCCTCGGCGTGATGGCCGGGACGATGGGCACGCTGCAGGCCAACGAGGTGATCAAGCTGGTGCTCGGTGCCGGCGAGCCGCTGATCGGTCGCCTGCTGCTCTACGACGCCCTCGGCACCACCTTCACCGAGCTGAAGGTCCGCCGCGATCCCGACTGCCCGATCTGCGGCGAGCACGCCCCCGAGATCCCGGCGTCGGAGATGGGCCAGTTCCCGGACTACGACCTCTTCTGCGCCGGCGCGGGCGGGGACCGCTGAGCGGTCCCCGACTCGACTAGGATCCCCGCTCGATGGCGACCGTACGCATCCCACCGGTCCTGCGCCCGAAAACCGGCGGCTCCTCCGAGGTCGACGCCGCGGGCGGCAACGTCGGCGAGGTCCTGCGCGCCCTCACCGCCGCGCACCCGGAAACCTCGGCCCAGCTGTTCGACGCCGAGGGCGAGCTGAACCGCTACGTCAACGTCTACCTGAACGACGAGGACGTGCGGGTTCTCCAGGGGCTCGAGACCTCCGTGTCGGACGGGGACACCGTCGTGATCCTCCCGGCCATGGCCGGCGGCTGAGGCGCCTGCAAATCGGCGCCTGGGGGCGCCCAACCCAGGCTTGATCTTCGACGTCCCGGGGCGCCGGCCGCGGCCTCAACCCGCCAGCGCGTCGACGTCGATGTGGCCGAGCCGGGACGGATCGGCCAGCAGGTCGATCTCGACGATGCGGCCCGCGCGGACGACGAAGCCGGCGACCGAGACCGCTTTGCCCGCCGGCGCGATCACCACCCCAGGGCTGCCGTTGACCAGCGCCCGGCGCATGTAGGGGAAGAACGGGCGGCCGAAGGCGACCGCGTTCTCGATGACCTCCTGGGCGCCGTGGAGTTCGCGCGAGGGCGGCCCGGGGAGGTCGCCGCGGTCGACGCGGAAGACGACCTCGGGGTCGAGCAGGGAGACGAGCGCCTCGAAGTCCCCCTCGCGGGCGGCGGCGACGAAGGCGTCGACCACCTCGCGCTGCCGGGCCCGGTCGGCGTCGGTCTGGGGGACCGAGCCGCGCACCCGGCGGCGACCGCGGCTCGCCAGCTGGCGCGCGGCCCCGGGGGTGCGGTGGACGATCGGCGCGATCTCGTCGAAGGGGACCGCGAACATGTCGTGGAGGACGAAGGCGAGGCGCTCGGCCGGGGGCAGCGCCTCCAGCACCACCAGCAGCGCCAGGCCTACCGAGTCGGCGAGGACCGCCTCGTGCTCAGGGTCGGCCTCGCCTTCCGGGGCGACCAGCGGCTCCGGCACCCAGGGCCCGAGCGGCTCCTCACGGCGCGCCCGGCGCGCGCGCAGCTGGTCGAGGCAGACGCGGGCGACGACGGTGGTGAGCCAGCGCTGGAGGTCGTCGATCGCCGCCGCGTCGGAGCGACTCAGCCGCAGCCACGCCTCCTGCACCGCGTCCTCGGACTCGGCCACCGAGCCGAGCATCCGGTAGGCGACCGCCTGCAGATGCGGCCGCGCCCGGTCGAACCGCTCGGCCAGGAGGTCGGGCTCATCCATCGGCGCCATCATCGCGAAGGCGATCATCGCGACGGCGCCGGGCTCGGGTCGGCGACCTCCGGGTAGGGAGCGAGCCCGGCGTCCGCCTCGAGGCCGAGCGGATCGCGTTCGATGTCGCGCTCGCGGACCAGGGCGAGGACGGCGACGGCGCCGGCGAAGGCGACGATCGCGCCCAGCGCGAGCACGTCGTCGAAGCCGGCGAGGAAGCCTTCGCGGGCGGCGCCGGCGACGCTGCCGCGAGCCGCGGCGGGGATGTGGGCGAGGGCCTGGGGGAGGGCCCCGGAGGAGACCGCTTCGACCAGCCGGCGCGGGTGGTCACCGTGGGCGGCGGGCGTCCCGGCGGCCAGCTCGGACACCTTGTCGGCGCCGCGGCCGACGAAGATCGCTCCCCAGACCGCGACCCCGACGGCGACGCCGACCTGGCGGAAGGTGTCGTTGATCCCGGCCGCCATGCCGCTGCGCTCCTTCGGCACGACGCTGAGCGCGACGTCGGCGACCACCGGGTTCAGGAACCCGACCCCGGCGCCGACCACGACCAGGCCGGCGAGCATCGCCGTCCAGCCATCGCCCGCCTCGAGGCCGGTCATCAGCAGCAGGCCGACGCCGATCGTCGCCAGGCTGCCTCCCAGCATCAGCCGCGCCGGGACGCGCGAGAGCAGCGCGCCCGCCAGCGGGGCGAAGAAGAAGCTGACCACCGTGATCGGCAGGTAGCGGAGCCCGGCCTGGAGCGGCGAGTAGCCGAGGTAGTTCTGCAGGTAGAGGGTGACGTAGAGGAAGAGGGCGAAGATCGAGGCCGAGACGGCGAAGGCGGCGATCTGGACGCCGGCGAAGGCCGGCCGGCGGAAGAGGCCGAGCGGCAGCATCGGCGCCGCGACGCGGCTCTCGATCGCGAGGAAGGCGGCGAGCATCGCCCCTGAGGCGGCGAAGAGGGCGACGATCGGGGTGCTGCCCCAGCCGTCGTCGTTGCCCCGCACCAGCGCCAGCACGAGCATGAAGAGCGCGGCGGTGAAGGTGGCGACGCCGGGCCAGTCGACCCGGCCGGCGTCGGGGTCGCGGGTCTCGCGCAGGCGCAGCCGGCTGACCGCGATCGCGGCCAGGCCGATCGGCACGTTGACGTAGAAGATCGACTCCCAGCCGAGGCCGTCGGTGAGGGCGCCGCCGATCAGCGGCCCGACCGCCACCGCGACCCCGATCGAGGCGCCGTAGATGCCCATCGCGGTGCCGCGCTCGCGGCCCGCCGGGAACTCCTGGGCGACCAGGGCCAGGGAGACGGCGAACATGACCGCCCCGCCGACCCCCTGCAGGGCGCGGGCGAGGTTGAGGAAGAGCGGGTCCGGCGCCAGTCCGCAGAGCAGCGAGGCGAAGGAGAAGATCCCCAGCCCGATCTCGAAGACGCGGCGGCGGCCGAAGCGGTCGGCGAGCGAGCCGGCGGTGAGGACGAAGGCCGCCAGGGTCAGCGAGTAGGCGTCGACCACCCACTGCAGGTCGCCGAAGTCGGCGTGCAGGCCGGCGCGGATCGACGGCAGGGCGACGTTCACCACCGTGATGTCGAGCAGCAGCATGAAGGTCGCCACGGTGACGGCGAGCAGGGTCCACCACTTGCGTTGCATCGGTACCTCCTCGGAAATCAGGTTCTGAGAGGTAGACGAAGCAGCCCGTCGAAACGTGACGGCGGGAGTTGTCGCGTCAGCGCTCGAGGACGAGGCCGAGGAACTTCTGGGTGCGCTCCTCGCGGGGATTGTCGAGGACCTGCTTCGGTTCGCCCTGCTCGACCACGACGCCGCCGTCCATGAAGACGACCTGGTCGCCGACCTCGTGGGCGAAGCCGATCTCGTGGGTGACGACGAGCATCGTCATCCCTTCCTCGGCCAGCTCGCGCATCGTGTCGAGGACCTCTTTGACGAGCTCGGGGTCGAGCGCCGAGGTGACCTCGTCGAAGAGCATCACGTGCGGTTCCATCGCCAGCGCGCGGGCGATCGCGACCCGCTGCTGCTGGCCGCCCGACAGCGTTTCCGGGTACTGGCCGAGGCGGTCGCCGAGGCCGACCCGCTCGAGCAGCGCGCGACCTTTCTCCTCCGTCTCCCGCTTCGATTTGCCGAGCACCTTCTGCGGCGCCAAGGTGACGTTCTGGAGCGCCGTCTTGTGGGGGAAGAGGTTGAACTGCTGGAAGACCATGCCGACCCGCTGGCGGACGAAGTCGAGGTTCCAGCTCGACTCGCCGCTGCCCGAGCCCGGGCCCTTGCAGATGTCCTGGCCCTCGAGGAAGATTTCGCCCTCCTCCGGCGGGGCCAGCAGGTTGACGCAGCGCAGCAGCGTCGACTTGCCCGAGCCGCTCGGCCCGAGGATGCAGATCACTTCCCCTTTGCCGACCTCGAGGTCGACGCCTTTCAGCACTTCGAGGTTGCCGAAGCGCTTGTGGATGCCCTGCAGCTTCAGCATCGGCTCGGCCATCAGGCGACCTCGATGTGGGCGCCGCGGCTGATCCTGCCCTGGTTGCGTTTGATCAGGTAGTCGACCAGGCGCGCGCCGGGCAGGCAGATGACGAGGAAGAAGGCGGCGGTGAGGGTGAGCGCCGAGCTGTTCAGCTGTTCGGCGAGGATTTCGCGGCTGACCAGGACCGACTCGCCGAAGGCGATCACGCTGACCAGCGTCGTGTCCTTCAGCAAGGAGATCATTTCGTTCAGCATCGGCGCCGGGATCTTGGTCACCGCCTGGGGGACGATGATGTGGCGCATCGCCTGCAGGTGGCTCATGCCGAGCGAGCGCGCCGCCTCCATCTGGCCTTTCGGCACCGCTTCGATCCCGGCCCGGTACACCTCCGCCATGTAGGCGCCGTAGACGAAGACGAGGGCGGCGACGCCGTACCAGAACGGGTCGGGCTTGCCGAGCCACTCGGGGATGCGGATCCCTTTCGGGATGAAGGTGAGGAAGGGCACGCCGCCGGAGATCATCAGGATGATGATCAGGATCGGGATCGCCCTCAGGACGTCGATGTAGGCGATCGTCAGGAAGCGGACCGGGAGGAACTTCTTGCCGGGCGCCTGTCGCAGCAGGGCGAGGACGAGGCCCCAGATCAGGGCGACGATCACCGCGACCAGGAAGATCAGCAGGTTCTGCAGGAAGGCTTCGAAGACTTCCCCGAAGTGTTCTCCCATGATGTGGAAGTCGAAGTACTGTTCGAAAAAGACCTTCAAGTTCGCTCCTGCTCCCTGCTTCCGCTTTCCCAATCAAAGAGGGGGCACCACCCGGGCGCCCCCTCTCTTATACGGCTTTCGGTTACCTCGCGACCGTCACTTTGCTTCGGCTTCTTCGATCGCTTTTTCGAGGCCTTCGAGCGGCGGCGCTTCTTTGAACCATTTTTCGTAGACCTTGGCGTAGCTGCCGTCTTCGATGGACTTCTTCAGGCCTTCGTTGATCTGTTCGAGCAGTTCGGTGTTTTCCTTCGACATCGCGATCCCGTACGTTTCGTCGGTCGGGACTTTTTCGACGATTTCGATGCCACCGAGTTCTTCGGCCTGCTGTTTCGCCACCGGGGCGTCGATGATCACCGCTTCGACCGTGCCGGCCTTCAGCGCGTTGTCCGCGTCCGGGCCTTCCGGGAAGGGCCGGAGTTCGGCGGCTTCGGCTTTTTCCTTGCCGAGTTCGAGCCCGGTCGTGCCTTGCTGGGCGGCGACGACTTTGCCCTTCAGGTCGGCGAGGCCGGTGATCGGGCTGCCTTCTTTGACCAGGATCGCCTGTTCGGAGAGGTAGTAGGGCAGCGAGAAGGAGACGACCTTTTCGCGTTCCGGGGTGATCGTCGCCGCCGACATCACGGCTTCGAACTTGCCCTGGGCGACGTCGCGGAAGATCGTTTCGAACGAGGAGTCGATGAATTCCGGTTCCCGCCCGATCTCCTTGCCGATCGCTTCCATCAGTTCGACGTCGAAGCCGGTGTAGTTGCCCTTTTTCCCCTGCTCGAACGGGGGATAGGGGATGTCGGAGCCGACGGTCAGCTTTTCCCCGCCGCCCGCTTCGGCGGCGCCGCCGCCTTCGCTGCTTTCTTCGCCTGCCGTGGTTCCCGAGCCGGTGCTGCTGCCTCCGCCGCCGCACCCGGCGACGACCACCGCCACGAGTCCGACGATCAGCACCGCCATGAAGGCGGCGAGCCGCGTCTTACTGGACAAACCTTCCTCCGATCAAGAATTTGCTGGACCCGGGCGAACATACACCCGGCCGGCCCGGCTTGGTTTGTCCAGCGGTCCAAAGCTCCTCGCTACACTTTCTGAAGTAAAGGGGACCCCGGCGACGCGATGGCACCAGATCCAGTCTTGAACAGACCTTGCGGAGGTCGCTTCGGCGATGTCGTCGAATCGATCGGCAACACGCCCTTGGTCGAGTTGAAGCGCCTCTCGCCGAAGGAGGACGTGCGGATCTACGCGAAGCTCGAGGGCCACAACCCGACCGGTTCGGTGAAGGACCGCGTCGCCCGCTCGATGATCGAGAAGGCGGAGGCCGAAGGGGCGATCGAGCCGGGGCAGACGATCCTCGAACCGACCTCCGGCAATACCGGCATCGCGCTGGCGATGATCTGCCGCCGCAAGGGCTACCCGCTGCAGGTGGTGATGCCGGACAACGTCACCGAGGAGCGCACCCAGCTGCTGCGCATGTACGGGGCGGAGATCGTCTATTCGGAGGGGGCGAAGGGCTCCAACGGGGCGGTCGAGGTGGCGCTCGAGCTGGCCGAGCAGCCCGGCTTCTTCATGCCCTACCAGTACGGCAACGAGGCCAACCCGCTCGCCCACTACAACGGCACCGCGGTGGAGATCCTCGAAGAGCTCGATTCGGTGGCCGCCTTCGTCGGCGGCCTCGGCACCGGCGGCACCCTGATGGGGAACGGGCGGCGCCTCAAGGAGAACGACCCCGAGACCCTCGTGGTCGCGGCCGAGCCGATGCAGGGGGAGCTGGTCCAGGGCCTGCGCTCGCTCGACGACGGCTTCATCCCGCCGATCATCGACCTCTCCCTGCTGGACCGCAAAATCATGGTCTCCAACCGCGACGCGATCGTCTGGACGAAGAAGCTGCTGGAGGAGGAGGGCGTCTTCGCCGGCGTCTCCGGCGGCGCCGTCGCCCGCGTCGCCGCCCGGATCGCCGGTGAGCTCGACTCCGGCAACGTCGTCTTCCTGATCCCCGACGACGGCTGGAAGTACCTCTCCTCCGGCGTCTACACGAAGCCGCTGGAGGAGATCGAGAACCTCGACTCCACGGTGTGGTGGTAGTCGGTCCCGGCTCGCGCTCGCGCAACTTCCCTTGACCGGGTCGGTTAGCTGATCCGAAAGCTTCAACCGGACAAGGGAGCAGGGATGTTCAGAGGTCGAGGAGTGAGGGGGTTGGCGGCGGCCGGGGGCCTGGTGCTCTCCGCGGTGCTGATGATGAGCACGGCGGGAGCGGCGGAACCCGGTCTGGATTCGAGCTACGGCGAAGGCGGCGCCGTGCAGCTCGCGGGCGTCGTGCCTCCCGGGCTGAATCCGGACCCGAACAGCGAAGCCTATGCCGCCCTCGCGGTGCCGGCCGGCGTGCTGGTCGCGTCGCCGGCGCAGGCCTGCACCACCCCCTGGGAAAGCGGCTGCGAACAGCTGCTGACGATTCGGCGCTACGGACCGACCGGCCGGCCCGATCCGACCTACGGCGAAGGCGGCTTCCTGACCGTCTCCGAGCAGTCTGGCCCGAACCAGAAGCTGGCGGTGGACGGCCGAGGTCGCCTCCTCGTCGCCGCCCAGGAAAGCGTCCGCGGGCCCTACGCGCTCACCCGCTACACGTCCGCGGGTCGGCTCGACCGGCGCTTCGGTGAAGGGGGGCACGTCGCCGTCGCCGCCCTGCCTCGACAGGGCTCCATGCGCGGCCTCGTCGTCAGCCCGAACGGGCAGATCACGCTGGAGGTCGACGGGACTGCACACAACCTGCCGAACTCGGGGATGGAAGCGAGGAAGGTGACGCTGGTGCGGCTGCGCGCCGACGGCAGGCTCAACCTCGGCTTCGGCAAGCGGGGCCGGCTCTCGTTCGCGACGCCGGCCGGCGCGTCGGAGATCGTCGCGACCCAGAAGAACGGCGTCTTGATCGGCAGCAGCTCGTGCTGCGCGGGCGGCGACTACACCCCGGTGTACCGCATCGGCGCCTCAGGCCGTCTCGACACGCGCTTCGGCGCCCGCGCGAGGCGTGCCCAGGTCAGGCTGTTGTCCGGGTTCAAGGCACCGGCCGTCAACACCGTGGTCGCCCGCCCCGACGGCAAGGTCGACCTGCTCGGGTCGGCAGAACCATTCGCGACCGACGGTGGCTTCGTGCTGCGTCTCGGCGCCGACGGGAGTGCCGACGCGAGCTTCGGCAACGGCGGGGTCACGCGGGTGGCCACCGGTCTCGTCTCCGGCGTCGCCGGCGGCGGCGGTTCGACCCTGGCGCTGTACGAATCCTTCCCGCCGTACCCGTCCGAAGCGGAAGCGCAGAGCTACGTCGAGCGATTCCGTGCCGACGGCAGTCCCGACCCGGCCTTCGGCGGTGAACAGGGCCTGCCCCTGCCCCTGCCGGGACCCGGCGCCGAAATCGTCGCCTCCTCGTCGGGGGCGGCGGCGATCCTCGTGCGGCGTTGGCGCACGTGTCGAGAAATTTGCCCCGCGCTTCCGTACCTCACCCGCGTGATCGAACCGGCAGCGCCTGAAGCCGACCACAAGAAGGGGAAGAATCGATGAAGTCGACGTTCTCACCGCGGGTGGTCGTGACCGCGGCGCTCCTCAGCTTTCTTCTCGTCGCGGTCTTCGCCGGCGTCGCGAATGCCGCGGGCCTCGACCGCTCCTACGGTGAAGGCGGCGTGGTGAAGGTGCCGCAGCCGGTCACTTCGGGTCTGAACTCCGACCTGCTCCAGTTCGCGAGCGCCCGGGACGGCTCCGTCTACGCCCTCGCCCAGACGCGAACCTGCGGTTCGGTCGTCTGCGTGTCGAACTATTACCTCTACCGCTTCACCGCGGGCGGGGCGCTCGACACCGGCTTCGGGGCCGGCGGCATCGTCTTGCTGCCGGGCGCCTCCGGCGAATACGGACTCGCGGTGGACGCCCGGGGGCGGGCCCTCCTCGCGGCGCCCGCGCCCGGCTCGGTGACGGTTCTCCGCTACCTGCCGAACGGCCGGCCCGACCCGAGCTTCAGTGGCGGTCAGGTCACGGTCGGATGCGACTGTGAAGGTGAATCCGCGTGGGTGATGCCGGCCGCGCGCGGCCGCGTCCTGGTCGAGTCCCGGGGCGGCTATTCGCAATCGGGCGAACCGTCCTCGTCCAGGGTGATCACCCTGAACCGGCTGCTGGCGAGCGGCTCGCCTGATCGCGGTTTCGGCAAGGCCGGCGGCGTGACGGTCAGGCTCGGCAGACGGATCACGCCGGGCCAGGTCTCGGTGACCCGGAAGGGCGCCGTGGTGTTCGGAGCGTCCGGCTGCTGCGGCGGCAACGGCGCCTACCTGATGCGGGTGTCGGCGCGAGGGCGGCTCGACGCCAGGTTCGGCCGCCGCGCCGGGCGCTCGCTGCAGCGACTGCGGAAGAGCGGCGAACAGGCCGGATTCGCCTCGCTGGTCCCGCGCGGCGATGGGGCGCTCGACATCTTCGGCACCGATCCGCTGACCGGCGGCTTCGACTTTCGCCTTGCCGCCGACGGGGCGCCGGCGAAGTTCGGCAAGGGTGGGCTGCGCCGGTTGCCGTTCACGATCGATTCCGCCGTGGCAGGCACGGGCGGAGCCGACCTCATCCTTGGCAATCCGCTGCGCGCGACGGCCTACGAAGAAGTGCCGAACGCGTACCGCATGCTCGGCGACGGGCGGCTCGATCCGGCATTCGGCGGGGGCGGCGGGCTCAGGCTGCCGCTGAGCGGGACCGGTGTCTCGCTGGCGGCGCTCAAGGGCGGCAGGGCCCAGGTCATGAACCTCGGCGCCCAGTTCTGTCGCAGCGGATGCGGGCCGACGCCAGGCTTCGCCCGCCTCGTCGAAGGCCAGACGCGGCGCTGAGATGCGGGCCACGCTCGCCGTCGTCGTCGCGACCGTGATCGCGTTCGGGGCGTGGTCGGCCGGAGCAGCGTCGCCGGCGTCGGCGACGGTCTCCGCGGCCCGCGTCGGCGCGGGCCACTCCCGCGTCGGGGCGCTGCCGAGGGGCTTCTTCGGCGTCGTCCCGCAGGCGCCACCGAGCGCTACCGACCTGACTCGGATGGAAGGGTCCGTGGAAACGCTGCGCCTGCCGATCTTCTGGTCGGAATGCGAACCGACGGCGGGCCATTTCGACTTCCGGGGAGTCGATGCCGAGGTCGGCGCGGCAGCCGCGCACGGGCTCGTCGTGATGCCGTTCGTCTACGGCCGGCCCGCCTGGCTCGGTGTGCAGAACCACCCGCCGCTCGGCGGCCGGGCGATGGCGGCATGGAAGCGTTTCCTGCGCGTACTGGTCGGCCGCTACGGGTCCCAGGGAAGCTTCTGGCTGGGGCGGGCGAAGCGGCCGATCCGTCGTTGGCAGATCTGGAACGAGCCGAACTTCCGCCTCTTCTGGGCACCTCGGATCGCCCCGCGCGCCTACGCGAAGCTGTTGCGCGCCTCCGCGCGGGCGATCCATTCCGTCGACCCGGGCGCGAAGATCGTGCTCGCCGGGATCGCCCCGGTCGGCGCGGGAGAGAAGACCTGGGTCTTCATGCGACGGCTGCTGAAGGTACCGGGGGTGCGCAGCGACTTCGACTTCGCCGCGATCCATCCCTACTCGGCGACGATCCCGGAGCTCGACTATCAGCTCGAGCGGGTGCGCGGCGCGATGGACGCCGGGGGAGCGGGCGGCAAGCCGATCATCGTCACCGAGTTCGGCGTCGCCTCGAGCGGCGACTACCCGTCGGCCTTCGTGGTCGGCGAAGCCGGGCAGGCCGAATTTCTTCATTTCGCCTACGCGCGCCTGGTGCAGATGCGGCATCGATGGCGGATCGCCGGCGCCTACTGGTACGCCTGGCAGGACGAGGCCGAACCGGACCCGCACTGTGCCTTCTGCCAAGGCGCCGGCCTTTTCCGCCTCGACGGCAGTCCCAAGCCGTCCTGGCGTGCCTACCTGCGGACCGTCCACGCATTCCGGCCGCGGTCGGCGGCCCGTGCGGGCCGGCCGGTCCAGTAGCCTCGCCGCGATGAAGATCTCCCGGGAGCTGGTCGACGAGATGATCGCGCACGCGCGCGAGGACCTGCCCAACGAGTGCTGCGGCATGGTCGGCGGCTCGGGCGGGGTGGCGAGCAAGGTGGTGCGGGTGGAGAACGCGGCGGCGACGCCGCTGCGCTACGAGATGGACCCGCAGGGACAGTTCGACGCGCTGAAGGAGATCGAAGGGGACGGCGAGCTGTTGGCGATCTATCACTCGCACACGAAGAGCGCCGCCTATCCGTCGCAGACGGACGTGAACCAGGCGCAGAACTGGCCCGAACCGATCTACGTGATCATCTCGCTGGCCGACGCGGAGAACCCGGACGTGCAGGCTTTCCACCTCGCCGACCTGAAGATCGCCGACGCCGAGCTGGAGATCGGATAGAAAGAGGCATGGCCGGGGCGACGAAACATCGCGGCGCGCACTCGCGCGGCGCTCATCACGGGGGCGGCGGTCACCACGGCGACGAGGGCGGCGGCGGTGGCGGCGGGGGCGGCGGCAAGCTGATCAAGGTCGGCTTCGCCCGCAACCAGGCGGAAGCGGAGATGCTGCAGGCGCTGCTGCTCGAGTCCGGCATCCCGAGCGTGCTGAAACGCTCGGCCGGCTTCGACAATCCCGACTTCCTCGCCGCCGGCCCGCATGACATCTGGGTCAACAAGGAGCACGCCGACGCGGCGCGCGAGCTGTTGGCGGGGACGATGACCGAGACCGAGGGCGAAGAGCGCGAAGAGCTCGTGGGCGAAGCGCACCTGCGGGCCACCGGCGGCGACCCGACCAGCCCGCAGCGGCTGGCGATCTGGCTGGTGGGCGGCCTGATCGTCGCCATCGTCCTCGTCTGGATCGTCTTCGAAATCACCGGCTGAGCGTCCTTTCGCCCCCGCCGAGGGGGAGAGACCGGGTGCCGTGGAGCATTGCTCTCGGTATGCGAGAGCAATGCTCCACGGGCGATGCGCGGATCGCCGCGATCGCGGGAAGGCAGCACGGGGTCGTCACCCGCGAGCAGCTCGCGGCATGTGGGATCGACAAGAGTGCGGTGACGCGACGCCTGCGCGCGGGGCGATTGCATCGACTGCACCGGGGCGTCTACGCGGTGGGGCATCGAAGCCTCAGTTGGCGAGGACGGTGGCTGGCGGCGGTGCTCGCGGCAGGCGAGGGCGCGGTCCTGAGCCACGCGAGCGCGGCGGCGCTGTGGGAGTTCCTGCGTCCCGTCCACGGTCCGATCCACGCCACCGTCGCTGCCGCCGCCCGTCGCAAGAAGCGGCCGGGGCTTCGCCTTCACCGCTCCCGCACGCTTGCGCCGTCCGAGATCACGCACCGTCACGGCATCGCGGTCACCGTCCCGGCCCGGACGATCACCGACATCCGCGCCGCGGTCGAGCCCTACCTCTTCCGCCGCGCCCTCCGCCAGGCCGAGCTCGCCGGGCACCGCGTCCCGCAGCTCGGCACGACCAGGCGCACCCGCTCCGACCTCGAGCTCCTCTTCCTCGCCGTCTGTGAGCGCCACGGCCTCCCGCTCCCGCTCGTCAACCACCGGGTCCACGGCCACCTCGTCGACTTCTACTGGCCCGGGCACCGCCTCGTGGTCGAGACCGACAGCTGGGACTATCACCGCGGCTCGGTCGCCTTCGAGGACGACCACGGGCGCGAGCTCGCGCTGCGCCGACACGGCCTCGCCGTCCGCCGCTACACCGGCGCCCAGATCGAGACCGAGCCCCGGGCCGTCGTCGCCGACCTCCGCGCCGCGCTCAGCTGACGCCCGCGGGGCGGGCCATCTCGCGCAGGTAGTCGCGCCAGGCGCCCTCGATGTCGCGGAAGCGGGCGTCGAAGGCGTCTTCGAGGGTGACGGCGGGGCCGCCGGGGAGGAGGCCGTCGACGAGGCGCTCGCAGGCCTCCGGGCCGCGCTCGTTCTCGAGCAGGTCGAAGATCGTGCCGCCGAGGATCACTGCGTCGCGGCGCGAGGGCGGGAAGGAGACGCGGGCGCCGCCGCGCAGGCGCAGCAGCACCGCGGCGCGGTAGAGCCCGACCTGGCGGGAGAAGTACTGGGCGCCGCCTTCGACCAGCCAGGCCCAGCGCAGGTAGCGGGCGAAGCGGCGCGGCGTCCAGGAGGGCGGCAGCGCGGGGTTGTTGGTCGACAGCACCAGCTGGGCGTAGAGGCGCTCGGAGGTGCCGCGCAGCGCTTCCAGCGAGTCTTCTCCGGCGGCGCGCCTCTCCATGTGGCGGTCGTTGAGGACGTGGAGCTCGGTCGCCATCGGCCACCCGGCGAGGTAGCGGCGCCCGGCCGGCGCCGCCGCCCAGCGGGCCGCGGGCAGGAACGGGTGGGCGGCGGTCAGCGAGAGCGGGTTGGTGTGGATGACTACCGTGACCTCGGCCGGCATCCTGGCGAAGCGATCTTCAAGCCGCAGCCGCAGCGTCTCCAGCCGGTCCAGCGTGCGGTCGGCAAACGCCGCGTCTTCGGAGTCGTGACGCGCGGTGAAGCTCAGCGACTCGGTCTCGACCCAACTCATGGATCGAGACTAGTACCCGATGCGGCCCGTCAAACGCGGTCGCCTAGACCAGCGCAGGTTCGGCCTGCTCGCAGACCTCGCGGATCATCGCCCGCGCCCGGTCGAACTCTTCGTCGGCCATCACCGGCGTGCCCTCGAAGGGCAGGTCGCGGTCGATCTCGACCCAGGAGCGGCAGCCGTGGTACTCGTCGCGGACCCGCACGGTGACCGGGCGGGGGATGCGATGCACCCGCAGCAGCAGGATGTGGAGCGGGTGACGACGCTTCCAGGCGAGTCGCTTCTCGGCGTAGTCCGGCGTCCAGATGTAGAACGGCGAGAGGCAGTCGAGCGTGCGCCGGTCTTCGATCGTGACGTGGTCGGTCACTTCGGCCCAGGCGCGCAGGCGCACGCGGTCGGGCTGGGGGATCCCGCCGTCCTGGATCAGGGCCTTCGGCGGCGGCTCCTCGTCGGGCCAGACGCCCTCCTCGAGCGCGCGACGCAGCTCGGGGTGGTGCGATTCCCGGACCAGGTCGTTGCGCTGGTGGTCGAAGGTCGGGTAGAGGAAGAACCGCTCGTGCTCCAGTTCGAAGTGCTTGTTCTCCTCGCGAATTCCGCCCTTGCGAAGCGTGAGCAGCTGCTCACCCTCGGCGAGAGCGCGGACGGTTACAGCCCATTCCTTGAGAGCGATTGGCATTTGAAGTCAGTACCTGGGGAGGTCGTGTTCGATGAATAGGGGGCTGGGCGTCGAAACCGGCCGCCAGGGGCCGCTGCTGCCCACCCGAGGGGGCGCATTCTAGAGAAGCCTGCGCAAAACACCAAATAATTGGTGGCGAAATTTAGGGACTGCCCAGGCCGCCGCCCCCCGGAGTCTCGATCCGCAAACGGTTTCCTGGAGCCAAATCTCCCTCGCTCTTCGACGGGAGGTGACGTCCGTCACGCAGGTTCTGGCCGGGTGTTCCAGCGGCGCCGCCGTCGCGGCCGCGCGGGGCCCGGCGGCGACGCTCGGTGAGCAGGGTGAAGCGCATCGGGGCGAGGGCTTCGAGCTCGCGGACCAGCCCGTCGCCGCCCCGGTGGGCGCCCTCGCCGCCGCTGCCGCGGCGGATCGCCAGGGTCCGGACGCGCAGCGGGAACTCGGTCTCGAGCGCCTCCACCGGCGTGTTCAGGGTGTTCGACATCGCCACGTGGACGGCGCTCGGGCCGTCGGCGTCGGGGCAGGCGCCCTGGCCGCCGCCGAGCGTCTCGTAGTAGGTGAAGTCCTCGCCCGCGAGGGTCAGGTTGTTCATCGTGCCCTGGCCCTGCGCGGGGACCGGGCGGGCCCCGGCGAGCGCCGCGATCACCAGGTCGGCGACCCGGCTCGAGGTCTCGACGTTGCCTGCGACGACCGCGGCGGGCGGCGCGGCGTCGAGGAGGCAGCCGCGCGGGGCGGTCACCTCGATCGGCCGGTGGGCGCCGGCGCAGGGCGGGGCGTCGGGGTCGGTGAGGACGCGGACGGCGAAGAACGCGGCCGATCTGGTCACCGAGAGCGGGCAGTTGAGGTTGCCCTCGACCTGCGGGTCGGTGCCCTCGAAGTCGAGGCGCAGGGTCTCGCCGTCGATCGTCGCCGTGACGCGGAGGACGACGTCGCGCTCCTCGCCGTCGGGCGAGTCGTCTTCGAGGACGTCCTCCGCCGTGTAGGTGCCGTCGGGGAGGGCGGCGAGCGCGGCGCGGGTGCGCCGCTCGGCGTAGGCGAGGATCTCGGCCATCCCCTCGCGCAGTCCCTCGACGCCGTGCCGCGCGGCCAGCTCGGCGAGGCGCAGGCGGCCTACCCGGTTGGCGGACTGCTGGGCGCGCAGGTCGGCGAGCCGCTGGCGCGGGTTGCGCATCGCGGCGACAAGCTCCTCCAGCGCACCAGCGTCGCCCGCCACCCCACCCCCGGTGCGTTCGCACTTCTCACCGCTTACCGGGGATTTCTGCGAACGCACCGGGGGGAGGCGGGTCGGGGGGATCACCACGCCCTCTTCGTCGAGGCGGCGGGAGAAGGCGGGCATCGAGCCGGGGGTGGGGCCGCCGACGTCGGCGTGGTGGGCGCGCGAGGCGGCGAAGCCGAACAGCTCCCCGGCGACGAAGACGGGGGAGACGAGGGTGATGTCCGGGAGGTGGGTGCCGCCGCGGTAGGGGTCGTTGAGGATCCATTCGACCTCCGGCTCGTGCTCCTCGTCGAGCACGGCGGCGACCGCGTCGGGCATCGAGCCGAGGTGGACGGGGATGTGCTCGGCCTGCATCACCAGCTCGCCGCTCGCGTCGAAGAGGGCGGTCGAGCAGTCGTGGCGCTCCTTGATGTTGGCGCTGTAGGCGGAGCGGATCAGGGTCGCGCCCATCTCCTCGCAGGCGGCGCGGAGGGCGCCGATCATCACCTGGAGGGTGATCGGGTCGATCATTTGTGCTCCGAGGGGGGAGATTTGGGGGGCCCTTCTCTCACGAACTGCGGGGAGGTTCGTTCAGGGTCCCTCAAATCTCCCGGCGAGCGGTCGGCAGTGATCGTCCCGAACTCGTCCACTTTTGCTGTCCAATCGGAGGGCAGGACCAGGGTGGCCTCGGGGAGCTCGAAGATGACGGGGGCGGGAGCTTCGAGGCCGGCCGGAGGCTCGCCGCGGAGGACGGGGGTGTCGATCCACTCGTCCTCGAAGCGGACTTCGCGGGAGCTTTCTTCGAGTGAGCCGTCGGTCGCGGCCGTGGGCCGGGGTTCGGGGCCGTCGAGGATCAGGGCGAGGCGGATGTCGACGAGGACCACGGCGCCGTCGGGGTCGCGGTGGCCGTAGCGCTCTTCGTGGGCCTGCTCGAAGCGGGCGATCAGGTCGGCGGGGTCGGGGCAAGCGTCGCCGGGAATCGGCAGCTCGAAGGCCTGACCGGAGTAACGCATCCCGTAGACCGCCTCGGCACGGGCGC
This sequence comes from Solirubrobacterales bacterium, assembly GCA_035502495.1. Lineage (GTDB taxonomy): Bacteria > Actinomycetota > Thermoleophilia > Solirubrobacterales > 70-9 > VAYN01. The sequence continues at coordinate 16,121 of DATJUK010000282.1, forward strand.
CATCGAGGTCGCCGGCGCCCGCGCGCAGGTCGGCGACCTCGGCGGCGATGCGCTCGGTGCTCAGGTCCTCGCCGCCCAGCATCACGGTGCGGGCGGTGTCGCGGCGGCGGTCCGACGCGCAGAGGCCGAAGGCGGAGAGGACGCCGCCGGCACGGGGGCAGAGGAGGCGCTCGATCCCGAGCTCCTCGGCGATCGCCGCCGCGTGCATCGGCCCGGCGCCGCCGAAGGGCAGCAGGGCGAAGCGGCGCGGATCGACCCCGCGCTCGACGGTGACGACGCGGAGCGCCCGCACCATCTCCTGGTTGGCGACGCGGACGATCCCGGCGGCGGTCTCCAGCGGCTCCAGCCCCAGCTGCTCGGCCAGCGCCCCGACCGCCCGCTCCGCCGCCGCGGCGTCGAGGGCGACGCCGCCCGCCAGGGTCGAGTCGGCGGCGAGGTTGCCGAGCAGCAGGTTGGCGTCGGTGACGGTCGGCTCGGTGCCGCCGCGCCCGTAGCAGGCGGGGCCGGGGTCCGCCCCGGCCGAGCGTGGGCCGACGCGGAGCGCCCCACCGGGATCGCGCCAGCCGATCGAGCCGCCGCCCGCCCCTACCGTGTGCACGTCGACCGTCGGCAATTGGATCGGGCGGCCGTCGATCGTGCGCGAGTCGGTGCGGCGGACGGCGCCGTCCTCGACCACGCAGACGTCGCAGCTCGTCCCGCCCATGTCGAAGCCGAGCGCGTTGCCGTCGCCGGAGAGGCGGGCGAGGAGGCCGGCGCCGACCGCGCCGCCCGCCGGGCCGGAGAGGACGCTCCAGGCGCCGGCCCGCGCCGCCTCGCCGGCCGGGGCGACGCCGCCGGAGGACAGCATCACCTGGGGCGCCGGCAGCCCGGCCGCCTCGGTCGCCTCGGTGAGGCTGCCGAGGTAGCGGCCGAGCAGCGGCGAGAGGTAGGCGTCGATCGCGGTGGTCGAGGCGCGCTCGTACTCGCGGAAACGCGGCAGCACCTCGTGCGAGGCGGAGACGTGGAGGTCGGGCAGGCGCTCGCGCAGGTGCTCGGCGAGGCGGCGCTCGTGGGTCGGGTCGAGGTAGCTGAAGAGCAGGCAGATCGCCACCGACTCGGCGCCGGACTCGGCCAGCGCGGCGGCGAGGCGCTCCGGCTCGCCGTCCTCCAGCGGCTCGACGATCCCGTCCGGCCCGGTCCGCTCGGCCGCCTCCAGCTTCAGCTCCGGGGCGATCAGCGAGGTCGGCTTCGGCGCGCAGAGGTGGTAGAGGCTGGGACGGTCCTGGCGCGCGATCTCGAGCAGGTCGGCGAAGCCGCGGGTGGCGATCAGCGCCGTGCGCGCGCCTCGTTCCTCCAGCAGCGCGTTGGTCCCCACGGTCATCCCGTGGGAGAAGCTCTCGACGTCGCCCGGCCGGGCGCGCGCCTCCCCGAGCACCGCGTCGATCGCCGACATCACCCCGCGTGACTCGTCGCCCGGCGTGGTCGGCACCTTCGCCGTGTGGACGGTCCCGCCGTCGAGCAGCACGGCGTCGGTGAAGGTCCCGCCGACGTCGACCCCGAGCAGCATCGCCGCGACGCTAGACGATCACCGCCCCCCCCCGGCTGAGTTCGCACTAATCACCGCATCGCGGTGATTAGTGCGAACTCAGCGGTTGGGGGGGCTACTCCCAGGTCTCGCGGTGGACGGAGCCGTCGGGGGAGAAGACGACGTGGACGCCGTCGAGGGCCGGGTCGGTCTCCGGGCAGTCGGTCCGCAGGTGACCCCCGCGCGACTCCTTGCGCGCCAGCGCGGTGGTGCCGATCGCCTTCGCCAGCGGATAGGGGTCGGGGATCAGGCAGGCGAGGTCGGTCGGGTTGCGCAGCGGCCCGGCGCGGCGCCAGACCGCGTCGCGGGTCTCCCGGGTCGGCGGCGTGAAGCGCCACTCGGGCTCGGCGGGACGCGCCCCGGCGGGCGGCTCGTCGAGTGCCGCGCGCGCCGCCCGCCCGCCGAAGACGAAGCACTCGCTGAGTGAGTTCGAGGCCAGCCGGTTGGCGCCGTGGAGGCCGGTGCAGGAGCACTCGCCGACCGCGTAGAGGCCGGCGAGCGAGCTGCGCCCGTCGAGGTCCACCGCGATCCCGCCCATCGTGTAGTGGGCGGCGGGGGAGACCGGGATCGGCGCGCCGCGCGGGTCGAGCCCGGCCTCGGCGAGCGAGGTGAAGACGTTGGGGAAGCGGGCCGGGTCGATCGCCCGCAGGTCGAGGCGGACCGAGGCCGTGCCCTCCTCGCGCATCTTCGCCAGGATCGCGGCGCTGACCGCGTCGCGCGGGGCGAGCTCGTCGGTGAAGCGCTCGCCCGCGGCGTCGAGCAGCTTCGCCCCCTCGCCGCGGATCGCCTCGGTGATCAGCAGGCCGTCGAAGCCGGTGTCCGGGAGGTAGACGGCGGTCGGGTGGAACTGGCAGAACTCGAGGTCGGCGAGGTCGGCGCCCGCCGCCGCGGCGAAGACCGGCCCGGCGCCGATCGCCCCGCGCGGGTTGGTGGTCCGCCGCCAGAGCGCCGCCGCGCCGCCGGTCGCCAGCACCGTCGCCCGGGAGCCGAGCGCGCCGGCGTCGGTGATCACCCCGTGGCAGCGCGCCCCGTCGGACCAGAGCGCCGTCGCCGAGGTCCGCTCGCGCACCTCGATCCGCTCGTCCTCGGCCACCATCGCCGCCAGCTTCGAGGTGATCTCGCGCCCGGTCTGGCTGCCGCCGCTGTGGACGATGCGCCGCGCCGAGTGGCCGCCCTCGAGGCCCAGCGCCAGCCGGCCTTCGTGGTCGAGGTCGAAGTCGACGCCCCGCGCCTGCAGGTCGCGGACCGCGGCCGGGGCCTCCTCGACCAGCACCCGCACCGCGCTCGGCCGGCAGAGGTTGCGCCCGGCGGCGAGGGTGTCCTCGGCGTGGCGCTCGGGCGAATCGCCGGGTTCGAGCGCCGCCGCCAGCCCACCCTGGGCCCAGAAGCTGGCGCTCTGGGAGAGCGGCGTGCGCGAGACGACACAGACGCGACCGCCCTGCTCGGCGGCGCGGAGGGCGGTCCAGAGACCGGCGGCGCCGCCGCCGACGACGGCGACGTCGTACTCCGCGACCGCGGCTATCTGTCCCCGCCCTCGCGGCGGATCTGGTCGATGCGCTCGCGCAGCCAGCCGGCGGCGCCTTCGCGGGCGCGGGCGCTCTCGACCGAGATCGCCTTCTCGGCTTCGTCGGCGCGGCGTTCGGCGGCGGCGATCCGCTCCTCGGCGGCGTCGGTGCGCGCCTCGATCTCCGCCAGTCGCTCCTCGGCGGCGGCGATCGCCCGTTCTTTCGCCTCGCGCTCGGCGGCCAGCTCTTCCTCGTGGCGCAGTTCCAGCTCCTTGCGGACGCGGTCGGACTCGGTGCGCCAGCGCTCGAGGTCGGCCTCCAGCGCGCGGATCTCCGCCTCGGCGCGCTTTTCCGCGGTCGCCGCGGCCTCGGCGGCGGAGGCCAGGGTGCGCTCGGCGGCGCCGATCCGCGCCTCCACTCCTCCTGCTGCCGATCCCGAGGTCTCGTCGCTCATCTGGACGTCCGTGCCGCGCTCACCAAGGCCCCAATCTAAACGCGCCGGGCGGTCATATGGCGGTAGACCTCGATCACCCGCTCGGCCATCGGGCCGGCGGCGAGGGTCGCGGCGCGCGCCGCACCGGCCACGCGCGGGTCCGCCGCGTCGAGGTGGGGACGGGCGGCCGCCGCCCAGATGTCGGGGTCGAAGGGGGCGCAGAGGCAGCCGTCGATCCCCCTCAGCAGGTAGGGCGCGACGCCGACCGGGGTGGAGAGGACCGGCACGTCGCAGGCGAGCGCCTCGATCGCCGCCATGCCGAAGCCCTCGTAGTCGGAGGTGACGAGGACCGCGTTCGCGGCGTTCATCCAGGTCGCCATCGCCTCCGGCTCGATCGCGCCGCCGGTGAGGAGCTCGGCGGCGCCGGCGGCGGCCAGCCGGGCGGCGCGGTCGTGGCGCTTCTCCGGCCGGCCGGGGTCGGCGGGGAAGAGCAGGTAGCGGCCGGCGGGGTCGAGGCCGAGGGCGGCGCGCGCCTCGGCGCGGGAGGCGGGGGCGAAGCGGCCGAGCTCGGGACCGCAGGGGAGGACGGCGGCGCCGGGGACGGCGGGAAGGCCGGGGCGCCCGTGTTCCTCGAAGAAGAGCGCCCGGCTGACCCCGGCGACGAGGTCGGCGCGCCAGGCGAGCCGGCGCGAGAGCGGGCCGACGAGGTGATGACGGACGTCGGTGCCGTGGAAGGTGACGAGGAGCGGACGGGCGCCGGCCAGGCGGGCGACCCAGCCGGCGAGGCCGTAGTGGGCGTGGACGAGGTCGAAGCGCTCGGCCCGCAGGCGCGCGCGCAGGCGACGGGTGGCGGGGAGGTAGTGCGAGCGACCGCGGGGGAAGCCGAATTCCTCGACCGCGATGCCGCGGGCGCGGACCTCGGCGACCTGGTCGCGGACCCAGCGGCCGCGCTGTGGGGTGGTCTCGTCGGGCACGAGGTTGGTGACGACGAGGACGCGCATCGCGGCAGGTTATCCGCGCCGGTCGCCTGCCGGTCTGCTTGAGTGACCGGTCCGATGCGCTTTCCGCGCCTGCCGATCGCCGTGGTTCTGAGCGCCCTGCTGGTGGTCGCGCCCGTGGCGGGCGCTGTTCCGATCGCACCCGCGGCGGGTGCCGCGGCCCGCCCGGCTTCGGTCTCCTTCCCCGAGGAAGCCGCGGCCGCGCGCCGCTTCTGGACCGCGGCCCGGATGGAAGCCGCCCGCCCGCGCCTCGGCTCGCCGCCCGCCCACGGCTCGGCGCTGAATCCGGCCCTGACCGCGACCTCGGAAACGATCGCCGATCCGACCCAGCCTCAGTACCGGGTCAACGGGGCGATCTTCATCTCCGAAGGGGCGGGGATCGGCTTCGGCCGCTGCTCGGGCACCTCGGTGGTATCGCCGCACAGGAACGTCGTGATCACCGCCGGCCACTGCGTCTACGACGAAGGCATCTGGGCCGACCGCAAGTGGGTCTTCGTCCCCGGCTACCACCACGGCGAACGTCCCTTCGGCACCTTCACCGCGCACTGGCTGGGCACGACGCCCGCCTGGCACGCGCACGAAAACGAGAACTACGACGTCGGCGCGGCGGTGGTCGGGCGCAACGAAAAGGGGCAGACGCTGGCCGCCGCGGTCGGGGCGCTGCGGCTGAAGACCGGGCTCTCGCCGCGGCAGATCTTCGACGTCTACGGCTATCCGGTCGAAAAGCCCTTCAACGGCGGCACCCTGCAGGTGTGTCGTCAGGCGACGTTCGAGGGCCACGACTTCGGCTCGCTCTTCGAACCGGGCCCGCTCGACCTGGCGATCAGCTGCGACGACAGCGCCGGCGGCTCCGGCGGCGCCTGGGTGATCGACGGGAACGTCGTCAACAGCGTCACCACCTACGGCTATCCGAGCGACCCCTCGACCAACTTCGGTCCCTATTTCGGCGACGACGTCGCCAGCCTCTACGCGCGGGCGAAGCAGATCAAGTGAGCAATGTGAGCGCGTCCGCCCACACCCCGAACCGATGCGTTCGCAGAAATGGCCGGTATGCGGCCAAAACTGCGAACGCACTGCGGCTGGTCGCGATCGGGGTGCTGGCGGGGCTGATCGTGGTCGGCGGTGCCTTGGCGTCGGTGGCGGGGGCCGACCAGGGCGGCACGCCCGCGCGGGGCAAGATCGAGGTCGAACCGCGCTTCCAGATCGCCGGCTCGCACGGCTACCGGATCCTCGTCTCGGCGCGGCTGGCGACGGTGACGATCGGGGTCGAGCGGAACAGCACGACGCGCTCGGGCACCTCGACCACCTACGTCGCCCGCGGGGTCTCCGGTCCGAACGGCATCCACGCCAACTTCCGCCAGTTCGGCCGCGTCGACCTCACCTTCCACGCCACCGCCGCGGCGGTGCGCGGGCTGCCGCCCGACTGCTTCGGCGGCACCACCGGGGCGGCGACGATCCCCGGCTACTTCACCGGCACGCTCGACTTCGAAGGCCAAGGCGGCTACACCGCCGTCCACTCCCGCCGCGTCCGCGGTGAGGTCGTCCTGCCGCCGACCGAACAGTGTCCGCTGGTCGCGGGCGGGGCCAACCCGCTGCTCGAAGACCCCGCCGCCGAGCTGCCCCCGTCGAAGACCCGGATGACCCTCTCGGCGCTCTACAAGGCCGGTACCGGCGGCCTCCTCTTCGTCGCCCGGCGGGAGGGCAAGGCGGGCTTCTACGCCGAACGGTTCGGCACGGTGGGCCGGATCGGCCTGCTCAGCATCGCCTACGCGGTCGGCCCCCGATCGAGCTTCGCCTCCAACCCGCAGGTCAGCTTCGGCACCGTCCGCCCGCCCGCGCCCTTCAGCGGCGCGGCGACCCTCCGCCGCGGCCCCGGCGGCAAGCGCTCCTGGACCGGCACCCTGGCCGCCAGCTTCCCCGGCGAGAACCCCCTCTCCCTGGTCGGCCCCCAGTTCCGCACCAGCTTGTCGCGAAGCTTTCCGTAGCTGCCTGGTCCCCGGACGGGGAGCCGGCGCCCCGGTGCGTTCGCAGTTATCACCGCATACCGGGCACAAGTGCGAACGCATCGGGGGTTGGGCTGCGAGCGTGGCGATCAAAGTCTTGTAATCGAGCTCAGAGTTGGCACTTCCGCGTCTTGTTCGGTGCGTATTGGAGGCCCAGCATCGCTCTCGTCAAACGAGGAAGGGAGATCGATGTTCTACGCAATCCTGGGCTACCTGCACGCCGGTCTGTGGCGGCTGAACGTGGCCGTCACGCGGCGGGCGCGGGCGATCCAGGCCCTCGCCGGGGAGCGCGGTCAGGGGACGGTCGAGTACGTCGGCCTGATCCTCCTGGTCTCGCTGCTGATGGTCGGCATGGTCGCCGCGATGAAAGGGTTCAACGGCAAGCAGGGAACCGAGTTGGCCGACGTGATCGTCGACAAGATCAAGCAGGCGGTCGACAAGGTCGCGTTCAAATGAGGGCGGGGGACCGACGGTCCCCGCGGCGCCCGGCGCCGGCACCGAGGTGCCTGCCGGGCGCGACGCCCTCCCCGCGTGCAAGACTCGGCGACCGATGACCGCCTCGCGCAGCTACGACAGGGCTCCCGCCGACATCCGGCCGGTGACCATCGATCCGGGGTTCGTGGAAAGCGCCGACGGGTCGGCGCTGATCTCGGTAGGGCGGACGCGGGTGATCTGCACCGCTTCGGTCTCCGAGCAGGTGCCGCGCTGGATGATGGGACGCGGCAAAGGATGGGTCACGGCCGAGTACGCGATGCTGCCCGCCTCGACCGGCGACCGCAAGCAGCGCGACGTCTCGAAGGGCAAGCAGGACGGGCGCGGGGTGGAGATCCAGCGGCTGATCGGCCGCAGCCTGCGGGTGGTCTGCGACTTCAAGGCGCTGGGCGAACGGAGCGTCTACGTCGACTGCGACGTGCTCGAAGCCGACGGCGGGACGCGGTGCGCCTCGATCACCGGCGGCTACGTGGCGCTGAAGCTCGCCTTCCAGAAACTGCTCGACCGCAAGCTGATCGAGACGATGCCCCTGACCGGTCAGATCGCCGCGGTCAGCGTCGGCATGGTCGACGGCCGGGCGCTCTGCGACCTCGACTACGGCGAGGACTCGCGCGCCGAGGTCGACGCCAACGTGGTGATGACCGGCGACGGCGGCCTGGTCGAGGTGCAGGCGACCGCCGAGCGGACGCCGCTCTCGCGCGCCTCGCTGGACGAGCTGCTCGGCCTCGCCGAGGGCGGCATCGGTCGCCTGCGCGAGGTCCAGGACCGCGTCGCCCCCTAGCGGCCGCCCGCAAGGACGCCGCCGTGATCCTCGCCACCTCCAACCTCCACAAGGTGGGGGAGATGCGCGAGTTGCTGCCGGGGGTCGAGCTGGAGCCGCTGCCCGGCGGCTACGAGTCCCCGGTCGAGGACGGCGACAGCTTCGAGGCCAACGCGCTGATCAAGGCGCGCGCCGCCCACGCGGCGCTCGGCGGGGCGGCGATCGCCGACGACTCCGGGATCGGGTCCTACGACCTCGGCGGGGCGCCCGGGGTCTACTCGGCGCGCTACGCGGGCGCCGGGGCGAGCGACGAGGACAACCTCGACAAGCTGCTGCGCGAAGTCGACGCGGTGGGCGGCGAGCGGCGCGCCGCCTACGTCTGCGTCCTCGCGCTGGTCGACGCGGACGGCACCGAGCACGTCTTCGAAGCCACCTGCGCCGGCCGCCTGCTGCGCGAGCGCCGCGGCAGCGGCGGCTTCGGCTACGACCCGATCTTCGTCCCCGACGACACCGGCCCCGACGACGAGCGGACGATGGCCGAGCTCTCCCCGGCCGAGAAGAACGCGATCAGCCACCGCGGCCGCGCCGCCCGGCTCCTGGCCGAGCATCTGGCGGCGAGCTAGCGGTTCCCCGTCGTCCCCGAGGACCGCAGGGAACAGCCGACCGGGCTCAGGCCGGCGGCAGGAGGTTCACCGCGGCGGCGGCGGCGACCGCGATCAGGGTGATCGTGTAGCCGGTGTAGCCGCTGATCGCGAAGAGGATCGCGGCGATCAGGCAGACGGCGACGGTGATCAGCCAGGAAGCTCGGGCGAGGGGCACGGTCGGTATCTTCGCCTAAGTGCCCGACGCCGCCGCAACAGCTCCCGCACCGGCGGACGCCGAGGCGGCGCTCTCCTTCCTCACCGAGATGTCGCCCGACCTGCGCGGGGGGGCGATCCTGACCGCCGACGGGACCGTCCTCGCGGCCACCTCCGAAGCCGCCGAGTGGGCGACCGAGGCGGTCGCGTTGCTGACCATCGCCGACGCCGCCGGCGGCGAGCCGGTCGAGCAGCTCCACGTCGCCACCCAGGCCGGCGAGGTCTTCGCCCTGCGCGCCGAAGGGTTCGCGACGATGGTGGTGACCGAGCGCTTCGCGCTGTCGTCGCTGACCTTCTTCGACATGCGCTCGGCGCTCCGCGAGCTGGCGAAGGGCGGCGCCTGATGCCGCCGAAGCCGCACCGGGTCCTGCTCGACCGCGTCTCCGGCTACGCCGACGAAGCCGCCGCCTACATGCGCCGCCGGCGGATCCAGCGCAAGCCGTTCGCCCGCCTCTATTACCGGGGCGGCCGCGCCACCGAGTACCCGGCGGACTCGACCGCGGGCGCCGAGCTGTTCGTCGCCGCCAACGCGGTGATCGACCTCGCGGCCAAACCGCGCCTGGGGACCAAGGGCCGGGAGAGGAAGCGCCCGGAGCGCGGGACGAGAGAGCGAGATCGCCGATGACGACGAGCGCGAACGAGTGCCGCGCGCAGGTTCTGGCGTGACCGAGCTGCTCGATCAGGAGCTCGCCGCCCGCGTCCTCGCCCGCGCGCTCGCCAACGGCGGCCGCTTCGCCGAGGTCTTCGCCGAACGGCGCGGCGGGATGACGCTGGCGATCGACGAGTCGCGGATCGAGTCGGTCCAGTCGGGCGCCGAGGAGGGCGCCGGGGTCCGTGTCGTCGACGGCGCGACCACCTACTTCGCCCACGTCGACGGGCTCGAGCCGGCCGAGCTGGAGCGGGCCGCCGACGAGGCCGCCGCGGCGCTCCGCGCTGGCCGCACCGAGCCGACCCCGCTCACCGCCCGCCCGGTCACCCCGGTGCCGATCGCGGTCGCCCCCGAGGGCGTCCCCGCCGCCCGCAAGGCGGAGCTGCTGCGCGAGCTCGACCAGCGCGGTCGCGGCGTCGGCGAGGAGATCGCCCAGCTGACCGCGTCCTACGCCGAGGCGCGCCGCGTGGTCACGATCGCCAACTCCGACGGCCTCTTCACCGGCGACGACCGCACCCGCACGCGGATCGGCGTGCAGACCGTCGCCCGCCGCGGCGACAAGGTCGAGACCGGCGCCGAGACCCTCGGCGCCCACCGCGGCTTCGAGCTGCTCGAGGACGACCCCGGCCTGATCGCCGAGCAGGCCGCGCAGAAGGCCCTGACGCTGCTCGACTCGCGCCCCGCCCCCTCCGGCTCGATGCCGGTCGTGGTCGGCGGTGGCTTCGGCGGCGTCCTCTTCCACGAGATGACCGGCCACGGCCTCGAGATCGACCACATCCACAAGGGCGCCAGCGTGTACGTCGGCAAGCTCGGCGAGCAGGTCGCCCAGCCGCTGCTGAACGCCTACGACGACGGCCGCCTGCCGAACGAGTGGGGAAGCGATGCGATCGACGACGAGGGCCGGCCGACGCAGAAGACGCAGGTGATCGAGGACGGGCGCCTGGTCTCCTACCTCTACGACCACCTCGGCGCCGAGCGCGACGGGGTGGCGTCGACCGGCAACGGCCGGCGTGAGAGCTTCCGCCACCTGCCCATACCGCGGATGACCAACACCTACATCGCGCCCGGCGAGTCGACCCCGGAGGCGATGATCGAGGAGGTCAAAAACGGCTTCTATGCAGTGAGTTTCGGTGGTGGCCAGGTCGACCCGGCGACCGGCGACTTCGTCTTCGGCGTCTCCGAGGGCTACCTGATCGAGGACGGCAGGGTGACCAGCCCCTGCTCCGGAGCGACGCTGATCGGCAACTGCCTCGACGCGCTCGCCGCGATCGACGCGGTCGGCGACGACTTCTTCATGAAGACGGGGATCTGCGGCAAGGGCGGCCAGAAAGTCCCGGTCGGCACCGGCCAAGGCCACGTCCGCGTCGGCCAGATGACCGTCGGAGGCACGGCCCGATGAACTGCGTTCGCAGTTATCGCCGCATAGCGGGGAAAAGTGCGAACGCACGGGGGGGTTGCTGGTTGGACGGGCGGGGTGGGGGGCGATGAGCGGCGAGATGCCGAGCGTGGAGCTGTCGCCCGCGGCGAGCCGGGCGGTCGAGGCGGCGCTCGGGGCCGGGGCGTCGGCGGCCGAGGCGTACGCCTCGCGTGACACCGGCCGCGAGGTCCGCGTCCACGGCGGCGAGGTGGAGAGCCTCACCGCGGCCACCCAGACCGGGATCGGCATCCGTGCCTGGAGCGGCCACCGGGTCGGCTACGCCTACGGGACCGACCTGAGCGAGGCGGGCGTCGTCGCGCTCGCCGCCCGCGCCGCCGAGATGGCCGCGGTCGCCGACGAGGACGAGTTCGCCGCGCCCCCGGCCCCGGCCCCGGCCGAGATCGAGGCCCTGCCCGGCCTCGACAGCCCCAGTGTCGCCGAGTGGGACGCCGGCCGGGTGGCGGAGCTGGCGCTGGCCGTGGAGCGCACCGCGCTGGCCGCCGACCCGCGTGTGGTCGGGGTCGAGACCGCCGTCTACGCCGACTCGACCGAGCAGGTGGCGATCGCCTCCTCGACCGGGATCGCCGCCTTCTATGAGGCCGCCAACTGCTTCGCCTACCTGCAGGCGCTCGCCGAGGGCGAGGGGAGCCGCGAGACCGGCCTCGGCTTCGGCCTCGCCCGCGGCCCCGAGGACCTCGACCCGGCGGCGATCGGCGCCGAGGGAGCCGCCCGCGCGGTCGCGATGATCGGCGCCGGCAAGCCCGCCTCGCGCTCCTGCCCGGTCGTCCTCGACCCGACCGTCGCCGCCAGCTTCGCGGGCCTGATCGGCGGCGCGCTCGGCGCCCGCGCCGTGCAGCGCGGCCGCTCGCCGTTCGCCGGCCGGCTCGGCGAGGAGGTCGCCTCGACCACCTTCGCCCTCCACGACGACGGCCGCGACCCGGCCGGCGCCGCCTCGGCCCCGTTCGACGGCGAGGGAGTGCCGCGGCGCCGCACCGCGCTGATCGAGGGCGGCGCGCTGCGCGGCTACCTCTACGACACCTACACCGCCAACCGCGAGGGGACGAGCTCGACCGGCTCGGCCTCGCGCTCCGGCTACCGCTCGCTGCCGAGCGTGTCCGCCTCGAACCTGATCGTCGCCGCCGGCGACCTCTCCACCGCGGAGCTGCTCGCCGCGGCGGGCGACGGGATCTTCGTCACCGACGTCGCCGGGCTCCACTCGGGCGTCAACCCGGTCACCGGCGTCTTCTCCGTCGGCGCCTCCGGCCGGGCGATCTCGGGCGGCTCCCTGGCCGAGCCGATCCGCGAGTTCACGATCGCCGGCGAGCTGGTCGCGATGCTCCGCGCGGTCACCGCGGCGGGCTCCGAGACCCGCTGGGTCCCCTTCGGCGGATCGGTGCAGACGCCGCCGCTGCTGGTCTCCGAGCTGTCGATCAGCGGCACCTGAGCAGTGATCGCTGCCGCATGAGGCGCCCACCGGGATCGCCCTGCAAATAGCCGTTTGCCCGACCCCTCGGGGCCGCTTTTGGCTCCCGGCGCGGTTTCCCGCCGACCGGCGTTGTTAGATTGCGGCTCATCTTCAACCCCCGAGGAGGAATCTCGACGTGACCAAGGCTGAGTTTCTGGACCAACTGGCAGGCGACGACCGTCTGGGCAGCAAAAAAGCGGCAAGCGACGCCGTCGACGCCGTCCTCGACGCGATCACCGGCGCGCTGGCGGCAGGCGACGAGGTCAGCTTCACCGGCTTCGGCAAATTCCACGTCGCCGAGCGTGGCCCGCGCCAGGGCGTGAACCCCCGCACCGGCGAGCGGATCACGATCCCGGGCGGCAAAGTCCCGCGCTTCTCCGCCGGCTCCGCGCTGAAGACCAAAGTCAAGGGCTGAGGCCGTCCCAGAGCCCTGGTGGGCTCTAAGTTCGCCGACCGGCTGACGGCGCTCGTCGAGGAGCGCCGCAGCCAGGTTTGCCTCGGGCTCGATCCCGATCCCGCGAAGCTGCTGCCGGGGATCGCGGTCGGGTCCGAAGGTGCCGGCCCCCCCGCCGTCCGGGCGGGGCGCGCCGTCGCCGCCCACTGCCGCGAGCTGATCGCGCGGGTGGGCCCGCACTGCGTCGCGGTGAAGCCGCAGCTCGCCTGCTTCGAACGCCTCGGCCCGCCCGGCTGGGAGGCGCTCGCGGAGGCCCGCCGGGCCGCCCGCGAGGCGGGCCTGATCTTCCTCGCCGACGGCAAGCGCGGCGACGTGCCGGTGACCGCCGCCGCCTACGCGCAGGTCCTGGTCGGCTCGACCCCGACCCCGTGGGGCGAGGTCGAGGGGCTCGGCGCCGACGCCTTCACCGCCAACCCGCTGCTCGGCCGCGACGCGCTCGAGCCGCTGGTCGCGGGCTGCGCGGCGGCCGGGGCGGGGATGTTCGTCCTCGTCCGCACCTCGAATCCCGGCGCCGCCGACCTGATGGACCTGCCCGCTCCCACGGCGCCCCTCCACGAGCGCCTGGCGGCGCTCGTCGACGGGCTCTCCGATCGCCTGCTCGGCGACGGCGGCCTCAGCGGCCTCGGCGCGGTGGTCGGCGCCACCGAGCCCGAGCACATCGCCCGCCTGCGCGAGCTGATGCCCCGCTCGATCTTCCTGCTGCCCGGGGTCGGCGCCCAGGGCGGCGACCCGGCGCTGCTCGGGGCCGCCTTCGGGCCCGGTCCGGCGGCGGCGCTCGTCTCCTCCTCGCGCGGCATCGCCGGCGCCGACGATCCGGCGGCGGCAGCCGAGGAGCTGCGCGCCACCCTCTGGGCCAACTCGGCGAACGCCTGACCCCAGGGCAGGTTTTTTCCCTGCACCTGCCCGAAAGGCCGGTACGATCCCGCCCCGACCTGGCGCCCACCTACGCCCTGCTCCCCGTCCGATGAAGAGAAAGCGCAACTGGATAGCACGGATCCTCGCCCTCGCCGCCCTGGCAGGGGCGGTCGTGGCGATCGTCGTGGTCGCCTCCAACACCGACCTGCACTCGAGCTCCGACGGCAAGTCAGGGCAGAAGAACCAGACCCACAAGGAACATCACAAGAAGCCGCGCACGAAGGCGAAGAAGTACACCGTGCAGAGCGGTGACACGCTGACCTCGATCGCCCACAAGACCGGCATCACGGTCGCCGAACTCCAGGCGCTGAATCCGGAAGTCGACCCGCAGATCCTGATCGCGGGCGAGACCCTGAAGCTGCAGAAGTGAGCCGGCGCCGGGTCGGCGCGCTGCTCGCGGTCCTGCTCGGCGCGCTGGCGCCGGTCGCCGGCGCGGGGGCCGCGGAAAAGCACCAGCACAGGGGCGGGCAGGGCGCCCGGCCCGCCAGGCCGCACAAGCCGGCCCACCGCTCGCCCGGCCCGCACGTCCTCGCCAAGTCCTGGGCGCTGATCGACGGGCGCACCGGGGAAGTCCTGACCTCCCACGCCGGGAACGAACGCCGGTTGGTCGCCTCGACCACCAAGCTGATGACCGCCTACGTGGCGATGAAGGACCTGCCGCCGGCGAAGATCGTCACCGCGCAGCCCTACGAATACGAATTCGGCGAGTCGGTGATGGGCCTCCAGGCGGGCGAGAGGATCAGCGTGCGCGACCTCCTCTACGGGTTGATCCTGCTGAGCGCCGGCGACGCCGCCCACACGCTGGCGATCGAGGCGGCGGGCTCGGTGAAGAGGTTCGTCGGCCAGATGAACCGCTACGCGGCGGCGCTCGGCCTGACCAACACCCACTTCGAGAACCCGGTCGGCCTCGATTCGAAGAAGAACTACTCGAGCGCCCTCGACCTCGCCGCGCTGACCGAGGAACTGCTCAAGGACCCGGCCTTCGCAAAGATCGCCGACACCCGTGAGACGACGCTGAAGAGCGTCCATCCGCACCGCAAGATCCGGACGATCAACGAGCTGCTCGAAATGGCCCCCTGGGTGACCGGGGTGAAGACCGGGCACACCTGGAAGGCGGGCTACGTCCTGGTCGGCTCGGGCGCCAAGCGCGGGATCAGGCTGATCTCGGTGGCGATCGACGCGCCGACCGACGAAACGCGCTTCTCCGACAACCTCGAACTGCTCGAATGGGGCTTCCGCCAGTACCACCGCAGGAAGGCGCTCCACCGGGGCGAGGAACTGGCCACCCCGGCGATCCGCTACTCCGGCGGCGAGCTGCCGCTGATCGTCGCCCACGGCCTGAAGGTGGCGATGCGCGACGGGCAGCACGCCGCAGTCGAGGTCGACGCGCCGCGCCAGGTGAGCGGCCCGATCCGCCGCGGCGCCCGGCTCGGCACCGCCACGGTGAGCGTCGCCGGGCTCCGCGCGGGCACCGTGGCCCTGGTCGCCAGCCGGTCGATCCCGGCCGCGAGCAGCTTCGACAGGGCCCGCGGATGGATCGGCGAACATCTCGTTCTCCTCGCGGTCGCGGCGTGCGCGATACTGATCGGAGCGATTCTTCTCGGGCGGTCCATCCGCCGAATCCGACGGGGAAAGCGGGTAGAGCAGAAGTGATCCTCACGGTGACGCTGAACGCGGCGATCGATCGCACGGTCGCGGTGCCGAACTTCCGACTGGGCCGCCGCCATCGCGCGGTGGAGAGCCGCACCGTGGCGGGCGGCAAGGGCATCAACGTGGCCCGGGCGCTGAACCTCCTGGGCCGGCCGGTGATCGCCACGGGCTTCGTCGGCGGGCCCTCCGGCACCCGCGTGCTGGAAGAGCTGCACGAAGAGTCGGTGCTCACCGACTTCATCGAGATCGCCGCCGAGACCCGGATCAACCTCGCCGTGATCGACCCGACCTCGGGCGAGCAGACCGAGATCAACGAGCGCGGCCCGGCGGTCTCGGCGGAGGAGACGAAGCGGCTCTTCGACCGGATCGGCTACCTCGCCAAGGGGACGAAGATCTGCGTGCTGGCGGGCTCGCTGCCGCCGGGGGCGGGCGACGACCTCTACGCGCGGCTGATCGCCGACCTGCGCCGGCGCGAGGTCCCGGTGGTGCTCGACGCCGAGGGCGAGGCGATGCTGGAGGGGGTGCGGGCGGGGGCCTCGATGGTCACCCCGAACGAGCGCGAGGCCGAGGAGCTGGTCGGGCAGGAGTTCGCCGACGGCTCCGACCTCGCCACCGGCCTGCTCGAGCTGGTCCGGCTGGGCGCCGAGGAAGCGGCGATCACCCGTCCCGCCGGCTGCGTCGCCTCGGTCGGCCTGGGCGCCGAGCGGCGACTGCTGGAGATCCACACCGAACCGCTGGAGCCGGTCTCCACGGTCGGCTCCGGCGACGCCTTCGTGGCGGGCTACGTGGCGGCGCGCTACGAGGATCGCGGCGAGGAGGAGTGCCTCGCCTACGGGGTCGCGGCGGGGGCGGAGTCGACCCAGCACTTCGGCGCCGGCTTCGTCGACCGCAACCAGGTCGAGCGGCTGCTCGGGGGAGTCTCCGTCCACGATTTGGAGGTCCCGGCCGAAGTGTAGTCTGGCTAGTTCACAGCCAGCCCTGGAGGTAGCCACTTTGGAAATCGAAATCGGCCGCGGAAAGAAAGGGCGGCGCGCCTACGGATTCGACGACGTAGCGATCGTTCCTTCGCGCCGCACGCGGGACCCTGACGACATCGACATCACCTGGACCCTCGGTCCCTACCGCTTCGAGCTGCCCCTGCTCGCCTCCGCCATGGACGGCGTGGTCTCGCCCCAGACCGCTGCCCTGACGAGCAAGCTCGGCGGCCTCGGCGTGCTCAACCTGGAGGGCATCTGGAGCCGCTTCGAGAACGCCGAAGAGCGCCTCGAGGCGATCTCCTCGGCGCCCAAGCACGAAGCGACGCGGCTGATGCAGGAGATCTACGCCGAGCCGGTCAAGCCTGACCTGATCGGCAGGCGGGTCGAGGAAATCAAGGAGAGCGGCGCCGTCGTCTGCGGCTCGCTGACGCCGCAGAAAGTGCGTGAGTACTACGAGGTCGCGATCGAGGCCGGCCTCGACATCCTCGTCGTCCAGGGCACCGTGATCTCGGCCGAGCACGTCTCCACCACGGTCGAGCCGCTGAACCTGAAGGAGTTCATCGCCGAAGTGCCGGTGCCGACGATCGTCGGCGGCTGCGCCTCCTACTCGACCGGCCTGCACCTGATGCGGACCGGCGCGGTAGGCGTCCTGGTCGGGGTCGGCCCGGGCGCCGCCTGCACCACCCGCGGCGTGCTCGGGATCGGCGTCCCGCAGGCGACCGCGATCGCCGACGTGGCGGCCGCCCGCGCCCAGCACATGCTGGAGACCGGCGAGTACGTGAACGTGATCGCCGACGGCGGCATGCGCACCGGCGGCGACGTCTCCAAGGCGATCGCGATGGGCGCCGACGCGGTGATGATCGGCTCGCCGCTCGCCCGCGCCAAAGAGGCCCCGGGCCGCGGCTTCCACTGGGGGATGGCGACCTTCCATCCCTCGCTGCCGCGCGGCACCCGCGTGTCGACCAAGCAGGACGGGACGATGGAGCAGATCCTGCTCGGCCCGGCCCGCGAGAACGACGGCACCTTCAACCTGATGGGGGCGCTGAAAACCTCGATGGCCACCTGCGGCTACGAGGACATCCGCAGCTTCCAGCGGGCCGAGGTGATGGTCGCCCCGGCGCTGATGTCGGAGGGCAAGAAGCTGCAGAACGAGCAGCACGTCGGGATGGGGTCGAACGGGCGGGCCGCTGTCAGTGCGGGAGTCGCCGTATCGGATGACTAGTCCGACGGGAGCTTCCCGGCCGGCGGGTCCTGTCATGGACGAGGCGCCCTCGTCCTCGCAGGCTGCGGGCGAGGACACCTCGTCCATGCCACCCGCCGGAGGGGCCGTGGAGGAGGTGCTGGTACTCGACTTCGGTGGCCAGTACTCGCAGCTCATAGCGCGAAGGATCCGCGAGTGCGGGGTCTTCGCCGAGCTGCTGCCGGCGAATGCTGATGTCGAGAGGATTCGCGAGCGGGCGCCGAAGGCGCTGATCCTCTCCGGCGGGCCGGCCTCGGTGTATGAACCCGGGGCGCCCGCCTTCCCGACCCAGCTGCTCGACCTCGACATCCCGATGCTGGGCATCTGTTACGGCATGCAGGCGATGGCGCTGGCGCTGGGCGGCAAGGTCGAAGGGGCGGAGGCGGGCGAGTTCGGCCGCACCGAGCTGACCCTGACCGGCGATGGCGGTCGCCTGCTCGGCGGTCTGCCGGAGGAGCAGAGCTGCTGGATGAGCCACCGCGACGTGGTCCGCGAGGCGCCGGCCGGGTTCGACGCGCTCGCCTCCTCGCCGAGCTCCCCGGTCGCCGCCTACGAGATGACCGACCGCGCGCTCTACGGCATCCAGTTCCACCCCGAGGTCGTCCACACGCCCTACGGGACCGAGATCCTCACCCGCTTCCTGCGCGACGTCGCGGGCTGCACCGAGCAGTGGAGCGCCGCCTCGGTGATCGAAGAACAGGTGGAGAAGATCCGCGCCCAGGTCGGTGAGGGCAAGGTGATCTGCGGGCTGTCGGGTGGCGTCGACTCCTCGGTCGCGGCGCTGCTCGTGCACAAGGCGGTGGGGGAGCGGTTGACCTGCATCTACGTCGACCACGGGATGATGCGGCTGAACGAGTCCGAGCAGGTGGTCGAGACCTTCTCCCAGTTCGGCATCCCGCTGATCGCCGTCGACGCCGAGGAGCGCTTCCTCGGCAAGCTGGCCGGGGTCGACGATCCGGAGCGCAAGCGCAAGATCATCGGCGAGGAGTTCATCCGCGTCTTCGAGGAGGAGGCCGGGAAGCTCGAGGACATCGGCTACCTCGTGCAGGGGACGCTCTACTCGGACGTGATCGAGTCGGGCGGCACCGACCACGCGGCGACGATCAAGTCCCACCACAACGTCGGCGGACTGCCCGACGACTTCGACTTCGAGCTGGTCGAGCCGCTGCGGATGCTGTTCAAGGACGAGGTGCGGGCGGTCGGCGCCGAGCTCGGGCTGCCGGAGCGGATGGTCTGGCGCCAGCCCTTCCCGGGGCCGGGCCTGGCGATCCGGATCGTCGGCGGCGAGGTCAACCGCGAACGCCTCGACATCCTGCGCGCCGCCGACGCGATCCTGCAGGAGGAGGTCCGCGCCGCCGAGATGTACCGCCAACTTTGGCAGTCGTTCTGCGTGCTGCCGGTGGTCCGCTCGGTGGGGGTCCAGGGCGACGGCCGCACCTACGCCTACCCGATCGTGATCCGCGCGGTCACCTCCGACGACGCGATGACCGCCGACTGGGCGCGCCTTCCTTACGACCTGCTGGAGCGCGTCTCCAACCGGATCATCAACGAGATCCGCGGCGTCAACCGCTGCGCCCTCGACATCTCCTCGAAGCCGCCGGCGACTATCGAGTGGGAGTAGTCGGGGTCTCGACCTCGCCCTCGAACACCTTCAGCGGCACGACTTCGTCCTCGAAGACCGCGTTGATCTCCAGCCGCGCCCCGAGCGCCCCGACGAAGTCGGCAAGCGTTTCCAGGTAGGGGTTCTCGCTCCGCTCCATCCGCGAGACGTTGGCCTGGCTGGTCCCGAGGATCTTCGCCAGGCCGGCCTGGGTCTGTTTGCGGCTTTCGCGTAGCTCCGCGAGTCGCATCGCGGCATCGAGGCCCGCCTTGCGGGCGTCCATGTCGGCGGCCGCCTCAGGGTCTTTGCGCAGCTCGTCGCTCAGCTCTCTGAAGTCCCCTGGCTCATATTTGGGTTTCTTCTCACTGCGCCCCATCTTTCGATACCCCCTCTTCGATGCGCCTCAGGTGGGCGTCATAGATCTTGTCCGCCTTGGTGACCATCTGTCGGTAGAACCGCTTGGCTTTCCCCGCCTTGTCACCGCCGATCAGCAGCACTGCCTTCCGTCGCGGGTCGAAGGCGAAGAAGACGCGGATCGTCTGCGTTGGCCGTAGCTCCTTCATGTTGGGGTGCTTCGAGCCTTTGATCGCATCGACCAAGGGCCGGCCCGCCCACGGACCCTTCTCTTCCAGATCGTGGATCGCGACGGAGACCTTCCCGCGCTCGGTTTCGGTCAGCGTCCCCCACCATTCGTCGAACTCATCCGTTCGCTTCGTTCCCCAACGCATTCCGCAGACATAGCGCGGAGATTGTACAACGTAGACGTTGTTACAGAGATTCTACGAAGGCGTGATGCTTACGGCACGATCGGGTGGTGGTTGGACCACCGGTGGGTCGTCGGCGCCGGGACGGTCGCGCTGGGTCCAGAGGAACCAGGCGGCGCCGACCATGGTCAGCGCGATCGCCACCCAGAAGTTGAGCCGTTGGCCGAGGATGTGGTGGGCGGGGTCCACCCGCAGGCTCTCCTCGAAGATGCGGAAGGCCGAGTAGCCGGTGACGTAGAGGGCGAAGAGGCCGGGCGGGCGGATCTTGCGGTGATGGCCGAGCCAGACAAGGAAGGCGGCCAGCGAGAGGTTCCAGATGATCTCGTAGAGGAAGGTCGGCTGGAAGGTGGCGTAGTGGAGGTAGCCCTCGGGCCGGTGCGCGGGGGAGATCTCGAGGCCCCAGGGGAGGCTGGTGGGGCCGCCGAAGAGCTCCTGGTTGAAGTAGTTGCCGACCCTGCCGATCGCCTGGGCGACGAGCAGGGCGGGGGCGGTGCAGTCCATGAAGGCGGCGACCGAGACCCCCGCCCGGTGGACGCGCCAGATCCCCACCGCCGCGCCCGCCGCGATCCCGCCCCAGATTCCCAGGCCGCCGTCCCAGACCGCGAACGGGCCCCACCAGGTGTGCGGCATTTCGCCGAAGCTGGTGATGTCGAAGTAGAGGCGGCCGCCGAGGAGCCCCGCCGGGAAGGCCCAGATCGCCACCTGGAAGGGAAGTTCCGGGTCGCCGCCGAGCGCCCGCCAGCGCCGCCGCACGATCAGCACCGCCGCGGTCACCGCGAAGGCGTACATCAGCCCGTACATGTGGACCTCGAACGGGCCGAATTCGAGGCCGCTGCTCGAGGGGCTGGGGATCGAGGCGGTCACGGCGGCGAAACCTAGACGATCGATTGTCGGATCCGCACGGCGGACGAGGGGCTCGCGCCCGGATCGGGAATCGATCGTCTGACCGGTCGTCCACGGCCCGGTCGGAGCACCGCCGGGACGCCCGGGCCCGCCGGGCCGCGCCGGCCGTTCCGCCGGGCTGCCGCCGTGGTTCCTGACGATCCCTCCTGGCTAATGGGCGTGGACCTCTTCCCGCCAGGTCGGCAGGGGATCGGGGAAGTGGGCCCAGCCGGCCGGTCCCGCCTCCAGCTCCTCGTCGTCGAGCAGGCAGGCGTCGAGTTCGGCGACGATCCGTTCGCGGTCCATCCCGGCGCCGATGAAGGCGAGCTGCTGGATCGGTTGGTCGCGCCAGGCGCCCAGCGGCTGGATCGTCAGCATGCCGCCCGCCTGCGACCAGAGCGCCGCGAGGTCGGCCCGGGAGGCGACCCAGAAGAAGCCCTTCGAGCGGACCACGCCGGGGCGCGGCCGTTCGAGGCAGGCCCAGAGGCGCTCCGGGTGGAAGGGCCGGTCGCGTTCGTAGACGAAGCTGCCGATCCCGTACTCCTCGGTCTCCGGGACCTCCTCGCCGCGCATCGTCGCCAGCCACCCTGGCGCTTCGGCCGCCGCCTCGAGGTCGAAGAGGCCGGTGTCGAGGACCGTCCCCAGGGAGACCTCGCCGCGGGTGGCGCGGACGGTGCGGGCGCGTGGGTTCAGGGTCGAGATCAGCGCTTCGATCCGCGCCAGCTCGGCCGAGGAGGCGAGGTCGGCCTTGTTGATCACGATCACGTCGGCGAACTCGATCTGGTCGACCAGCAGGTCGGCGACCGTGCGGTCGTCATCCGGCCCGAGCGCTTCGCCGCGCGCCGCGATCTCCTCGACCCCGGCGGCGTCGGCGATGAAGTTGCCCGCGTCGACCACGGTGACCATGGTGTCGAGCCGGGCGAGGTCGCCGAGCGAGCGCCCCTCCTCGTCGGCGAAGGTGAATGTCTCGGCCACCGGCATCGGCTCGGAGATGCCGGTCGACTCGATCAGCAGGTGGTCGAACCGCCCTTCGCGCGCCAGTCGCCCGACCTCGACCAGCAGGTCCTCGCGCAGGGTGCAGCAGATGCAGCCGTTGGTCATCTCGACCATCCGCTCCTCGACGTGGTCGATCGCCGCGTCGCCGGAGCGGACCAGCTCGGCGTCGACGTTGATCTCGCTCATGTCGTTGACGATCACCGCCACCCGGCGGCCCTCGCGGTTGCGCAGCACGTGTTCGAGCAGGGTCGTCTTGCCGGCGCCGAGGAAGCCGGAGAGGACGGTGACCGGCAGCCGCGGGTCGTTCGGGCGGAGCGGGGAGGAGGCGGGAGGCATCGGTTTCCTTTCAATAGATGAGAATCAATCTCATCTATTCCTACACGATTCCCCCCACGACCGCCGGCCCGGCAAGTCCGCCCGCCGTGCGTTCGCACTTTTCACCGGATACCGGTGAAAAGTGCGAACGC
>DATJUK010000283.1:0-6999 GCA_035502495.1 Solirubrobacterales bacterium
GCCGCCGAGCCGGAGGTGCTGCTGCTCGACGAGCCCTGCTCGGCGCTCGACCCGCAGTCGACCGCGGTGATCGAGGACCTGATCGTGAAACTGCGCGACGACGTCGCCGTCGTGATCGTCACCCACAACCTGCAGCAGGCCTACCGGATCGCCGACCACGTCGCCTTCATGTACCTGGGGGACCTGGTCGAGTACAACAGCGCCACGCGCCTCTTCAACTCGCCCGCGCAGCAGCGGACGGCGGAGTACGTGAGCGGTGCGTTCGGCTAGGCCCGACACGGCCCGCGGCGCGACGGTCCGCCGCCTGGCGGTCCTCGCCTGCCTCTGCCTGCTCGCCACCGGCGCCGCGGGCTGCTCGACCACGCAGGAAAAGGCCGCCGCCCAGAAGGTGAAGGCCGAACGCATCCTCGAGGCGCAGGGCGCGAGCAAGAAGGCAAAGGCGGAGAAGGCCGCGCGCCGGCACCGGCACGACAAGCAGAAGGGGAAGAAGTGAGCGAGGAGAGGCCGCTGGAGAAACCGCAGGGGCTCGAGCCCTGCGAAGAGTGCGGCGCGCCGATGGACCCCCAGCAGCGCTACTGCGTCGAATGCGCGGCGCGGCGCGGCAACGGGTCCAATCCGGCCTCGCGCTACTTCGCCGCGATGAGCAAAAAATCGCGCCGGCCGCTGACCAGGTCGCAGGCGCGGCCGGCGGGCGGCGGCAGCCGCGCGGCGGCGGTCGGGTTCTTCGCCCTGCTGCCGATCGCGGTGGCGCTGGGGGTCGTGGTCGGGCGCAGCGGCGGCTCCGGCGACTCCAACGAAGAGGCGCTGCTGAAGGCTCTGCACCAGGCCGAAAAGCAGCAGGTGGCAGCGGCGCCGGTCGCCGAAGAAGCGGCGACGGCGACGAAAGCCGGCGCAAAAGGCGCGAAAGGCGGCAAAGGCAAGAAAGCGGCGGCGAAGGCAAACGCCAAGAAAGCCGCCCAGGCCAGCCACGGCAAGGTTCTGAACAAGACCAAAAACGGCGTCGTCCACGAAGTGACGGGCTACAAGCCGACCAAGGAAACGGAAGAAGCCGACACCAAGCTGGTCGAAGAAAACCCCGAACAGACGGGCGAAAACTACATCAAAGCTCAGCAGAATCTGCCCGATGTGACCGTGGTCGGCGGCGAAGGCGGAGGGTCGCCCGAATCCTCCACGCCGGGGGTCGAACCATGACCGACGAGTCGAACGCGCAGACGACGAAACTGCCGCCGCCCCCGCCCACCGGCGCACCTGTGCTCCCGCCCACCGGCGTGCCCGTGCCGCCGCCTCCGGGCGCCCCCTCCCCATCGCCATCGCCGTCGCCGTCGCCTAACGGTGCCGGCAAAGCGCCCGTCGGGCCGCCCGTCGGGCCGCCGCGCTTCCCGCTCCCGGGACGGCGCAAGGCCGACAAGGCGCCGAAGCCGAAGCTCTCCGCCGAGGAGGCGGCCAAAGAGGCCGAGCAGCGCGAGGAGGAGAGCGCCGAGCTGATCGCCCAGCGCGACCGGCTGCTGGAGAAGTTCACCGTGATGCAGGCCGACCTCGGCGGCGCCTTCTACGAGATGGCGATCCGCGACCACGTGCGACTCGACGTCCTCACCCGCAAGGCGGCCGAGCTGCAGCGGGTCGACGCCGAGCTGCTGGCGGTCGAGCGGGTGCTCGAAATGGAGCGCGCCGACGCTGCCGGGCTCTGCCCCGGCTGCGGCGCCCCCTACGGCCACGCGGTGCGCTTCTGCGCCCAGTGCGGGACGCCGCTGGTCCCGACCGAGGCGGGCACGTGAGCGGCTGGGTCCGGGAGCGGCTGCGGGCGGCGCTCGCGGCGGCGGCGACGCTGACCGGCAAACGCTTCGGGCTGCTCGTCGCCTCCTCGCTGGTGGCGACCTCGGCGATCGTCGCCGCGGCGGCGACCAACCAGCCGGAAGCGAGCCCGCTGGCCTCGATCCTCGGCCACAGCCTCGCCGCCGACCGCACCCCGGTAGCCGCGGTCGAACCGGCCCCGGCGGCGGAACCGGAAGCCGAACCGGCGCCGGCGGTCGAGGGTGAAGCCACCCCGGCACCGGCGCCGAGCATCGTCCCCGGCCCGGAACCCGAACCGACCTTCGTCCCCGAAGAAGCGGCTCCCGAACCGGAACCGGCCCCCGCGGAAGAACCGGCGCAAGAAGCCGAAACCCCTCCCCCTCCGCCGCCGCCGGAAGCGGGGCGGATCAAGCACGTCTTCATCGTCTCCCTGGTCAGCGCCGGCTACCAGCCGACCTTCGGCAAGGCGAGCGCGATGCCATATCTGAGCGGCACGCTCCGTCCCCAGGGCACCCTGCTCGGCAACTACGAAGTGCTGGACAAGGCGACGACGCCGAACGGGATCGCCGCGATCAGCGGCCAGCCGCCGAACCAGGCGACCAAGGCCGGCTGCCCGGTCTTCGAAGCCTTCCCGAGCACCTCGACCACGACCAAGGCGGGCATCGTCACCGGCGAAGGGTGCGCCTACCCGGTCGAAACCCAGACCCTCGGCGATCAGCTCGAAGCGGCGGGCTTCAGCTGGCGCGCCTACATGGAAGGGATGGTCGACCCGACCAGCGGCGAACCGGCAAATTGCGTCTACCCGGCGACCGAACCGGAAGCGGCGGTGACCGGCGGCTACTCCTCGCAGCTCAACCCCTTCGCCCACTTCCACTCGCTGCTCGACCTCGGCGCCTGCGCGACCGACGACGTGCCGATCACCGAACTGAAGAAGGACCTGAAGAGCGAGAAGAAGACCGCGAACGTCTCCTACGTCTCCCCCGACCTCTGCTCGGCGGGAGTCGCCGGGCAGTGCCCGGAAGGCGCGCCGACGGGCGCCGCGGCGGCCGACGCGTGGCTGGAAGCGGTGATCCCCGAGATCGTCGAATCGCCCGCGTTCAAGCAGGACGGCCTGCTGATCGTCGCCTTCGGCGGCGTCAATCCGCCGGAAGCGGCGGTTCCCGGCGCGCCCGCGCCGGCGGCGCCGGCCAAGCCGCTGAAGACCGGCGCCCTGCTGATCTCCCAGTTCACCGCCGCGGGCGGCACCGACCCCGCGCCCTACGATCCGTACTCGCTGCTGCGCTCGACCGAGGAACTGTTCGGGCTCCGCCTGCTGGCGAAGGCGGCCGACCCGAAGACGAAGACCTTCGCCCCGCCGCTGCTGGGGGAAAACGGCGGGGACTGACCTCCTGGGACCGCTTTCTGGCACCCTCTCTGGATGAGTCCAGCGAATCAGAGCGCCGGTGGAGAGCCGATCACGGCCGCCGGCATCGAAGAACTGAAAGCCGAGCTGGCGGAGCTGAAAGGCCCGCGCCGGCAGGAGATGGCGGACCGCATCCGGGTCGCCCGCGAGCTCGGTGACCTGAAGGAGAACGCCGAGTACCACACGGCGAAAGACGACCAGGCGATGATGGAGACGCGGATCAAGCGGCTCGAGGAACGCCTCCGCAACGCGGTGGTCGTCGAGGCCTCCGCGGACGGCGACACCTTCGCCTTCGGCCGCACCGCCGAAGTCGAGGACGAGGGCAAAGGCGAGACCGTCACCTGGACCCTGGTCGGCTCGACCGAGGCCGACCTGGCCGCGGGCAAGCTCTCCGCCGAGTCGCCGATCGGGCAGGCGCTGATGGACGCCGCGGTCGGGGCGACGGTAGTGGTCGAGACCCCGCGCGGGTCGAAAAGCTTCAAGGTCCTCAAGCTGGTCGACTGACGTTTGCTGAGTTGTCCCCACCGGGATGGGGTCAACTCAGCAGATGACGCCGGGCGCGGGCTCAGAATGGGCCGGTGCTGCGGCTTCACGCATCCCTGGACACGCGGCGGGAGCCGGCGTTCGCCGCGCTCCTGCGGGAGCTGGAAGGCGTGCGGCGGGTGGTCCGCCAGCCGGACGAATCGCGGGACGCCGGGCAGACGGTGTTCGTCGCCGACGTCGAGCCGGCGGCGGCCGACGACCTGGTCGAGGCGATCACCGCGATGGGGATCTCGGTCGACGACTACCTGCTGACCCGGGTCGAGGTGGTGGCGCCGCAGCGGCGGCACCTGACCGGCAACCGCGGCATCGACGGGTTCGCCTGGGTCGAGGTGATGGGACAGGCCCGGGCCAACTCGCGGCCGCTCGCCCGCTACCTGGCGCTGATCAACGTGGCGGCGGTGATCGCGGCGCTCGGGGTGATCGTCTCCAGCGGCATCCTGATCGTCGGCGCGATGGCGGTCAGCCCCGACCTCCTGCCGATCTGCGCCACCTGCGTCGGGCTGGTCGCCGGGCGGCGACAGCTGGCGGGGAGGGCCTTCGCGACGCTGATCATCGGCATGGTCTCGGTGGTCGTCACCGCGATGGTGCTCTCGGCCCTGCTCAAATGGGCGGCGCTGCTGCCGGACGGCTTCCAGGTCGAGCAGTCGAGCCTCCACACCCTCGCCCACCTCGACTACTCGACCGTGCTGGTCGCGGCGGCGGCGGGGATCGCGGCGATGCTTTCGTTCGAGAGCGGCGCCGCCGCCGCGGTCGGCGTGGCGATCTCGGTGACGACGATCCCGGCCTCGGCCTACCTCGGGGTCGCGCTCGGCGCGGGCGGGATCGGCAACGCCGGCGGCGCGCTCGTCGTGCTGGCCGTCAACATCGCCCTCCTGATCACCACCGGCAGCCTCACGCTGCTGGTGCAGCGGGCCCTGCCGAACCGGTCTGGGGCGCCGGTTTAGGGGACCTCGGTGGGCGCCGGCGCGGCGCCCATGTCGGTGGCGGGCGCTGTGGCGGGTGCATCGTCGGTGGCGCGCGCGGTGGCGGTGGTGGGTGCACCGTCGGTGGCGGGCGTGGCGGGGCCGGGCGGGTCGTCGGTGGCGGGGGCCGCGGCCGGTGCGGCGGCGGCGGGCGCGGTCGCCGTGGCGAGGGGCGGCGCGGGCGCGGCGAGCGGCGGCGCCGCGGCTGCCTCGCCCAGCGTCGACCACGGCGCCGGGGCCGGGCGGCGCTCGTCGTAGACCACTTCGGTGCCGCCCATGCGGTCGGCCCAGCCGCGCCGGGCTTCGCCGAAGACGATGCCGAGGAAGCCGATGCCGAAGGTGACCACCGAGAGGCCCATGCCGATCAGCCGCCTGATCGAGCGCCGCAGCGGCAGCCGTCGTTCGTCCAGTCGGATGCCGAGGAAGCGCATCCCCGGCGTCTGCCCGGCCAGCGACCAGAAGCCGACCAGGTAGGTGCCGACCACCATCAGCCAGACGAGCGAGCCCGCCGCCAGGGCGCCGCGCGGGACCCCGTCGCCGCTGCCGCCGAAGAAGGTGACCAGCAGGGTGACGGCGCCGGCGAGGACGGTGAAGAAGAGGTTGATGATCACCGCGTCGATCACGAAGGCGGCGCCGCGGGTGACCACCCCGGCCCGGTTGGTCGGCAGCGGCCGGGGGCGGCGGAAGAAGATCGCGCGCAGGATCCGCTCGACCGTGTTGTCGAGGTCGCGGGCTAGCTTGGCGATCTGGCGGGCGATGTCGCCGATCAGGCCGACGCTCTGCGAGGCGATCGCCGCCCGCACCTCGGGCGCCTCGGCGATCCGCTCGACCATCTGCTGCACCTGCGGCCCGGCGAGCAGCCGTCTCCAGACCTCGTCGACGAGTTCGCTGTCGAGCGTCTCGATGATCGCCTTCTTGACCGCGGCGCTGTCGAGCGCGCCCTGCACCGCCTCCTCGATCACCGGCCCTTCCAGCACCCGGGCGATGGCCCGCTCGACGGCCTCGCTTTCGAGCGCCGAGACGATCGCCTCCTCGGTCGCCATCTCGACCGCTTTGTCGATCCCGGTGACGCGGCCCACCGCTCCCGCGCCGCGCGCCCCCGCACCCAGCAGGCGCGCCGCGAATGGCGTGCTCTCGTCGGCCATCTTGGCCCGAGTCTATCCCCGCCGCGGGGCTAGGCGAGGTGCTCCAGCAGCCGGTCGAGGAACTCGCCCTGGGCGGGCAGCAGCTTGCGTCGGGCCTCCTCGAGGGCGAACCAGTCGGCGCGGTCGACCTCGGGGAACTCGACCTCGCGACCGCTGCGCGGCGGCCACTCCATCTCGAATGTGTTGCTGTCGAGGCCGGCCGGGTCGAAGTCGCCCTCCGCCGCCCAGGCGTCGACGACTTTGCCCGCCCGCTGGCGGATCGAGCCGAGGTCGATCAGGGCCTCGGCGTCGAGGTCGGGGGCGCCGGAGCCGAGCTCCTCGTCGAGCTCGCGCAGGGCCGCCGCGCGCGAGTCCTCTTCTTCCTCGATCCCGCCCTTGGGGATCGACCAGGCGCCCTCGTCGCGGCGCGACCAGTAGGGGCCGCCGGGGTGGACGAGCAGGAACTCGGTGGTGCCGTCGCGGTCGCGGTAGAGGAGGATGCCGGCGCTGCGCTTGGTCGCCACCGCGACTCAGCCTTGCAGCGCCTGGACGAGGGGGTCGAGCGTCTGCAGGACGTCCTCGCGCGGCGTCGCCGCGAGCGTCTCCAGGGTGCCGTTGGCACGGGTCATCGCGACGCCGACCGCGAGCGCCACCAGGAGCTCGGCGCGCAGCTCGGGGTCGTCGACGCCGCGGCGGCGCAGCTCGGCGGTGAGGCCGAGGAGCACCCGGTCGCCGACCACGGCGCTGACCCGCTCCCGCGCGCCGGGGGTCAGCGCCGGGCTGGCGAGGGCGCGGCTGATCGGGTTGTGGCCGCGTTCGTCCCAGCGCTCGAGCAGGAAGCGCAGCAGCGCCTGCGGGGCGAAGTCGAGCTCGTCGTCCTCCGGCGCACCGGCCGCGATCGCGGCGATGAAGATGCCTTCCTTGGAGTCGAAGTAACGGGCGATCAGCGCCGGATCCACCCCCGCCCGATCGCCGATCTCGCGCGTCGTCGCGCGGTCGTAGCCGACCTCGTCGAAGACCTCGCGGGCGGCACCGAGGAGGGCGCGCCGGGACGCCTCGGCGTCGTGGGGACGGCGAGCGGCGGTCGCCTTGTCACCGATCGGTGACACGGGCCCGAGGCTACCACCCCCCGTCGCGTTCGCACTTATGACCGCATAGCGGTCATAAGTGCGAACGC
>DATJUK010000284.1:0-8335 GCA_035502495.1 Solirubrobacterales bacterium
TGCGAACTCACCGTGGGGGGCTGCCGCGGGGGACGGGGCCCGGGCGTCAGCGGTCCACGTCGCCGTGGAGTTCGTGCCGTCCTACCGACGCCTGCCGCCCCTCCTCCTCACGGGACCCGCACGGGATCCGCGCCCCACTCCCTCTTCCCGTGGGACGGCCCTCTCGTGGCGGCCTCAGCCTGCTCCGGCCGCCACGAGAGGGCCGCGTCCCTTGCGCGTCCCTTCCCTCGTCTCGCGGCAGCCCCCACCCCACGGCGACCCTAGATCGCGCACTCTCCCTCGCCGCGCTCGACCTTGTAGGGCGAGGAGCGCTGCCAGTCGATGAACTGGTCCATCGTCTCGAGGCTGAACTCGGCGGGCAGGGTCAGCGGCTTCACCTCCGCTTCGAAGCGCTCGTTGCCGACCCGCTCGGCGAAGGACTCGAAGCTCTCGCCCGCCTCGCGCTCGGCCTCGTACATCCGCAGCCAGCGCTCGACCGCGTCGGGGACCCGCTTGGCGGGGAGGCGCGATTTGAGCCGCTTGCCGAACGCCGGGTCGCCGCCCTCGCCGCGGCCACCGAGGTGCGGGATGTAGGCGGGCATCTGGTGCCCGCCGACCTTCAGCGAGGCGCCGTAGAAGCCGATCGTGCCGATGTGGTGCTGGCCGCAGCCGTTCGGGCAGCCGCTCATCTTGATCTGCACCTGCCGGGTGAGCGGATCGGTGATCGCCATCGCGGCGAGGCGCTCGGAGATCGCCTGGTTCAGCCCCATCGAGGCGGTGATGCCCATTTTGCAGCTGTCGGTGCCGGGGCAGCTGACCACGTCGTCGATTTCGAAGGCTCCCGAGTCGGCGAGGCCGAGCTCCCGCAGGCGGTCGTAGAGCGCGTAGAGCGAGTCCTTGCGGACCCAGCGCAGGACGAGGTTCTGCTCGACCGAGGTGCGGGCGTTGCCGCCGCAGAAGTCGCGCATGATCGCCGCCAGGCCGCGGAACTGCTCCGGGGTGAGGTCGCCGCGGAAGACCTTGACCGCGACCGCGCGGAAGCCCTCCTGGCGCTGGGGGGTGACGTTGCGGGCGACGAACCGGTCGAACGCCGGCCGGTCGTCGTCGGGCACGGCCAGGATCGGCGGCCGTTTCGGCGCCCGCGCCTCCTCGTCGTCGGCGAAGCGCAGGCGGGCGACTTCGGCGGCGTAGTCGCGCTCGCCGGTCCAGTCCCCTTCGAGCTCCTCGTCGACCAGGGCACGGAACGCATCGGGGCCGATCTTCTCGAGCAGGACCTTGATCCGCGCCCGCGCCCGGTTCTTGCGCAGCCAGTCCTGGCGATCGAAGACGCGCACGATCGCCTCGCTGACCCGCAGGTAGGAGCCGTCGTCGACCGGCACGAAGTCGTAGATCCGGTGGGCGAGCCGGGGCATGATCGCGGTCCCGCCGCCGACCCAGACCTCGAACCCGCGCTCGCCTTCGCGGATCACCGGCAGGAAGCCGAGGTCGTGGATCGGGACTATCGCCCGGTCGGCGGGCGAGGCGGAGAAGGCGGCCTTCCACTTGCGCGGCATCGCCTGCGTGACCGGGTGGCGGACGAAGAAGCGCACGTAGGCGCCCGCGTAGGGGGTCGGGTCGAAGACCTCGTCGGTGGCGATCCCGGCGTAGGGGTCGGCGGTGACGTTGCGGACCGTGTTGCCGCAGCCCTCGCGCGAGGAGAGCCCGGCGGCGCCCAGCTCACGGATCAGCTCGGCGGCGTGGGCGAGCGGCACGTGGTGCATCTGGATGTTCTGGCGCGTGGTGATGTGGCCTTTGCGCAGCGGCACCCAGCGCTCGATCCCGGCGGCGAACGCCTCCAGCTGCTCCGGCGAGACGCCGCCGAACGGCAGCTTCACCCGCACCATCTGCACGTCGGGCTGGCGCTGCCCGTAGACGCCCTGTTTGAGCCGGAACGGGATGAAGGTGTCCTCGCCCTGGTCCCCGGCGAGGAACTTCCCCGCCTGCGAGCCGAAGTCGTCGAACTCGTCCTCGAGGATCGGGATCACGTGCCCCGGCACGTTCTCGTAGAGCTCCGGGTTCTCGCGCGAGCCGATCGGCCCCTTGGCCCGCCGGCCTTTGCGCTCGTCGACGTCGAGGCCATCGAGGATCGCGGTCGCACCGCCCGTCGCCTTCGTCGTTGCCTCCATCTTCGCCGTCCTCCGTCCGCTCGTAGGTAATTCACAGCCCGGGTGTGAAAAGGGCCGGGGGAAAAGTAGCAAATCCTGACCGGGATTTGGGTATTTATACCCATGGGGGGTATAGGTATACTGGCCGGGCACACCGACCGAGGAGCCCCCGATGAGCACCACGACGACCACCGAGCATCTCGAGCTGCCGATCGCCGGCATGACCTGCGCCTCCTGCGCCAACCGGGTCGAGCGCACGCTGAACAAGCTCGAGGGCGTCAGCGCCACGGTCAACTACGCGACCGAGCGCGCCACCGTCGACTTCGACGCCGGCGCGGTCGAGCCGCAGCGCCTGGTCGAGGCCGTCGCCTCGGCGGGCTATGCGGCGTCGCTGCCGAGCGTCGCCCCCGACCCGGCCGCCGCCGAGCCCGCGGAGGACCCGAGCGCCCCGCTGCGCCGGCGCCTGCTCGTCTCGGCCCTCCTCTCGGCCCCGGTGCTGGTCCTCTCGATGGTGCCGCCGCTGCAGTTCGACGACTGGCAGTGGCTGGCGCTGCAGCTCGCCACCCCGGTGGTGGTCTGGGGAGCCTGGCCCTTCCACCGCGCCGCCTGGGCCAACCTCAGGCACGGGGCGGCGACGATGGACACCCTGATCTCGCTCGGCGTCCTCGCCGCCTGGGGCTGGTCCCTCTACGCGCTCTTCGTCGGCGACGCCGGCATGCCGGGGATGAAGATGAGCTTCGAGCTGATCCCGACCGCGGGCTCGGCCGGCGACGAGATCTACCTGGAGACGGCCTCCGTCGTCACCACCTTCATCCTCGCCGGCCGCTACTTCGAGGCGCGCGCCAAGCGCCGCGCCGGCGCCGCCCTGGAGGCGTTGACGGCGCTCGGCGCCAAGGACGTCGCGGTGCTCGGCGACGACGGGAGCGAGCGGCGCGAGCCGGTCGAGCGGCTCGCGGTCGGCACCCGCTTCCTCGTCCGCCCGGGCGAGAAGGTGGCCACCGACGGCGTCGTCGAGGAGGGGACCTCGGCGCTCGACATGAGCATGCTGACCGGCGAGTCGGTGCCGGTCGAGGTCGGCCCCGGCTCGGAGGTCGCCGGGGCCACCGTCAACGCCGGCGGCCGCCTGGTGGTGCGGGCTACCCGGGTCGGCGCGGAGACGGCGCTGGCCCAGATCGCCAGGCTGGTCGCCGACGCGCAGAGCGGCAAGGCCCCGGTGCAGCGGCTCGCCGACCGCATCGCCGGCGTCTTCGTGCCGGCCGTGATCGCGCTCGCGCTCGCCACCCTCGGCTTCTGGCTCGCGGCCGGCGAGGGCGCGGAGTTCGCCTTCACCGCCGCGGTCGCGGTCCTGATTATCGCCTGCCCCTGCGCCCTCGGCCTGGCGACGCCGACCGCGTTGATGGTCGGCACCGGCCGCGGCGCCCAGCTCGGCCTCCTGATCAAGGGCCCCGAGGTGCTGGAGTCGACCCGCCGCGTCGACACCGTCGTCCTCGACAAGACCGGCACCGTGACCAGCGGCGAGATGAGCCTCGCCGACCTCGCCCTCGCCGACGGCACCGACCGCGCGGCGGCGCTGCGCCTGGTAGGCGCGATCGAGGCCGCCTCCGAGCACCCGATCGCCCGCGCGATCGCCCGCGCGGCGAGCGCCGACGGGCCCCTGCCGGCGGTCGAGTCCTTCGCCGCCCGCGCGGGCCTCGGGGTCGAGGGCGTGGTCGAGGGCTACGCGCTGGTGGTCGGCCGCCCGGCGCTCCTCGCCGACCGGGCGATGCACCTGCCGCCGGAGCTGGAGCGCGCTCGGGCGGCCGCCGCCGCCGCGGGCCAGACCGCGATCGCCGCCGGCTGGGACGGCCGCGCCCGCGCCGTCTTCGTCGTCGCCGACACGGTGAAGCCGACGACGCCCGCGGCGATCGCGGCGCTGGGGGAGCTCGGCCTGCGCCCGGTCCTCCTCACCGGCGACAACGAGGCCACCGCCCGCGCGGTGGCCGCCGAGGTCGGGATCGCGGAGGCGATCGCCGAGGTGATGCCGGCAGAGAAGGCGGGCGTGGTCCGGCGCCTGCAGGCCGAGGGGCACGTGGTCGCGATGGTCGGCGACGGGGTCAACGACGCCCCGGCGCTCGCCCGCGCCGACCTCGGCCTGGCGATCGGCACCGGCACCGACGTGGCGATCGAGGCCTCCGACCTGACCCTGGTCTCCGGCGACCTGCGGGCGGCGGCCGACGCGATCCGCCTCTCGCGGGCGACCCTGCGGACGATCAGGCAGAACCTCGCCTGGGCCTTCGGCTACAACGTCGCGGCGATCCCGCTGGCCGCCGCCGGCCTGCTCAACCCGGTGATCGCCGGGGCGGCGATGGCCCTCTCCAGCGTCTCCGTGGTCGCCAACGCCCTGCGCCTGCGCCGCTTCCGCTCGATCCGGACCGACGCCGCCGCCCGCTGAGGCCGCCGTTGCCGCCCGATACCCGCGGGGGGTATCATGAGGACATGACCCAGAAACCCGGATACACCGCCTCCAAGGAGCAGCTCTCGAAGCGGCTCTCGCGGATCGAAGGCCAGGTGCGCGGCGTCGCCAAGATGGTCGAGGAAGACCGCTACTGCATCGACGTCCTCACCCAGATCCGCGCCGCCGAAGCCGCCCTGCAGGGCGTCGCGCTCGGCCTCCTCGACGACCACGTCCGCCACTGCATGAGCTCCGGCGACGAGGCCGACCGCGCCGCCAAGACCGAGGAGCTGATGGGAGCCGTAGGGCGCCTGGTGCGCGGATAGCCGCCGCGGCGCTCAGGCGTGAAGCGGATGGCCGCCGACGCCTACCTCGCGCGCTTCGAGCGAGCCGACGTCGCCCTCGGTGACGTAGATCCGGGTGTCGCCGGGAGGGCCGAAGGCGACGTTGGTCGGGTTGTTGCCCGGCAGCTTGATCCGGCGCTCGACCGCGCCGTCGGGATCGAGCACGGTGACGTCGCCCTGGTTGAAGACGGCGACCCAGAGGCGGCCGTCGGCGCTGAACGCCATCCCGTCGGGCCCCCGCATCCCCGGCCCGGGGAAGTCGGGGTCGAGGACGTTGGCGAAGAGCTCGCGCCCGCCGACCACCGCGCCGTCCTCGATCCGGTAGCGGTAGACGTTCGCGGTGAAGGTCTCGTTCACGTAGAGCATGCCGTCGGGGCCGAAGGCGATCCCGTTGGTGAACTGGTAGCCGCGGTCGAGGAAGGCGGCCTCGCCGCTGACCGGGTCGAAGCGGACCAGGCGCCCGTCCAGGGTCAGGTCCTCCCAGTCGTCGCGGACCTCGTTGGCGACGACGTCGCTGAGCAGCTCTTCCACCCGCAGCCCCGAGTCGGTCACGTAGAGGGCGCCGTCGGGGCCGACGCAGAGGTCGTTCGGCCACAGCAGCGGCTCGCCCTCGACCTCGCCCAGGACCCGGTCGAGCTTCCCCTCCGGGTCGATCCGGAAGATGCCCGGGTGCAGCGACTCGGCGACCCAGATTGAGCCGTCGGCGGTCCGCGCGAGGCCGTTCGGCCGGCCGGTCTCGGCGACCGGCTCACGCCCGCCGTCGGCGCCGATCCGGGTCACGGTGCCGCGCCGCGGATCGAGCTCGACCACCATCCAACTGCCGTCCGGGAGCAGCAGCGGACCCTCCGGCAACGAGATCGCCGAGCTTACGATGGTGTTCATCCTGCCCCCTCGGGAAGAAGCTGGCCCCCGTCGAGGACCAGCGTTTGTCCGGTGATGTAGGCGGCCTCCTCGGAGGCCAGGAAGCGGACCGCCCAGCCGAGCTCCTCGGGCTCCGCCAGCCTGCCCATCGGGATCGCCCGCAGGATCCATTCCATGTAGTCCCGGTCGAGCGCCTCGACCACCGGGGTGCGGACGTTGCCCGGCAGGATCGCGTTGATCGTGATCCCGTCCTCGACCACCTCCAGCGCCAGGCCGCGCATCAGCCCCAGCATCGCCGCCTTGGTCGAGCCGTAGACCGAGTAGCCCGCGGCGCTGACGTGGTTGCCGGTGATCGAGGAGGTGAGGACGACGCGGCCGTAGCCGGCCTCGCGCATGGCCGGCAGGCAGGACTTGATCGAGTGCAGGGCGCCCTTCACGTTGAGGTCCATCACCCGATCGAGGAACTCGTCGTCGACCTCCTCGATCGGCCGGCTCGGGTAGACGCCGGCGTTGGCGGAGAGGATGTCGATCCTCCCCCAGCGCTCCAGCACCGTCGCCGCCATCGCCTCGACCGCCGCCGCGTCGACCAGGTCGACGCTCACCGCGACCGCCGCGTGGCCTTCGCCCGCGAGGCTCGCCGCCAGCCGCTCCGCGCCGTCGGCGTCGAGGTCGGCGATCGCCACCCGCGCGCCCTCGCGCGCCAGCACGGCGGCGATCCCGGCGCCCACCCCACTGGCGCCCCCGGTGACCACCGCGACCCGCTCGTCCAAGCCCTTCAAGCTTCCACCCCCGTGGTTTCGGTCCCGTAGCGGCCGAGCACCGGCCAGACGTCGGTCACGATCCCCGCCTCGACGAGGAAGTAGCAGTCGTAGAAGTTGACCGTCGTCGGCGAGTAGCCGGGCATCAGCCGGAACGTATCGCCGACCCGCGGCGCCTCGTCGTCGAGCTCGATCGCGGTGTGCTCCTCGTGGATGAAGCGCTCGCCGTGTTCGAAGCGCACCCGCCCGGCCGCGCCGATCAGCTCCGGCGGCGCGCGGTCGATGCCGATCGACTTGCGGCCGCAGTCGAGCACCGCCGTCCGGCCGGCGGCGGAGGTCGCCGTCGCCAGCACCGAGAGGGCGGGCTCGAAGCCGGGGACGAGGTTGCGGTGGAAGGCGTCGGAGAAGATGTAGGAGCCCGCGTGGATCTCGGTGATCCGCGGGTTGGCGCCGGTGATGTCCCAGGTGCCGAGCCCGCCCGCGGCGACGATCTCGGTGGGCAGGCCGCGGGCTTCCATCTCGTCGACCAGCTCGAGCAGCCGGGCGTTCGCCGCCCGCGCCTTGCGCACCCGCTCCTCGCGGTCGGGCTCGAGCATGCAGTGGCCCTCGTAGCCGAAGGCGCCGAGCAGCCGCAGGCCCGGCAGCCGGTCGACCAACCGGGCCAGGTCGGCGGCGGCGCCGACCTCGCGCACGCCCGCCCGGTGCAGGCCGACGTCGAGCTCGACCAGGACGCCCACCTCGCCGCCGGCGGCGAGCGCCGCGGCCGAGATCGCCGCCGCGTTGCCGGCGTCGTCGACCAGCGCGATGACCCTGCCGAGGGTGGCGAGGCGGGCCAGCTCGGCGACCTTCCGCGGCCCCACCACCTGGTTGGCGACGAGCACGTCGTCGATCCCCGCCTCCACCATCGCGGTCGCCTCCCAGACGGTCGCGGTGGTGATCCCGATCGCCCCCGCCTCCAGCTGCAGCCGCGCCAGCGCCGGGCTCTTGTGGATCTTCGCGTGCGGGCGGAGCGCCGCCGGCAGCGTCTCCATCCGCCGCCGCATCTCCTCGACGTTGGCCCGCACGATCGCCGGCTCGAGGATCAGCGCCGGCGTCGGCACCTGCTCCAGCGGCGCCCCGACGAGCCGCCGCGCCGCGGCGAGGTCGGCGCTCACGCGGCTCCCGCCGAGGCGTCGCGGGCCCGCGCCCCCTCCGCCGCCGCCGGCGCCAGCACGTGGCAGGCCGAATAGTGGCCGCCGCCGACCGGGTCGACCGGCGTCGCCGCCGGCTCCTCCCGCGCGCAGCGCTCCTCGGCGAGCGGGCAGCGGGGGTGGAAGCGGCAGCCGGACGGGATCGCGTAGGGCGAGGGAGAGTCGGTGCGCACCGCGGGCTTGCGGACCCGGGTGCCGTCGATCCGCGGGTGCGCTTCCAACAGCGCCCGCGTGTACGGATGGCGCGGGTTGGCGAACACGTCGGCGGTGGCCCCGGTCTCCACGATCTTCCCCAGGTACATGATCGCCACCCGGTCGGCCAGCCGCGAGATCACCGCCAGCTGGTGGGCGATGAAGACGATCGTCAGCCCGAAGTCACGGCGGATCTCCTCCAGCAGGCCCAGCAGCTGCGCCTGGATCGAGACGTCGAGCGCGCTCAGCGCCTCGTCGGCGATCAGCAGCTTCGGCCGCACCGCCAGCGAGCGGGCGATCGCGATCCGCTGCCGCTGCCCGCCGGAGAACTCGTGCGGGAAGCGGCGCATGCTCTCGCGCCGGATGCCGACCCGCTCCAGCAGCTCGGCGGCGTACTCGACCTCCTCCCCGCGCTCGACGATCCCGTGCACGAGGG
>DATJUK010000285.1:0-2583 GCA_035502495.1 Solirubrobacterales bacterium
CTCGAGCGCCGCTGGACGATGGCGACGATCTACGCCTGCTCCAGCGGCGCCCACCGCTTCAACGAGTTCCGCCAGTCGCTGCCGGGGGTGTCGCCGACGACGCTCTCGGAGCGGCTGGAGCAGCTCGAGGCGGCGGGGATCGTCGAGCGGCGACTGGTCGCCGGGCGGCCACCGCACGCGGAGTACGCGCTGACCAGTCGGGGGGAACGGCTCGCGTTGGCGGTCGCCGGGTTACTCGAGCACTGTGGGACGGGGGTCGATGGACCCCCTCTCTCACGAACTGACGGGAGGTTCGTTCGGGGGTCCATCGACCCCCGTCGTCGGCGCGGCTGCGGGGGCGCGCTTCAGGGTCAGCAGGCGGTAGTAGAGGACCGCTGCCACGAGGCCGCCGATCGGGGCGGTGAGAGTGGTGGCGAGGGTGCCGAAGACGATGCGGAGGATCGGGCCGCCGGCGATCGCTTCGGCGATCCCGGTGAGGATGAAGGTGGCGATGGCGGCGATCAGCGTCGCCGAGATCACGGTGCCGAAGACCGGCCAGCCGTAGTCGCGGACGAGGTTCTGGGAGCGGGTGAAGGCGGCGCTGACGCCGGCCCGCTCGATCACGATCACGGGCGCGATCACGGCCCAGATCGTCAGCAGGATGCAGCCAGGGACGATGAAGAGGATGAAGCCCACGCCGACGCCGATCCCGTAGATGATCGCGGTCACGAGCAGGGTCGGCAGGACCGGCCCGACCGAGCTGATCAGCTCGCCGACCGAGGGCTTCCGAGGCTCGTCCTGGACGTCGCGGACGAGGCTCACCACCATCCCCTGGTAGAGCATCGCCACCGCGAAGGTGACGATCGCGACCAGGGCGAGCAGGCCGACGTCCTTGTTGCCGACGATCCCGGCCAGGATCGAGACCGGCAGGAAGAGCCAGAAGGCCGACGGGATGAGGACGCCGAAGTTCTGCTGGTAGAGGGCGAAGATCTCGTTCAGCGACTCGCCGACGCTGAGGGTGCGGCCCCGGTTCATGCTCGCAATTTTCGCCTCGGCGCCTACGATCCCTGCGTGGCCGAGATCGAGCGCAAGTTCCTGGTCGAGGAGATGCCGCGGCACGAGAGCGGGCAGACGGTGATCGAGCAGGGATACCTGGCGCTCGGCGCCGACACCGAGGTGCGGTTGCGGCGGCAGGGCGGCGAGCTGCTGCTGACCGCGAAGAGCGGCCACGGCGAGGTGCGCGAGGAGGTCGAGGTGCCGATCGAGCCGCGCGCCTTCGAGGCGCTCTGGCCGCTGACCGCGGGCCGCCGGGTGCGCAAGGTGCGCCACTACGTACCGCTGCGCGAAGAGCTGCGGGCGGAGGTGGACGTCTACGCCGGGGCGCTCGACGGCCTGCTCACCGCCGAGATCGAGTTCGAGTCGACCGCGCAGGCCGATCGCTTCCGGCCGCCGCCCTGGCTCGGTGCCGAGCTGACCGGGGACGGGCGCTACGCCAACCGGTCGCTGGCGACGCAAGGCTTGCCGGACATGAACGGAAAGCGCGACGATGCGGGGGTGGAGATCGCGACCGGAACCGATACGGCCGCCGCGACCGGCGACCGGGCCGGGGCCGCCACGGCGCCTGGCCGCACCTTCCGCCTGCTCGGCGACGAGGACGCCGGCACCGGGATGCGGCGGGTGATCGTCGGCCGGCTCGACAAGGCGACCGAGCGGCTGGGCGAGGCGGGCGCGGACGGCGACGCCCTCGCCGAGGCGATCCACGGCTCCCGCAAAGACCTGAAGA
The DNA here is from genome assembly GCA_035502495.1 of Solirubrobacterales bacterium. Classification (GTDB taxonomy): domain Bacteria; phylum Actinomycetota; class Thermoleophilia; order Solirubrobacterales; family 70-9; genus VAYN01. The sequence goes on from DATJUK010000285.1 coordinate 1,763, forward strand.
AGGCCCGGGCGGCCCTGCGGCTGATCCGCGACGAGCTGGGCGAGAAGACCTTCAAGCGGGAGAACCGGGCGCTGCGCGACGCCGCCCGGCTCCTCTCCGCCAGCCGCGACGCCGAGGTGAAGCTGGCGACGCTCGACGCCCTGGTCGCGGGGCCCGGCGACGCGCCGCCCGCGGCGACGGCGCTCTGGCGCGAGGCGCTCGAGGCCGACCGCGACCGGATCGTCGCCGACGAGGCCGACCAGATCGGCGCCGCGGTGGCGGCGATCGAGGAGGTCGCCGCGCGGGCGCCGCGGTGGAAGATCCGCCAGGGCGGCTGGAAGCTCCTCGCCCCCGGCCTCGACACCGCCTACGCGGACGGGCGCGAGGCGTTTGCCGCCCTCGGTGACTCACCCAGCTTCGAGGCGGTCCACGAGCTGCGCAAACGCGGCAAGGACCTCTGGTACCAGGTGCGCCTCCTGCGCGACGCCTGGGAGCCGGTGCTGGAGGCGACCGCCGACGAGATCCACGACTTCACCGACCTGCTCGGCGACCACCACGACCTCGCCGTGCTGGCCGAGGACCTCGACGGCCGCGAGCAGGTCGACCCGGCCCAGCGGGAGACGCTGAAGGCGCTGATCGAAGCCCGCCAACGGACCCTGCTGGGCGAAGCGCGCAGCGCCGGCGCGCGGATCTACGCCGAGAAGCCGAAGCGCTTCGCCCGCCGCCTGCGCGCCTACTGGCGCGCCTGGCGCCGCTGACGGGGAGCGGCAAGCCCGGGTGGCGCCCCGCCCCCCGGTGAGTTCGCACTTATCACCGCATAGCGGTGATAAGTGCGAACTCAC
>DATJUK010000286.1:0-7253 GCA_035502495.1 Solirubrobacterales bacterium
CGAACGCACCGGGGGGCTTAGCCGGCGGAGCTTGCGACGGTGACGAGGTGGGCGTTCAGGCGCCGCATCGCCAGCTCGTACGCGGGCGGGAAATAGCGCTGGGCGAGAAAGGCGAGGCGGATGTCGGTCGAGGTGAAGACCAGGTAGCGGTCGCGCTCGATCGCCTCGAGGATCTTCGTGGCGACGTGCTCGGGGCTGACCGCGCGCCGCTCGAAGCGTTCGCGCAGGGCGCGGACCTGCGGCGCCTCGGTGTCCACGCCGCGGATGCGCACCGTCTCGACCAGCGGCGTCGCGACGCCGCCCGGGCAGACCAGGCTGACGCCGATCCGGTGCCGGCGCAGGTCGAAGCGCAGCACCTCCGAGACGCCGCGAAGGCCGAACTTGGCGGCGCTGTAGGCGGCGTGCCAGGGAAGCCCGAGCAGCCCCGCGGCGGAGGAGACGTTGACGACGTGGCCGCCCCGCCCCGCCTCGATCATCGGCGGCACGAAGGCCTCCAGCACCGAGATCGGGCCGCGCAGGTCGATGTCGATCATCTGGTCCCAGTCTTCGTGGGTGAGCCGGTCGATCGCCCCCCAGGTGGAGACGCCGGCGACGTTCATCACCACGTCGACGCTGCCGTGCGCGGCGTGGACGTCGGCGGCCAGGGCGAGGACCCCGTCGTGGTCGGTGAGGTCGAGCGCCTCGACGCCGAGCACGGCGCCGCCCTCCGCCTCGATCAGGCGCGCCGTCTCCGCCAGCCCGGTCGCGTCGAGGTCGGTCAGGTGCAGCTCGGCACCACGCCGGGCAGCGGCGAGCGCGGTGGCACGGCCGATCCCGCCGGCGGCGCCGGTGACCAGGCAGCGGCGCCGCGCCAGGCTGGCGACCGGTGGGCGGCGGCCGATCACCGGACCCCCCGGGCGCGCGGCGGATCGGGCTGGACGCGCAGGCTCGCCAGGGTCATCGCCAGCATCTCGTAGTGGCCGATCAGCATGCAGAGCTCGATCAGCCGCACCTCGTCGAGCTCCGCCGCCAGCTCCGCCCACAGGCCCTCGCCGATCCGCCCGTCGGCGTGCATCGCGTCGGCGGCGCGCAACAGCAGGACCTGGCGCGGGCTCCAGCCCGCGGCCCCGGGTCCCGACCGCACCCGCTCGACCTCCTCGGCACTCAGCCCGGCGCGCCGGCCCAACCGCTCGTGATGGGCCCACTCGTAGTCGCAGGAGGCGTTGTCGGCGACGCGGAGGATCACCAGCTCGGTGTCGACGCGCGGCAGCTTGCCGCCCGGCATCAGGCCGCCGGCGAACCACAGCCAGCGCCGGAACAGCCCACGGTGGCGGGCGAGGGTGGTGAAGATGTGCGGCGGCCGGCCGCCGGTGGCCCGGCCGATGGCCCAGACGATCGCGGCGTTCACGGCGCCGATCTGCCGCCGCGTGCCCGGCGTGATCCGCGCCCCGCTGCCCCCCTCCATGTCCGACACCGTACCCTGCCGGCGTGGTTTCCTCTTCCCCGCTGCTCGTCGTCGACGCGCCCTCGATGCTCTTCCGCGCCTTCTACGCGCTGCCGAAGACGATCACCGACCCGGACGGCCGGCCGGTCAACGCGCTGCTGGGGACGGCGAACCTGGTGCTGCGCGAGGTCGAGAAGCACCGGCCGCGCGCCGTCGTCCTCTGCTTCGGCCCCGACGCGGCCGCCTACCGGACCGAGCTCTACCCCGCCTACCACGCCGAGCGCGAGGAGGCGATGCCGGACGAGCTGCCCGACCAGTTCACCGCGAGCGGGCCGTTCTTCGAGGCCTTCGGGTGGACGGTGGCGACCAGCGCCGACCTCGAGGCCGACGACCTGCTCGGGACCCTCGCGCGGCGCGAGGCCGCGGCGGGCGGCGAGGCGCTGATCCTGACCGGGGACCGCGACATGTACCAGTGCGCGGCGCCCGGGATCACCGTCCTCTACGTGCGGACCGGCGGCAAAGGGGCCGAAGCGGTCGATCCCGACGGGGTGCGCGAGCGCTACGGCATCGACCCCGGGCAGGTCCCCGACTTCATCGCCCTGCGCGGCGACCCGGCCGACGGGCTGCCGGGGGCGAAGGGGGTCGGGCCGAAGACGGCCGCCGAGCTGCTGCGCGAGCACGGCACCCTGGAGGCGATCCTCGACGCGGCGGTGCGGGAGCGGCGGCCGAAACTGCGGGCGGCGCTGATCGAAGGGCGCGAGGAACTCCTGGCCTTCAAAGACATCGCGACGTTGCGCGACGCCGGCGTCGACCCACCGCTGGATGGCCCGACCGACTGGGAAGGCGCCGCCAAAGCCGCCCTCGAACTGGGCATGCGCAAACTCGCCGAGCGCCTGATCGAAGCCGCCACCAAACAGTGAGTTCGCACTTCTCGCCGCTATCCGGGGATTACTGCGAACTCACCCTTCGGGGGGGCCGCCGGCTTCGGCTTCTTCGCCGAGGATGACGAAGAGGCTCCAGCCGGAGACCGCCGCCCAGACGCCCTCGAGCAGGATGAAGCCGAGCTGGCCTTCGACCACGGCGAGGATCGCCAGCACCGTCGAGCCGACCAGGTTCAGCAGCAGGTAGAGCCGCGAATCGGTCCGCAGCTCACCGAGCTGGTTGGCGGCGAAGGCGCTGAGGATGACCAGCGCGCCGATGATCTGTATCGCCTGGGCCATACGCCGAGACTAGAACCCCGGGGCGGTCGCGTGCCGGCCGGGTAGGTTGCGGCGATGGATCCGAGCGGAATTCCCTGGCGCGGCCCGGGCGGCGGACGGCCCGACCTGCCCCTGCCGCCCGGCCCGATGCCGCTCCGCCGCGACGGCAACCTGCGTAAGCGCTGGCGCTACGTCGGCTTCTACGGCGAGGCGCTGATGCTCTGCGCGGCGCGCGCCGAGGTCGGCCCCACCGGCCAGTCGTTCTGGGTGCTCTGGGACCGCGACCGAGGCCGCGAGCTCGCCCGCACCACCCTCCGCCCCGGCTCCCGCGAGGTCGTCCTCGACGGTCCCCGGCTCCTGATCGACGCCCCCGGCCTCCACGCCGACCTGGCGCTCGGCGACGCGGAGCCGATCGAATCGATCTGCGCCGGCGCGGGCGGCTGGGGCTGGACCCGCAAGCGGGCGGGCGTGCCGATCGCGGGCACGATCGAGGTCCCGGGCCGCCGCCTCGCGGTCGAAGGCCTCGGCGTCGACGACGAATCGGCCGGCTACCAGGCCCGCCGCACCAGCTGGCGCTGGTCGGCCGGCGTCGGCACCGCCGGCGACGGCCGCGCGGTCGCCTGGAACCTGGTCGAGGGCATCAACGATCCGCCCGCGCGCAGCGAGCGCGCCGTCTGGATCGACGGCGTCCCGCACGAGCCCGCCCCGGTCGCCTTCCACGACCTCGACGCGGTCGCCTTCGGCGATTCCTCCCAGCTGAAGTTTCAGGGCGAGGCCGAGCGGCAGCGCGACGACAACTTCCTCCTCATCCGCAGCAGGTACCGCCACCGCTTCGGCACCTTCAGCGGCGCCCTCGACGGCCTCGAGCTGCGCGAGGGCCGCGGCGTCATGGAGTCCCACGCCGCCCTCTGGTGACGGTTGCCGAGTTGACCACACGGGAGCGTGGTCAACTCGGCAAACGGCCGTCGGCCCGCCGGGTTCACCAGGTGTCGACCGGGCGCGGGCGCTGATCGGGCGCGCCGGCCGCGGCGCGGAGCGTCTTCGCGATCACGCCGCGCGTCTCCGCCGGGTCGATCACGTCGTCGAGCTCGAACAGCGCCGCCGCGTTGAGCGCTTTCGCGTTCTCTTCCGCCGCCGCGGTGAGCTCGCGCACCCGCCGCTCGCGCTCGGCCTCGTCCGCGATCTCCTCCAGCTCCTTGCGCAGAGCCAGCCGCACCGCGCCTTCGAGCCCCATCGGCCCCAGGTGCGCGCCCGGCCAGGCCACGGTCAGCAGCGGCTCGTGCAGGCTGCCGCCGGCCATCGCCTGCGCCCCCAGCCCGTAGCCGCGCCGCAGGACCACCGCGATCAGCGGCACCCGCAGCGCCGCCCCGCCGACCAGCAGGCGCGAGGCGTGGCGCACCAGCCCGGTCGCCTCGGCGTCAGGGCCGACCATGAAGCCGGGCGTGTCGAGCAGCGAGACGACCGGCAGGCCGAAGGCGTCGCAGAGCGACAGAAACCGCGCCGCCTTGTCGGAGGCATCGCTGGTGATCGCCCCCGCCATGTGGCGCGAATCGTTGGCGAGGAAGCCGAGCGGCCGGCCCTCGATCCGCCCCAGCGCCGTCACCAGCTCCGGGGCGAAGCGGTCGCGCAGGAAGGTGACCGAGTCCGCGTCGGCGAGGGTCTCGACCAGCGGCCCGACCGCGAAGGCCCGCCGCGCCCGCTCCGGCACCATCTCCCGCAGGGCCGCCTGGTCGGGTTCGGTCCCCGGCGGCGTCGTCCCCTGGAAGTAGCCGAGCAGCCGCTTCGCCTTCGCCGTCGCGTCCGCCTCGTCGGCGGCGATCAGGTCGACCACCCCGCCCCGCGCCTGCGTCTCCAGCGGCCCGACCTCGTCGGGGTCGACCTTGCCGAGACCGCCGCCCTCGATCATCGCCGGGCCGCCCATCCCCAGCGAGGAGCCCTCGGTCGCGACGATCAGGTCCGAGCAGCCCGCCAGCACCGCGTTGCCGGCGAAGCAGCGCCCGGCGACTATCGCGATCCGCGGCACCAGCCCCGAGAGCCGCGCCCAGAGCGCGAACGCGCGCGTGTCGAGCGCCGAGACCACCGGGTAGTCGGTGTCCCCGGGGCGCCCGCCGCCGCCCTCGGCGAAGAGCACCGTCGGCAGCCGCATCCGCTCGATCAGCTCGAAGAGGCGGTCCTTCTTGCGGTGCCCGAGCGCCCCCTGGGTCCCCGCCAGCACGGTGTAGTCGTAGGAGAGCACCGCGCAGGCGGCGCCGTCGCCGAAGAGCTCCCGGTTCACCGTCGCGGTGCCGCCGACGAAGCCGTCGGCGGGGGTCCGGGCGATCAGGTCGGCGAGCTCGCGGCGCCCCCGCTGGGCGGCGATCGCGAAGCGCCCGTACTCGACGAAGGAGCCGGGGTCGACGAGGTCGGCGAGGTTCTCGCGCGCGGTTCGCGCCCCGGCCGCGTGGCGGCGCCCGACCGCCTCGGGCCGCGCCTCGTCCTCGGTCAGCGCGCGGCGGGCGAGCAGCTCCGCCAGGTGATCCGGCGACTCGCCCTCGGACGCCGGCATCGGCTCAGCCGCCGAGGCCCCCGAAGATCGCGAACGGGTTCGGCGGGCGCTCGGCCCAGGCGATCCGGCCCGAGCCCTCGGCCTTGATCTCGCTGCCCTCCGGCGCCTCGGCGGCCAGCTGCACCGCCAGCGCCCGGGCGCTGTCCTCGTCGGTGGCGCCGACCACCAGGTACTTCCAGCGGCGCACGGCGGGGATCCCCTCGGCCTCCAATTTCTTCGCGAACGCGACCGCGTCGTGGTGGGAGTCGCAGTCGATCCGGACCTCCCATTCGGGCTCGCCGCTGAACTCGGAGCGGTTGCGCTCGGAGGCGATCAGCGCCTCGTGCTCCTCCGCCGCCGACTCCGCGCTGGCCGGCAGCGGCTCGTCGGGGTTCTCCCAGTCCTCGGCCTGCGGGTGCCAGCGGCGCAGCCGCGTCTCAACCTCCCAGCCCTCATCGGCGGCGACTTCGGCGATCAGCTTGCCGGCCGCCTCGACCTGCTCACGGCTACCGGCGTAGACGAACAGCCTGGTGCCGTCGCGGGAGACGATCACCCGGTCCGCGAAGGCGTCGCTGAGGTCGTGTTCGAGCTCGCGCGCCGCGAGGTGCTCGCCGATCTTCGTCGCGCGGGCGTCGTCCTGGACATCGATCTGCAACCGCCATTCGTCGTTCATGGCGGCAAACATAGTGGGTCAGGTACCGCGAATCGCCTTGCCGACGATGTTCTTCATCCGCGTGCGGTCGCGCTGGCTCAGGTTCGAGGGCCGGCCCTTCGATTTCTTGATCATCGTCCAGAACTCGGTCTGTTCGCTCTGGGTCAGGTTCTCCCGCACCCGCTCGCGGCCTTTCTCGGCCAGCCAGAGGGCGACGGTCCAGACCATTTTCCAGGGGATCCGCTTCCAGACGGCGGGGGCGGCTTTGCGGGCGATCCACCAGGGCATGGCCAATTTCTACCCGGTTGGGCGCCGCGGCTAGCCTTCCGCCCCGTGTCGTCCCCCGAGCGCAGCGTCAGCAGGCGACTCGCCGACGCGGTGACCGGGCCGCGCGGCCGCTGGCTGGTGATCGCCGTCTGGCTCCTGCTCGGCCTCGCTGGCTGGCTCGGACACGCGAAGATCGGCGAAGTCACTGCCGCCGGGCAGAGCTCCTTCCTGCCCTCGAACTCCGAATCGACCCGCGCGATCGAGGCCCTGGAGACGGGCGGCGGCACCGGCGCGGGGGCCGGCGAAGAGGTGCCTACGGTGATCGTCTTCGCGCGCGAAGACGGGCGGCTGACCAAAGCCGACCGGGTCGCGATCGGGCGCCTTGGCGACCGCCTCAACGACCTCGAGATCGTCGGCGCGACGCCGATCGTCGATCCCTTCTCGGCCGACGCCAGCGCCTCGCTCGGCGAGGTCGCCCGGCGGGCCAGGGGCATCGGACCGCTCTCCCGCGACGGCAAGGCGGCGCTGATCGTGCTGGCCCTGAACGCCGGCGACCGCGGCGCCGTCACCAAAGGGGTGATGCGCCTGCGCCAGTTTCTCGCCGCGCACCCGATTCCCGGGGTCCACTCCTACGTGACCGGACCCGGCGGGATCGCCGCCGACCTCGAGCAGGTCGCCGAAGAAGCGAGCGAGACGCTGCTGGTCGCGACCCTCAGCCTGGTCTTGATCCTGCTGCTGGCGGTCTACCGGGCACCGCCGCTGGCGCTGCTGCCGCTGCTGGTGGTCGGCGCCGCCTACCTGGTCGCGACCGGGCTCGCCTACCTGCTGATCGAGGCCGGCTGGATCACCGTCAACTCGGAGGGGACGATGCTGCTGCTGGTGCTGATCTTCGGCGCCGGCACCGACTACTCGCTGCTGCTGGTCCACCGCTATCGCGAGGAGATCCACGCGGGGACGCCGCCGGCCCGGGCGCTGCCGCTGGCGGTCGCGGAGACGATGCCGGCGATCGCCGCCTCGGCGGGGACGGTGATCGCGGCGATGCTGGTGCTGCTTGTCGCCGACCTGCAGTCGACGCACTGGCTCGGCCCGATCCTGGCGCTCGGGATCGCGACGATGCTGAGCGCAGCCTTCACCCTGCTGCCGGCCCTGCTGGCCGTGCTCGGCCCCCGCGCCTTCTGGCCACGCCAA